>NZ_CP045292.1:1595045-1914054 GCF_009363055.1 Flavobacterium haoranii | reverse complement strand
TCTTTTAACTCAGCTAATTCATTTTCTAATGAAGAAATGCGATTATTCTTTTCTTGAATTTGTAACTTATTTTGATTTGTAAAATTTTGTACCGAGGAGATAAAACTATTTAAATCGCTTTGGAAACTTGAAATTCCCGATCTATCGATAACTTTAAAATTTTTATAGTTAGAGGATTGGTCTAACAATGAAACAAAGCTTGACATTAACTTTTGATGGTTTTTTGTTGAAGTTACGTTCATTTCTTGTGACTGAGAGGTTAAAATATTTGCAATAACCAATAGCCACAATAAAGCTAATTTTTTAAAGGTGCTCTCCATAGTTAATTGATTTGGGGTTAATTAAACTAGTAGATTTTTTCTATAGTACAGCCAAAATTTATTTTGGTTTTTAAATATAGAAAAAAATAAAATATAAAACCTAATATTAAGTAATTAAAAATCAATATTTTAACATTTGATACAGATTTTATGTAACAAAAAGTGATTTTATAAAAAAATCCTATCAATTTTGATAGGATTTTCGTAAAGATTTGTTTTTAGATATTTTGTTTCTGGAAGAAATTATCCCACCAAATTAATAATCTTCCCCGGAACGATGATTACTTTATTAGGTGTTCTTCCTTGTAATTGATTTTGTGTTCTTTCATCAGCCATTACAATTTCTTCAATTTGAGCTGCCGTTAAATCTAAAGGTAATTTAATTGTAAAACGCATCTTTCCGTTGAATGAAACTGGATATTCTTTCTCCGATTCCACTAAATATTTTTCTTCAAATTTTGGAAAAGCAACGGTTGCAATTGAACCTTCATGACCTAAAGTACTCCATAATTCTTCAGCAATGTGAGGCGCATAAGGCGAAACTAAAACCGCTAACGGCTCTAAAATAGCTCTGTGATTGCATTTTAATTGCGATAATTCGTTTACACAAATCATAAACTGTGAAACCGAAGTATTAAACGAGAAATTCTCGATATCTTCTGTTACTTTTTTAATGGTTTTGTGTAACGATTTGTACATGTCAGCCGTTGGTTCGTCTTCTTTTACAACAGATCCATTATCATCAAAATACAAACGCCATAACTTTTTCAAGAAACCAGAAACCCCAGTAATACCAGCAGTATTCCAAGGTTTTGCTTGTTCTAATGGTCCTAAGAACATTTCATATAAACGTAAGGTATCGGCACCGTATTCTTCACAAATATCATCTGGGTTTACTACATTGTATTTCGATTTCGACATTTTTTCAACCTCACGACCTACAATGTATTTTCCATCTTCTAACACAAATTCAGCGTTTTTATAATCTGAATATAAAGGATGTGCTTTGAATTTTTCAATATCTAATTCGTTGGTGATGTCATTAATACACGATAAATCAACGTGAATTGGATGAACATTTTTATCTTTAATTAATCCTTTAGAATATAATGTTTTTGAATCTTCACTTCTGTAAACAAAAGCACTCATTCCCAAAATCATTCCTTGATTGATTAATTTTTTGAATGGCTCTTCTGTTGGTGCGAAACCTCTGTCTTTTAAGAATTTGTTCCAAAAACGAGAATACAATAAATGTCCAGTTGCGTGCTCACTTCCTCCAATATATAAATCTACATTTTCCCAATATTTTAATGCGTCTTCGCTTGCAAAATCATTTTCATTTTTTGCATCCATATAACGCATCCAATACCAAGACGAACCTGCCCAACCTGGCATGGTGTTTAATTCTAATGGGAAAACTTTTGTGTTATCAATTAAATCATTGCTAACTACTGCATTTTTCTCCGTATCCCAAGCCCAAACCGTTGCATTTCCTAATGGCGGTTGACCGTCTTCTGTTGGTAAGTATTTTTCAACTTCTGGTAAAACAATTGGAAAGTGTTTTTTGTCAATCATTTGTGGCAAACCATTTACGTAGTAAACCGGGAAAGGTTCACCCCAATATCTTTGGCGAGAGAAAACCGCATCGCGTAAACGGTAATTTACTTTTGCTTTTCCTGCTCCTATTTTTTCTAACTCTTCGATAACTTTTTTAGTTCCGTTTTTGTAATCCAATCCGTTTAAGAAATCAGACTCTACTAGTTCGAAACCACCTTTTTCACCAAAAGCTGCTTCAGAAATATCTTGATTGAAAATATTTTTTATCGCAGGCATTCCGTTTGTTCCTTTGAAGAAATTTGCGAAAGCATAATCACGCTCATCACCACAAGGAACCGCCATAACAGCACCCGTTCCGTAACCCGCTAAAACATAATCGCCAATCCAAATTGGAATAGGTTCTTTTGTAAATGGATGTTCTGCATACGCTCCTGTAAACACACCTGAAATGGTTTTTACATCAGCCATACGCTCTCTTTCTGAACGCTTTGCAGTAGCTTCAATATACGCTTCAACTGCTGCTTTTTGTTCTGGAGTTGTAATTTGGGCAACCAATTCGTGCTCTGGAGCTAACGTCATAAACGTAACACCAAAAATTGTATCAGGACGCGTTGTGAAAACATCAATAACCGCATCGTGATTTTTTACTTTGAAAGTAACCGCAGCACCAACCGATTTCCCAATCCAGTTACGTTGCGATTCTTTAATTGATTCACTCCAATCAATCGTTTCTAAACCTTGTAACAAACGTTCTGCATAAGCTGAAATTCGCATTGACCATTGCGTCATTTTTTTACGAATAACAGGATGTCCACCACGTTCTGAAACACCGTTTACGATTTCGTCATTTGCTAAAACAGTTCCTAAAGCCGGACACCAGTTTACTTCTGTTTCAGCTAGATACGTTAATCTATATTGTAATAAGATTTTTTGTTGTTGTTCAGAAGAAGATGCATTCCATTCAGCTGCTGTAAATGGCGCAATGTTATCATCGCAAACTGCATTTACATTTGCGTTTCCTTCCGCATGGAACTTTTCTACTAACGTAGCGATATCTTCCGCTTGGTTGGTATCGTTGTTGTACCACGAATTGAACAATTGGATAAAAATCCATTGTGTCCATTTGTAATAATCAGGATTTGAAGTACGCACTTCACGACTCCAATCGAATGAAAAACCAATTTTATCTAATTGCTCACGGTAACGCGCAATATTTTCTTTTGTTGTTTTTTCTGGATGTTGTCCTGTTTGAATTGCATATTGTTCTGCTGGTAATCCAAAAGAATCATAACCTTGTGGATGTAAAACATTGAATCCTTGATGTCTTTTATAACGCGCTACAATATCAGAAGCAATGTAGCCTAGTGGATGCCCAACATGTAAACCTGCTCCTGATGGATAAGGAAACATATCTAACACATAATACTTCGGTAATTCGCTATTGTTTTCAGCTTTAAACGTTTGGTTTTCTGCCCAATATTGTTGCCATTTGGCTTCGATTTTTTCGTGATGGTATTTCATTCGTTTGTTTGTTGCTTCTAGTTTGTAGTTTATTGTTGATAATAAACCATAAACAAATAACTATTAACTTAAAAATTAAGTCACAAATTTACGTTTATTGTACGAAAACCAAAACTTTATACGTTATATTCTGTAGATAGGGAATTTCTTATTATTTTTACCGAATAATTTACAATATATGGCTTCATCTTTTGAACAATATCAAAAAAGACGTTTAATCTCATCTTATTTTTCAGTTGTTTTAAGTATTTTTTTAGTGCTTTTTTTACTAGGAGCTCTAGGCTTGTTTGTTATTAACTCTAAAAAGATAACGAATGATTTTAAAGAAGATATTCCAATGACTGTTTTTTTTAAGAATGAGGCAAATGATAGTATTTTAAATGCTTTCGATACCGATTTAAAAAATGCACGTTATATAAAAGAATATGCATTTGTTCATAAAGATAGTGCTGCTAAAAACAATGTAGATATTGTAGGTAAAGACTTTATGGAGTTTTTAGGGTTCAATCCGCTTCAAAATTCTTTCGATATCAACCTGAAAGGAGATTATGTTGTAGCAGATAGTATTAAAAAAATTGAAAGCGGAATTAAGAAAAACGAGTTTGTATCTGAAATCATTTATGATAAGACTTTGGTAGACTTAGTAAATAATAACATAAAAAAAATAAGTTTTTGGATCTTAATTATTAGTGGCTTTTTTGCATTAATTGCGATGTTGCTAATTAATAGTTCTATGCGTTTGTCGATTTATTCACACCGTTTTACAATTAAAACGATGCAAATGGTAGGTGCTACAAAATCGTTTATCAGAAAGCCATTCATTTGGAGAAGTATTAAATTGGGCTTAACAGGTTCTGTATTAGCCATAATTGCCTTGATAGCTCTAGTAAGTTATGTTGATGGACTGCTTCCGCAATTACATTTGGCAAAAGATTATGTTTCACTAGGAATAGTTTTTGGTGGAGTTTTATTGGTAGGAATATTAATCACTTGGATTAGTACTTTTTTTGCTACACAACGTTTCTTAAATTTAAGAACAGACGATTTATATTAATTTTTAAAGATTTTGATTTCAAATTATGAAAAACAATAATAACAACGAAGAATTTTTATTTGGTAAGTCTAATTATACCTTCCTATTAATAGGATTGGTGCTTATAGCTTTTGGATTTATTTTAATGAGTGGAGGAGGAAGTGATGATCCAAACGTTTTTAGCGATGAAATTTTTAGTTTTAGAAGAATTCGTTTAGCTCCAATAGTAGTTGTATCAGGTTTTATTGTAGTTATTTATTCTATTTTTAAAAAAGATAACAGTAGTAAATAGTAAAAAGATAATAGTAATTAGTTTTTTATTAAACGTTAATTACTCTTTACTAATAACGAATCACTAAAACATGAATACACTTCAAGCTATTATTCTTGCTATTATTGAAGGAATAACTGAATTTCTACCAGTTTCTTCAACTGGGCATATGATTATTGCTTCTTCATTTTTTGGAATTGCTCAAGACGATTTTACAAAATTATTCACAATAGTAATTCAATTGGGAACTATTCTTTCGGTAGTTGTTTTATACTTTAAAAGGTTCTTTCAAAGTTTAGATTTTTATTATAAACTATTTGTTGCTTTTATTCCTGCAGTTTTCTTCGGATTATTGTTAAGTGATTTTATTGATAGTTTACTTGAAAATCCAATTACAGTCGCAATTTCTCTAATTATTGGTGGAATTTTACTTTTAAAAATCGACGATTGGTTTGGAAATGCAGAAGGAACACAAATTTCTTATGCAACTGCTTTTAAAATTGGATTATTTCAATGTCTAGCGATGATTCCAGGTGTTTCAAGAAGTGGAGCAAGTATTGCAGGAGGAATGTCGCAAAAATTATCACGAACAACCGCTGCTGAATTTTCGTTTTTTTTAGCCATACCCACAATGCTTGGTGCAACCGTTAAGAAATCTTATGATTATTATAAAGCAGGATTTGAATTAACAAACGACCAAGTAAACTTATTAATTATTGGTAATGTTGTTGGTTTTATTGTAGCCATGATTGCGATTAAATCATTCATTGGTTTTTTACAAAAGCATGGATTTAAATTATTTGGTTATTACCGTATTATTGCTGGAATTGCTATTCTTTTAATTCATTTCTTTATTCAAAAATTAACGGTAATCTAATATGCAAGCCGAAGATTTTACAAACGGAAAAGTTATCCTAATCGACAAACCACTTACTTGGAGTTCGTTTCAAGCAGTGAATAAGTTAAAGTTTGTTTTAAAGCGTAAATTCAATTTGCCGAAGCGGTTTAAAATAGGTCATGCAGGAACTTTAGATCCATTAGCAACAGGATTGTTAATTATTTGCACAGGAAAGTTTACCAAAAGTATCAATGAAATTCAAGCGCAAGAAAAAGAATACATTGGAACAATTAAATTAGGGGCAACTACACCTTCTTATGATTTAGAAACTGAAATAGATAAAACTTTTCCAACGGAACATATCACAACAGAATTGCTTAAAGAAACTTTACAACAATTTACAGGTGAAATTATGCAAAAGCCACCTGTCTTTTCAGCAATAAAAAAGGATGGAAAGCGTTTGTATGAGCATGCTCGTGCTGGTGAAGAGGTGGAAATAGAAGCAAGAAAAACTACGATTTACGAGTTTGAATTAACTCGAATTGACCTTCCAGAAGTCGATTTTAGAGTAACTTGTAGTAAAGGAACGTATATCCGTTCGTTAGCTCACGATTTCGGACAAGCGTTAAATTCGGGTGGACATTTAACTGTTTTAAGAAGGACTAAAATTGGTGATTACAATGTCGAGAATTCAATGAGTCCCACGGAGTTTGAAGAAATGATTGCTAATGAATCGTAAGTTTATCACAGCTGCTTTACTTTTTGCTAACATAGTTTTAGCACAAAAGATTGAATTGAAAACGGGTGATTTAATTTTTCAATCGATGAATTGTGGCGAATTATGTGAAGCAATTAATCAGGTAACAGAAGGCTACAAAGGAATAGATTTTAACCACATGGGAATGGTTGTTATTGAGAATGATAGTGTTTTTGTGTTGGAAGCATCGGGAAATAGCGTTAAATTAACACCTTATCAAACTTTTACTTCTTATACTGATTTGCCAATGTATGTAGGAAGAGTAAAGAAGCGTTTTAAAAAATTAATTCCAGAAGCAGTTTCATTTGGTAAGAATCAGTTAGGAGTACCCTACGATAATGAATATATTTACAATAATGGAAAGTATTATTGCTCAGAGTTGATTTATGATTGTTTTAAAGAAGCGAATAAAGAGCCATTCTTTGTTTTGTATCCCATGACATTTAAGGCTCCAAATTCTAAAGAATTTTTCAATGTTTGGGCAGAATATTATAAAAATTTAAATATTGAAATTCCAGAAGGTCAACTTGGTTGTAATCCTGGAGGCATTTCAACTTCAAAAAAAATTAAGATTTTAGGAACTTTATAAAAAATAAAAACCCCGCATTTGCGGGGTTTTTATTTTTAAATCTATTGTTTTATTACTGTTTTGATAACTTTAAAAAAGAAACTCCATTAGTATCATTACCTAACGCTAATTCCATAGTTTCATAAGTTAAATTAATAACAGTTGCACTAGATTGATAATCTACAGTTGAACCATTTTCTTCTACAGAGTAATATAACGTAATTGTATCTTCTCCAATTTCGTATTCACCAACTTCAACTTCTGTTGGAGTACAGTTGTTTGAATCTAAGACTTCATTAAAAGAATATGTAAAATCTGTATTGAAGATATAAAAATCGTTTTCACAGTTTCCACTTGATTGATAATCTTCATATACAACAATATTTGTGCTATTAATTATTTGAATTTCACCAATTTGTTGAATTGTCCATTTACCTTCTATAGGATTTTTTTTATTGTTTATTTCTTTTGTCTCATCATTGTTATCACATGATGTTATTGATAAAGTAATAAACGATAGTAAAAAAATTAAAATTTTATTTTTCATTAGTATATAGAATTATTGTCCTTCAATTTTTACGTTGTCAACTTCCCAAGTTGTAGCCGCTGAAGTAGTTGAAGTATATTTGAAACCTAAATAAACATTGTTTCCTGCAAAAGTTGAAATATCAATTGCACCAGAAGCAGTCCAAATATAAGAGCCAGTATTTGTGTCCAAATTAAAACCAGTTAATTGTGTCCAAGTAGCAGCATTTGGATCGCCAGAAACATAATCAGTTGAAATGTAAACTTCTAATAGGTTACCTGCAAATTTACTAGAAGTATCAAATTTTAAACTTGCCGTAGTAATTGATGTTAAGTCGATTGAAGGAGAAATTAACCAGTCCTCATTGTTTTGATTTCCACCAGAATAACCAGACATTTTAGCACAATTTCCTGGGTTACCATATTGTGTGTCTAACGTCCAAACTTGAGCTCCAACAACACTATATTTTGTCCAATTATTCCAATTAGATGTGAAAGATTCTTCAAATAAAGGAACAATTCTTGGGTTGTCTAACATAATATCACTTTCATATCTAGCAAAGAATTGATAATCGTTACCATATTTTGTGATAACACCTCTTATTTTACCATTTCCTTCAGCAACATTATGGTGTGCAAATGTAGCATAGCTACTAGTTCTAAAAATCATTGAATTACCATCTGCATCTTCTATTGTATGATTAGTCGAACCACCTATAGCGTTATACTGGTCATAATATGTAGTATTGATTGAAGAGTTGTTGAATTGTACATTTTCGATTTCAATCAATTTATTTAAATAAGCATCGCTAGAAGTAGCTTGAGCAATAGTTACAGTTTGTACAAGTTGATCTTCATCTACAACTGTACAACTTCTGTTTAATGCGGTTAAATATTGAGCTTGAGGAATTCTTCCAATTGAAACAGATCCGTTTGTAGGTGAGATATAAAGTGATCCGATTACTTTACCACCATTTCCAAATCCACTTACATTATTTAACAAATATAAATCTTTTAAATTTAACAATACTTTTCTGCCTGGCTCAAAATTTACGAAAGTAGCATTTACATCAACTGAAATACTAAATGCATCACTTCCGTCTAAAGTTTGCATCGAAATAGATTTAAAGAAATTCCCATCTCTATCACTTGAGGTTACATATGCTTCAACAATATCCTCATCAGTGTATTGTGTAATTGTAGAACTGAAAGGGATTGCCGATACTTCTAAGTTTTTAACAAGGGAAGTTTCATTACATTCTAATGATGGTGTGTCATAATCATCACCATTAACACACGCTGTAAATAAAGATACAGATGCGATTAAAATTGCTGTTTTAAAAATTGTTTTTTTCATATTGTTATGCTATTTTTTTAGAAATTAATGTAAAAGTTAACAAAATAAGTTCTTCCGTATCCATAAAAATACTTTGGAGCGAAAGCAGGATTTCCACTTGACACATCTTGGTTAAGTTCTCTATAATTAGCGTTTCTTGCTTGTTCATAACCACCAGTTTTATAACGCTTGTCTAAGACATTATTAATAGAGGCGAAGAAACCAAACGTATTTCTGTTTTTATTGCTTATTCTCCAAGATTTACCTCCTTGTAAATTTAATAAATAAATATCGTCAAGTTGTTCTTGTTTTAATAATTGTCTTAATCTATCTTGAGTTATCTCAGGAAATGCACTTCCACTATAACTTGTTGGGTCTTTAAGGAAGTTATTAGTTCTTAGCAAAGGAGAAATATCTAAGTATGACCCACTTAGATAGTTGTAGTTTACCCCAACCCACCAGAATTTAGGGTCGCGATATTCTAATCCAATTGAAGCGGCATTATTAGCAACACCAGGTAAGTGATAGTCTTTTAAATAAGCTTTTCCATAGCTTCTTGCTGTATTAGTATTTGTTGCAGAACCTTGATTATCAACAGATAAATAAACATTAGGGTTGTTTGAATATATATATTCTGCATAAGTAGCAGATGCCATAGCTTTAATTGTAGAAGTAATTTGATATTCTAACCCTAATTCTAGTCCATAATTACTTTTGTCTAAACCAGTAACAACTTCATTAACAAAAGCATTAGTGTCTCCTTCTCCTGAGAAATCTTCTACTGTACCTTCAGAGAAAAAGAAGCTAACTTCTGTTACATCTTTTTGTTGAGAGAAGAAACCAGTTAATCTTGATTTAAATTTTGGAGCTCTAATTATGTAGCTTAAATCAACATTTGAAAGTGTTTCACTTTTTAAGTCTACAGTTACATTGTTATTTACTCTAGCATTAGAAAAAGAGCTTCTTAAGTCAGGAGCTTTACTCATGTAAATTGCATTAAAGTCAATTAAATGACGGCCATTAATTTTGTAAGTTAAACCACCTTTAAATCCAAAATTATCAAATTCAACTTTTTTACTTTTGCCGTAAGAGTTAGTTGGATAATATCCATTTCTGTAAAGACCTTCTCTTTGATACTCAGATCTTGAGAATTGTTGTGCTAAATAAAAATCAATTTTTTTATACTTAAATTTGAATTGAGTAAAAGCATCAATAACATTAGCATTCAATTTGTAATTGTAACCATATTTATCACCTTCTCTTACTTGTCTATTTGGATTATTCAAGTTAGATTGTTGTTGATCTGCATTTGTTCCAAAATTATCAACATCTAGGAAATAATCTCCTCCAAGCAAATCCAACATGTATTGGAAATTGTGAGATCTTAAATTCTTATAGTTAACAGCTGCATTTAAAACAATATTATCAGATAATACACTATTTAGAATAGTATTGGCATTCCATAATTTGTCATCTGTTCTGTCTTCATATAACACATAAACACTTCTTCCTGCAGCTTTGTTTGTATCGTAAAGTTTTTGCCAATCTATTTGTTGCTGTTTGTAGAATTCTGCATTGTATGCACCAAGTAAATCCGGTGTATAAAGTCCGCCTAAACCACCTGGTAAATATGCCGAAGGATTTTGAGCCGATACAACAGCTGGGTCGTTTTCATATAAAGAAAGAAAATAACTAGGTAAATTTCTGTAGTATGTAGGATCAGGATTTGGAACCCCTTGGTAATCGATTCTTGAATTTCCAATTTTACCTGTCTGGTATGCAATATTTGTATTTAACGATGTTTTTTCACTTATTTTCCAATAGTGAGACAACATGTTTATAGGTTCTTCTATGTTTTTTTCTCTTGAGTTACGTTTTTTACCATCTTGCCATCCCCAATAAGAATTATAATCTATACCCATTAAGTCTGTTACTTCTTTAGTATTAGGTGAGTTTTTACCTCTACTATTTTGTGCATAAATTGAAGTAAAGTTTAAACTATGTTTGTCATTAAATTTCTTCTCAACTGAAGCAAATAAAGAATTCGCACTGTAATCAGTTCCTTCAAAGTAGCCTTCTTTTGCCCATCTTCTTGATGCAGAAACTACAAATGCCCAACCCTTTTTATTAAAGCCTGATGCATGAGTTCCCATAGTTCTCCAATTGTAATTTGTATTGGTTCCAGACATTGAAATTCTTGTCCCTGGTCTGTAATGAGACGCTCTCGTGTTAATTTCTTGTGTTCCAAGTATTCCTCCAAATGTGTAATCTGAAGGAGCTGACCCCATTGTAAATTCTTGGTTACGAGTAGCATCATTTAAACCGCCCCAATTGCTCCATTGTGGTCTACCGTCATAAAGTTTGTTCATTACGATACCATTGATCATTGTAGTTCCGTATTGATTATCCAAACCTCTAATTCTAAATCGTGCTTGTCCCCAGTTAAAAGCAGCAGCTTGTTGGTAAGTGTCTCTAGAAGCTTGTAAAAGTCCTGATGTACTCTCAGAACCTGTATTTTCGTCTCCTAAATCATTTTCCGTAATAGTAACCAAACTTAGTTGTAACTCAGACGTAATATCTTCTTCTAAAGATAAAACTCCTAAATCTAAAGTTTCTCCTTTTACTGGTTCTAAAACATAAGTTTGAGATTTGTAACCTGTGTAAGTAATTTCTAATACAGGTTGGTCATTTGGAAATTCTTGAATAACAAATGAACCATCTACTCCAGTTACAACTGAAGTGTTAGTGCTTTGAATAGTTGCCACTACATTTTGTAATGGTTTTTGTGATTTAGAATCAACCACTTTACCTTTTAGCGCAGGATTTTGTTGTGCAAGCATTGTTAAGCTTACAAGGGTCAAAATAGCACTGAATAAAAGTTTCTTCATAAACAGATTAAATAATTAATATTAAATTAATTGTTAAGTGTTAAAATCTTAACAGCCCACAAATGTACAACTTTTGTTATTATTTTATACCTTTGGCACCCAATTTGTTTTAAAGTTGACAATAACATAACATTCTCATTATGAAATTTAAACAATTTGGCCTTGTTTTGGCCGTTTTTATTGCGATTAATTCAATAGCGCAAGAGAAAAAATATAAATTGCACACGGTTGCATTTTATAACTTTGAAAACCTTTTTGATACTATAAAAGGTCCAAATTATGACGAAGAGTATCTTCCTGTAAAAGGATGGACGTCAAAAAATTACAATAAAAAGCTAGATAATTTAGCTCGTGTAATTTCTGAATTAGGAACAAGTGATGTTCAAAAAAGTGCACCTACTATAATAGGAACATGTGAAATTGAAAATAGAGGGGTTTTAGAAGACTTAGTTAGAAATCCAAAAATCAAAGATTTAGGATATCAGATTGTTCATTTTGATTCACCAGATAAAAGAGGGATTGACGTTGGTTTTCTGTATCAACCAAAGCATTTTACACCTACATCTTATACAAACATTCCTTTATATATTACTTCTGATATGTTAGATAGTAAAAAAGGAAAAGCTGAAGAGACTAACGAAGCTGATGATGATCATGCTAAAGCTGAAGGTAAATCTAAAAGAGTTTACACTCGTGATCAGTTATTAGTAACAGGATTATTAGATGGTGAAGAAATTAGTTTTATTGTGAATCACTGGCCATCTCGTTCTGGTGGAGAAAAAAGAAGTAGTCCATATCGTGAAGCAGCTGGTAAATTAAATCGCAAGATTATCGATTCATTATACGCAATTAATCCTAATGCAAACATTATTACAATGGGAGATTTAAATGATGACCCAGTTAATAAAAGTGTTAAAAAGGAAATTGGTACTGTTGCAAATAAAGAAGACATCAAACCATTTGGTATGTATAACCCTATGGAGAAAATGTATAAAAATGGTGAAGGAACTTTAGGATATAGAGATGCTTGGAATTTATTCGATCAAATCATGCTTTCTGAACCTTTAGTAAGAAAAGAGAAATATGAGAAAAAAGAATTTACTACTTGGACATATTGGAAAGCTGGTAGATTCATTAAGCCTTATTTAATTCAAAATGAAGGTCCATGGAAAGGATATCCAAAACGTAATTCAAACGGAGTTCCGGGTTATAGTGATCACTTCCCAGTATATGTTTACTTAATTAAAGAGTATAAATAATTATAAGAAAAGGTTAGTCAAAATTTAGGCTAACCTTTTTTCTTTGTATTTTTATAAAAAAATATTATGTCTATAGCGAAGCCTTTCAATCTTCAAAAATGGATTGAAGAAAATAAGCATTTATTACAACCTCCAGTTTCAAATAAAAACCTTTACATAGAATCTGAAGATTATATTGTAATGATTGTTGGAGGACCCAATGCACGAAAAGATTACCATTATAACGAAACAGAAGAATTATTTTATCAACTACAAGGTGAAATAACAGTTTACATTCAAGAGAATGGAAAGAAAAAAGCCATGAAGTTAAGTGCTGGTGATATGTATTTGCATCCTGCAAAAGTGCCACATTCTCCAGCAAGAACAGAAGGTTCAGTTGGATTAGTTATAGAGCGTAAAAGAGCAGGTAAAGGTTTTAATGATGGTTTACTTTGGTTTTGCGATAATTGTAACAACCCTTTGCACGAAGTGTATTTTGAGTTACACAACATAGAAAAAGATTTTTTGCCTCACTTTAAAGATTTTTACAGTTCCGAAAAATTGCGAACTTGTCAAAAATGTGGTGAAATTATGGAGGTAGATAAAAAATTTATTAAGTAAATCTTGTTACTTTAAAGAATAATAAAATTTTATACATTTGTATTATATAACAATTAGAAATTAAAAAGTTAAAATGTCAACAATAACACAATCGTCAGTTGCTGAACAATTTGGGATGAAAGAAGCCTTACAATTGTTAGGTATTAAAGAGTTAAATGAAGGTACTTCTACAGGAAGTGAGTGGTTTTCAAATGGAGAAATTATCGAAAGTTATTCTCCAGTTGATGGTCAATTAATTGGAAAAGTTAAAGCGACAACTGCTGAAGATTATGAAAGAGTAATGCAAAAAGCAACTGAAGCTTTTAAAACGTTTAGAGCGATGCCAGCTCCTCAACGCGGAGAAATTGTGCGTCAGTTTGGGAATAAATTAAGAGAATTAAAAGAACCTCTTGGGAAATTAGTTTCTTACGAAATGGGAAAATCACTACAAGAAGGTTACGGAGAAGTTCAAGAAATGATCGATATCTGTGATTTTGCTGTAGGTTTATCTCGTCAGTTAAACGGACAAGTAATTCCATCAGAGCGTCCAGGACACGTTATGCGTGAGCAATGGCACCCAATTGGAGTGGTTGGAATTATTTCTGCATTCAACTTCCCAGTGGCTGTTTGGTCTTGGAACACCGCTTTAGCATGGATTTGTGGTGACGTTTGTGTATGGAAAGCTTCAGAAAAAGCACCTTTATGTTCTGTTGCTTGCCAAAATATTATTGCCGATATTTTAAAAGCTAATGGTTTACCAGAAGGTATTTCTTGTATTGTAAACGGAGATTATAGAGTAGGTGAAATGATTACTACAGATACGCGTATTCCTTTAGTATCTGCTACAGGTTCTACAAGAATGGGTAGAATTGTTGGTGCTAAGGTTGCAGAACGTTTCGGGAAATCATTATTAGAATTAGGTGGAAACAATGCCATTATCATTACACCAACAGCTGATTTAAAAGTAGTGGTTCCTGGAGCAGTTTTTGGAGCAGTAGGAACTTGCGGACAACGTTGTACTTCTACGCGACGTTTAATTATTCACGAATCGGTTTATGATACCGTTCGCGATGCAATTGTTGGGGCTTACAAGCAAATTAAAATTGGAAATCCTTTAGATGAGAAAAACCATGTAGGTCCGCTTATCGATAAAGATGCGGTAAATACATATTTAGCGGCTATTGAAAAAGCCAAAGCGGAAGGCGGAAAAGTATTAGTTGAAGGTGGTGTTTTAGAAGGAGAAGGATACGAAAGTGGTTGTTATGTAAAACCAGCAATTATTGAAGCTGAAAATCATTTTGAAATTGTACAACACGAAACTTTCGCACCAATTTTATACTTAATGAAATATAGTGGAGAAGTTGAAAATGCCATTGAGATACAAAATGGTGTAGCTCAAGGTTTATCTTCATCTATCATGACAAACAGCATGAAAGAAGCAGAGAAATTCTTATCATTTGCAGGTTCAGATTGTGGAATTGCAAATGTAAATATTGGAACTTCTGGTGCTGAAATTGGTGGTGCTTTTGGTGGAGAAAAAGAAACTGGTGGTGGACGTGAATCAGGTTCAGATGCTTGGAAAGTATACATGAGAAGACAAACCAACACAGTTAACTATTCTGATCAATTACCTTTAGCACAAGGAATTAAATTTGATTTATAGTTTCTTTTAGATAAAAGAAAATAGAATATAGAGAATAGAAAAAATCCCGCTTTTGGCGGGATTTTTTGTTTTCGTCAGTTTCAGAAAAAGTAATACTCCATATCGTCAGTTCGAGTAGCGAAGCGTATCGAGAACTATTTTTTCGCGACTTCTTGATACAATTTTTTCAAAATTTACTCGAAGTGACGGATTTCAGTTTTAAATATGCAGTTCGAGAAAAGTAACATTTTGTTCCGTCAGTTCTAATAGCGAAGCGTATTGAGAACAAATTAGTTAAGTTTTTACGCAACCAATTCTAAAAAAAGTATCTTAGTAAAACTTATAAAACGTTATGAAAATAAAACTACTACTATTTTTATTGATAGGTACTTTTTCTAGAGCACAAGATTGGCAATGGATCAAAGAAGGAGGCGGAACAGGAACGGCCGATACATATACACAAGAGCAAGTGTATAGTATGGTTACGGATAGTCAAAATAATATTTATATATTATCTAGAGTTAGAGGAAGTGATGTTGAAATAGACGGTAACTCTAAAGCTACCTACGGCTATTCAACTCCTAGTGATGTAGTATTGGCTAGTTTTAGTTGCAATGGTACTTATAGGTGGAGTAAAATTATAGGTGGTAATGGTACTGAAAATATTAATGCTGTTCAGGTAGACAGCCAAGATAATGTTTATGTAGCGGGAAATGTTGCCACTTGTAATGGTGGTGGAGCAGGAAATTTTTATTATGCAAGAATAGATGATGAATACGAGTTTATTAATACAGATTCTGCTTGTACATTAATTTTCTTAGCTAAATTTGATACTAATGGAATTATACAATATGTAAAACGTCCGCAGTTGCCCACAACTCCCTCTCTAGCTGGAGCTTATACAGCCAGTTATAATGTTGAAATACATAATGATATCATTTATTGGTCAGTCTGGTTGCCACCAGGCATTTATGCAGATGGAGCTTTTACAAATAGTAATCCAGATCCAGAGACTCCTTATGTATTAAAATATTATCCAGATGGAACTTTTATGGAAGCAATACAATTAGGAACTGTTCAAAATAATTATCCAGTTGTAGCAAATTATTATAGAAACCCATATAATGGATATTTTTATATGACTTATAGAAAAGTTAATTCTGGAGGGACTTTTTCGATTAATGGTCTGTCAATAGTTAATTCTGCGGCATTAATTTGTTATGATAATTTGGGGCAGTATCAATGGAAAATTGAAAATACTAATTCTACAGCAAGCGCTATGCGGTTTTATGGTGTAGATTTTGATTCTTCAAATAACATATACTTAAGTGGACGAATTGCACCTTTTAATTACGACAGTATATTAGGGTATAGCAATTCTGCAGGTGGTAGTTATCCATATATTATGAAAATAAATTCAACTGGCACAAATTATATATGGGCAACAAAATCAAATACAAATGCAAATGACTTTGGAGCAATAAAATATAATGGTGGTGAGATTGCATATACGGGATGGGGTTTTGGTACTAATTTTACTTGGGGTTCACAAACTATTAATATTACAAATACAAATGAAGGTCAAGACGTTTTATTTGCTCGTTTTGATAGTACAACGGGAAATTGTTTGAGTTTAAATAAAATTAATAGCGATGTGGGAAGTACTGATTTTGGTAATGCAATTGCTGTTGATGCATCAGGTGATTATATTGTTGGAGGTGGTTTTGGTCATTATATTTATGACATGAACAATAATGTTTCCACAAATGAAGGTGGTCCAAGCGATTTTTTCTTAGCAAAGTTTTCTACACAAGCTTGTACACCATTAAGCAATGAAAGTTTTGATGAGAGTCAAATAAGAATATATCCTAATCCTGCTAATGAATTTATAACTGTATCTGTTACTGAAAACACAAAATATGAACTATATAATGTAACAGGTCAATTAGTAAAAATTGGCAGTTTATCAGTGAATGAAAATTCGATAAACATACAAGAACTTTCAAAAGGATGTTACTTGTTAAAACTTAAAAGTGAGAATAAACTATTGAAAATTTTGAAACAATAAAAAAGCCAGCTTTTAGCTGGCTTTTTTTATGATGTCTTTTGGGAAAAATTATCCTAAAGCAACTCTTTTGAAACCAGTAACAGTTAAGCCACCGTCAACAGTTTTAACATAAGCAGCAACACTCATAGAACCATCTTTAATATAATCTTGGTTTACTAAAGTGTTGTCTTTGTAGAAACGTTGAATTTTACCTTTAGAAATGTTATCTAACATTGCTTCTGGTTTTCCTTCAGCTCTTAATTGTTCTTTTGCAATTTCGATTTCTTTTTCAATGATAGCAGCATCAACACCAGCTTCGTTTAAAGCTATTGGGTTCATAGCAGCTGCTTGCATAGCTACATTTTTAGCAGCTTCTTCAGCACCAGCAACGTTTGCAGATAAGGCAACTAAAGTAGCAATTTTACCAGCGTGGATGTAAGAACCTACAAAAGCACCTTCTAATCTTTCGAAAGCACCAATTTCGATTTTCTCACCAATTACTCCAGTTTGCTCAATTAATTTCTCAGCTACAGTGATTCCGTTGAAATCAGAAGCTAATAATTCTTCTTTAGTAGCATAGTTTAATGCTTGGTTAGCTAAATCGTTAGCTAATTTTACGAAAGATTCGTTTTTACCTACGAAGTCAGTCTCACAGTTTAAAGTGATTGCAACTCCAGCAGTGTTGTCAGCATTGATAACAGCAACAGCAGCTCCTTCAGTAGATTCTCTATCTGAACGGTTAGCAGCAACTTTTTGACCTTTTTTCTTAAGTTTTCAATCGCTAAATCGAAATCTCCTTCTGCTTCCACTAATGCTTTCTTGCAATCCATCATTCCAGCACCAGTGATAGTTCTTAATTTATTTACGTCTGCAGCAGTAATATTTGCCATGATTTTTTATTTTTTTTAAAATTAAAAATTCCAAAACTCAAAAACCAAATTCCAATTTTAAATTATTATCAACTTTTGTTTCAAATAAGCTTTTTTGGAATTTGGAGTTTGTTTTTGGAATTAAAATATTATTTATTCGTTAGCTGTAGCTTCTGTTTTAGCTTCAGTTTCTTTCGTATCCTCTTTTTCTGCTTTTCTGTCAGATAAACCGTCAACAATTGCAGAAGAAACTAATGAAAGCACTTTATCGATTGATTTAGAAGCGTCATCATTTGCAGGAATTACGAAATCGATCGGACGAGGATCTGAATTCGTATCTACCATTGCGAACACTGGAATGTTTAATTTTTGAGCTTCTTTAACAGCGATATGTTCTGCTTTTACGTCAACTACAAATAAAGCTGCTGGTAATCTTGTCATATCAGCAATTGAACCTAAGTTTTTCTCTAACTTAGCTCTTAAACGCTCAATTTGTAATTTCTCTTTTTTAGATAAAGTATCGAAAGTACCGTCTTTTTTCATTCTATCGATAGAAGCCATTTTTTTAACAGCTTTACGGATAGTAACGAAGTTAGTTAACATACCACCTGGCCATCTTTCAGTGATGTAAGGCATGTTACAAGCAGCAGCTTTTTCAGCAACGATGTCTTTAGCTTGTTTTTTGGTAGCAACGAATAATACTTTTCTACCAGATGCAGCAATTTTCTTTAAAGCTTCGTTAGCTTCTTCAATTTTAGCTGCAGTTTTATATAGGTTAATGATATGAATACCATTACGCTCCATATAAATGTAAGGAGCCATGTTTGGATCCCACTTACGAGTCATGTGTCCAAAGTGAACACCTGCTTCCAATAATTCTTTAACGTCTATTTTGTTTGCCATTTTTTTAAATAGTTTACGTTCCGTTGATTAGCAATGTTCCGTTCGTTTTAAGCAGTTTGCTTTAAACTTTAGGCTTCATTTAGATGCTAAACTAAATTTCTTTTATAAAAAGAAAATCCGGGCAACTTTGTTTCTAATTTTAATAAAAATAAATGAACGAATTGGATAAGATTAACGTTTAGAGAATTGGAATCTCTTACGTGCTTTCTTCTGACCAAATTTCTTACGTTCTACCATTCTAGGATCTCTTGTTAGTAATCCTTCTGGTTTTAAAACTAATCTGTTTTCAGCATCTACTTCACACATAGCTCTAGCAATAGCCATACGTACAGCTTCAGCTTGACCAGTTGAACCACCACCATAAACATTAATTTTAACGTCAAAGTTTTCTGCATTTTCAGTCATAGCTAAAGGTTGCATTACTTTGTACTGTAATGTTGGTGTAGGGAAGTAGTTAGCAAATTCTCTTTTGTTTACAGTGATTTTTCCTGTACCTTCAGTTAGATAAACACGCGCAACAGCACATTTTCTTCTACCGATTTTGTGAATAACTCCCATTACTTAAGATCGTTTAAGTTTACCATTTTAGGTTTTTGAGCCTCATGCTTGTGCTCTGCACCTACGTATACATTTAAATTGCGGAATAATTCAGCACCTAATTTGTTTTTAGGTAACATTCCTTTTACAGCTTTCTCTACTATAACAGCTGGATTTTTTTGCTGTTGTACTCTAGCAGTTAAACTTCTTTGCCCTCCTGGGTAACCTGTATGACGAACGTAAGTTTTGTCGTCTAATTTGTTACCAGTAAGGTTGATTTTTTCTGCGTTGATAACAATTACGTTATCTCCACAATCAACGTGCGGTGTATAATTTGGCTTGTACTTACCTCTTAATAGCATGGCTACTTTTGAAGCAAAGCGACCCAAATTATGCCCTTCAGCGTCTACAACAATCCACTGTTTGTCTGCAGTAGCTTTGTTAGCCGATACTGTTTTGTAGCTTAATGTGTTCACAATAATTAATTTAAATTAAACATTCCATTCCCAATTAAGGGAGTGCAAAAGTACAATTTATTATTAATTATACAAACCTATTTTTTTAAATATTTTTTTGAGTGACTTTAAAATCGTGTTTCCAAGTTATTAAACCTAATGCTGCATTGATTAAATAAAAGACATATTTAACTGTGTTAGCGATGTTCATGAGCATTAAGTTTTGTACAATTTTAAATAGGTTATAGACTTGCCAGTTGATCCAATTGTCTGGATACATTCTTCCTAGATTAAAGGTTCCGCCAAAACTTATTCCAGCAGGAATAGCGATGGCAAAAAATAATTTCCAATCTATTGCTTGATTTGAAAAAGAAGTAAAGGCAATATAATTTAACAGCAAGGATAATAAAAGACCTAATCCAATATTTCTAAAGAAAATAAAGTCGATACTATTTAGTTTTTTCTTTTTTTTCCAAATACGGTAAGCGATAAAATTACCAAAGAAGGAAACCGGATAGGTTAAAATTGCTCCAATGTTTCCCAATAAATAATCTATAGTTCCACTCAAAGATGTATTTAAAGTTCCAATTAGGTTACCAAAGTTGTTTTTTTTGGTTACTAATCGTGTAGCCATCATGGAAAAACAAGTATTTAAAATAGAGAAATATCCTAAAAAGAAAATATAGTTTTTGTTGTTGAATGAAAAACTATAAGTGGTTTTGTAGTATTCTAAATATATTGAGACTGAAACAACGAGAATTACTCCTACTACATCAAGATATTGACTGTTAGTTATCTTTTTAATTTTTGTAATTATAGGAGGAGTAATTTCTGTTGTACTACTTTGCATTATTCTTTAGAAAAATTAATTTTCATTCCGCCTTGTTTAAGAATCAAACTATTTTCTTCAAAATCTATTTCAATTCCAGCTGTAGCAAAGATAAATGTTTTTTTGTCTTTAAGTGTTAATGGAAATACAGGTTGATTTGTTCCTTGAGCCATTAAGTCTCCATTTTTTTCAAAAATTGTTAATTTAATAGGTATTTCAGCAGAAGCATAAGTTCCAGTGTATTTAGTAATTAATTCGCTGTCAAGTTTTTCAAAACTTGGAAAAGGAAATGGTAGTTTGTAATAAATGCTTAATACGCCAATCATAATATCATTTCTATTATAATTATCTCCATTCACAATTAAACCAATACCTAGATTTTCTGAAACATTATATCCTACAACTGATCTAAAGTTTTCGATTCCTCCTGTATGGGTGTAAAATTTTCTATCACCAAAAGGAGCTTGTAGTAATCCGGCACCATAACCATCTTTTAAATCGGTCATGATGTCTAATGACTTTTTTGAAATTAATTTTTCAGTAAATAAATTTCTCATGAATCGAGTTAAATCGGCAGGATTTGAAATAATGGCTCCCGCAGAAAATGCAGTTTCATTTTTCCATTCTGGTGTTACTTCCCATTTTTCATTAAAGGTGTACGAATAACTTTCTTTAACACTAGCATCTGTAGTTGAAGTTTTGTAATACGTGTTTTTTAAATCGGCTTTTTTAACAATTCTTTCTTGTAAATTTTCGGAGAATGATTTTTTGGTTACCTTTTCAATAATTCCTCCTAATAAATAATAGTTAGAATTACTATATTCAAATTTACTTCCTGGACTAAAACGCGATTCGTGCTTTTCAATTTTAGCATAAATAGCTTCTTTAATACTTGGAGCATTTAGTTCTGCTTGAGTTAAACTATCATGATTAATATAGTCTGGAATTCCGGTTCTTTGGTACAATAAATCGGAAATAGAAATACTATCGGCTTTAGCAACTTTTGGAAAATATTTTGAAAGTTTAGTTTCTAAACGCAACTTTTTTTCTTCAATTAACTGTAAAACCATTACTGCAGTAAAAGTTTTTGTAATGGAACCAATTTTATATTTTGTTAATCTATCAGCTTCAATTTTTTTATCAACATCGGCATAGCCATATGCTTTATTGAAAACAACATTTTCGCCTTCACGAATGCAAAGACTTCCCATGAACTTATCGTTATTATATAGATAGTTTAAATACTCGTCGATTTTTTCAAAACGCTCTTGTGAAAAGATTACTGATGAAAAAAGTAGACAAAAAAGGAAAATAGTTTTTTTCATGATTTAAGCTTTTAATTTTTTAAATTCTAGATAGGAATATATAATTGGTAGAATTGATATAATTACTGTTACAGTTATTAATACATAAAACGAATAATTATCAGGAATTATTAGACTTAAAATAAAAATTAACAAACCGCCAATAAACCATAATTTACCACCAAATAGATGTGTTTTTTTCCAAACTTCTTCATTTTCTAATGTCCAAGGGGTTTTAATTCCAATAAAATAATTTGGTTTAATAGTTTTAAAATAATTTCCTAAACCAGCAAAAAGTAAGCCAATTAATGCGAATGCAATTGTAGGTTGTGATTCAGCTTGTTGAGTATTATATATAATATATATTGATAATGCTGACATAAAAGTAGTTAATAATATTCGAATTTGATTCAATTTATAACCCATGCCATTTAATTTTCCTTTCGGATCAATTTTTGGAAACACGAGTATTAAAAAATAACTTAAACCAGAGAGCATTGAAACTGTTCCTAATAAATCTATTTTTGAGCCATAGCCGTCTATTTCGCCTTTTCCATTCCAATGTATAGGGATTGTTTCCGGCAATTGATTCCAAATAAATGCCAAATAAATAAACGGAATTAAGGCGATTAGAATGTACGGAAGTTCTTTTCTTAAAGTTGTCATTTTTGTCTTTTTAGAGTTAGTAACCATTTTAAAATATCATCAACAATAGTGGTATTAAGTGAGTAGATGATAAATTGTCCTTGTTTATCGCTTGTAACTAAATCAGCTTGTTTGAGCAAATCTAAATGATGTGAAATACTAGGTTTAGAAATATTAAAATGATCTGCAATTTCGCCAGCAGTCATGTCACCTTTACGAAGTAATTCTAGAATTTCCCTTCGTGTTTCGTCGTTCAATGCTTTAAAAATCGTATTCATTTTAATTATATATTTAGACAAATATCTAAATATTATTTTGAATTTGCAAATTTTGTTTTGTTTATGTCATTTCGACTAGCAAGAGAAATCACATTATCTAAATAATTTTATGAGATTTCTCACTCCGCTCGAAATGACAAGTCAATCAAACTGTTTACTGTTTGCTATCAACTGAAAACTAAATCAATGCGCTTCTAGCCAATTGTTTCCTTCTCCCATATCTACTACTAGTGGAACCTCTAGTTTAAATGCATTTTCCATTTCGTGTTGAATCATTGGTTTTATTTTTTCTAATTCACTATTATGAACATCAAAAACAAGCTCATCATGTACTTGTAGCAACATTTTTGATTTCCAATTTTCCACTTTCAAGCGTTTGTGAATGTTAATCATCGCAATTTTAATGATATCGGCAGCACTTCCTTGAATTGGCGCATTTACTGCATTTCGTTCTGCAGCACCACGAACCACAGCATTCGCCGAATTAATATCTTTTAAATAACGTCTTCTTCCCGATACGGTTTCCACATAACCATGTTCGCGAGCAAATTCAATTTGTTCTTGAATATAGGCTTTCAATCTTGGATAGGTTTTGTAATACGCATCAATTAAAGCTGCACTTTCGCTTCGAGTTAAATCGGTTTGATTACTTAAACCAAAAGCAGAAACTCCATAAATAATTCCGAAGTTTACCGTTTTGGCATTACTACGTTGTTCTTTGGTAACATCTTCTAAAGCTACATTGAAAACTTTTGCAGCGGTGCTTCGGTGAATATCTTCGTGATTTTGGAAGGCTTTAATCATATTTTCTTCACCCGATAAAGCTGCAATAATGCGTAATTCAATTTGAGAATAATCGGCAGCTAACAAGGTGTAATTTTCGTCACGAGCTATAAAAGCTTTACGAATTTGACGACCACGTTCGGTACGGATAGGAATATTTTGTAAATTGGGATTGTTAGAACTCAAACGACCTGTTGCGGCAACTGTTTGCATATAATCGGTATGCACGCGATTGGTTTTAGCATCGACTTGATTTGGTAACGCATCAACATACGTGTTTTGTAATTTCACCATTTGGCGCCATTCTAAAATATGTTGCACGATTTCGTTGTCTTTAGCCAAATAACTCAAGACTTCTTCGCCTGTTGCATATTGACCGGTTTTGGTTTTCTTAGGTTTACTTCCGCCAATTTTAAGTTTGTCAAATAAAATATCACCTAATTGTTTTGGTGAAGCCAAATTGAAAGTTTCACCGGCTTCTTCGTATATTTTTTGTTCGAACGCGGCAATTTCTTTCGCCATATCAGTTGACATTGCTTTTAGGAAATCGACATCTAAACGAATACCTTCGCGCTCCATAGCTGCTAAAACTTCAACTAATGGAATTTCAATTTCGTCGAATAATTTTTTGGTTCCAACACGCTCTAAAATGGGTTGAAAGTGTTGTTTTAGTTGTAACGTAATATCAGCATCTTCCACTGCATATTCTTTTACCGCTTCTAATTCAACCTGACGCATTGATAATTGGTTTTTTCCTTTTTTACCGATTAAATTTTCAATAGGTTTAGGCGAATATTTTAAATAGGTTTCGCTTAACACATCCATATTGTGACGCATGTCTGGATTTATCAAATAATGCGCAATCATGGTGTCGAATAAATTTCCTTTGATTTCAATTCCGTAATTCGCCAAAATTTTAATATCGTATTTCATGTTTTGACCAATTTTCTCAATACTTTCATTAGAGAAAAACGGAATAAATTTTTCGGCTAAAGCTTTGGCTTCTTCTTGATTTTCTGGAAATGGAACGTAAAAACCTTTTCCTTTTTCCCACGAAAAAGCAATTCCAACCAATTCGGCGTTTAAAGCATCAATTCCTGTCGTTTCGGTATCAAAACAAACCGAAGTTTGCTTTTCTAAATTTTGTAAAAACAACTTTAAGCCTAAATCGCCTTGTACCATTTGATAAAAGTGCTCCGTTGATTCTAAAGTGGCGTAAAAAGAGTTGGTTGGTGTTTCTTCTTCATCGCTAAAACCAAATAAATCCATTTGATTTTCGGCAGATTTTTTTGGAGCTACTTTTTTAGCAGGTTCAGCAGTATTTCCATTTCCATTAGAGTCAATCTCATCATATTCTTTACCAGAACCAAAAAGCTTGTCGAATTGTGTTTTCATTTGACGGAATTCTAATTCCTGGAAAATAGCATCCGTTTTTTCAACATCAGGTTTTGAAAATTCAAAGTCTTTCTCATCAAATTCAACTGGACAATCGAGTAGGATAGTAGCTAATTTTTTTGAAAGAATTCCTTTTTCTTTATTTGCTTCAATGTTTTCTTTCATTTTGCCTTTCAGCTCGTGAGTGTTGGCTAAAAGATTTTCGATAGAACCATATTGTGCTAAGAATTTTTTAGCTGTTTTTTCACCTACACCTGGTAATCCAGGAATGTTATCGACAGCATCGCCCATCATCGCTAAAAAGTCAATTACTTGTAAAGGGTGTTCTACTTCAAATTTTGCTTGCACTTCAGGAATTCCCCAAATTTCTATATCGTTCCCCATACGAGCTGGACGATACATAAAAATATTTTCAGAAACTAATTGCGCAAAATCTTTATCAGGCGTCACCATAAAAACTTGGTAGCCTTGTTTTTCAGCTTGTTTGGCCAAAGTTCCAATTAAATCATCGGCTTCAAAACCTGCTTTTTCCATGATGGGAATTTGCATGGCACGCAGTAATTCTTGAATATAGGGAACGGCTATTTTAATGGCTTCCGGCGTTTCGTCACGATTAGCTTTATATTCTTGAAACATTTCTAAACGATAATCACTTCCGCCTTTGTCGAAAGCTACTGCCAAATGATCGGGCTTTTCACGACGAATTACGTCCATCAAAGAGTTCATAAAACCCATAATGGCTGAAGTATCCATGCCTTTTGAGTTGATTCTTGGGTTTTTAATAAAAGCGTAATATCCTCTAAAAATTAAAGCGTAAGCATCGAGTAGAAATAATCGTTTTTGTGACATGTAATTGAGTTTAAAACGTAAAAATACAATTCTTTACGAAATGTTAAGGTGTTAAAAAAATATAAATTTATAGCGATTTGATTTCTTGTTAATTACATTTGCTTAAAAAAGTAAAATGCTACGCTGGTTAATCCCCATACTACTATTTTCTATTATTGAATTTTATTCTTTCCAAGCTATAAGAACTGCTACTAAATCGAAATTGATTTTGATTGGTTACATTATCACTTCACTAGTTTTTATTGGATATTTAATTTATTATATCACTACCCACAATAGAAATGATGCGCAATCGCATGTTTTTCAGTGGACGATTGGTATTTTTTTATTGATTTATTTACCAAAAATTATACTGACTTTAGTTTTGTTTTCTGAAGACGTTTTCCGATTTTTTGCTGGATTATTTGGATACATTTCTAATAGTGATTCTACAGAAAAATTTCTACCCGAAAGAAGAAAGTTTATCAGTCAGGTTGCGCTTGGTTTAGCTGCAATTCCTTTTACATCATTAATTTATGGAATGACAAAAGGGAAGTACAATTTTAAAGTAATGAAACAGACTTTGTTTTTTCCTGATTTGCCAGATAGTTTTGATGGAACTACGATTACTCATATTTCAGATATTCACAGCGGCAGTTTTGACGATAAAGAAAAGATTGAATATGCGATTGATTTAATCAACGAACAGCAATCCGATTTGGTTATGTTTACAGGCGATATCGTAAACACAAAAGCGGATGAAATGTATCCGTGGATTGATACTTTTAAACGAATTCATAACCCTATTTTAGGAAAATATTCGGTTTTAGGAAATCATGATTATGGTGAATATTATCAATGGAATTCTAAACAAGAAAAAGAACAAAATTTTACCGAAATTAAAGATTTACACCGTCAAATTGATTTTAAACTTTTGCTGAATGAAAATGTTGAAATTAAAAAGGTAACGATTCAATAAAATTAATTGGTGTAGAAAACTGGGGTGTAAAATTTAAACAAGCTGGCGATTTAAAATTGGCTTCAAAAGGAGTTGCTAAAGAAGATTTTAAAATCTTAATGAGTCACGATCCCAGTCATTGGGATGCTGAAGTACAACACGACAACAATCATTATCATTTAACACTTTCGGGGCATACACATGGGTTCCAATTTGGAATTGAAATTCCAGGTTGGATAAAATGGAGTCCGGTTCAATATGTTTATAAACAGTGGGCTGGTTTGTACGAAAACTTAGGCCGTTATGTTTATGTAAACAGAGGTTTTGGTTTTCATGCTTATCCTGGCAGAGTAGGTATTATGCCCGAAATAACAGTAATTGAGCTAAAAAAAGGTTAAATTGATTAATAATTCAATTAAAATGCTAAATTTGTATAGTGTTTCCGAATAAAAATTGAAATTTTATGTCAAAATTTGGAGAATTAATTGATGCTCAAGTACCCGTTCTAATTGACTTTTTTACAGAATGGGATTCACCTTCTGTGGCTATGAATGAAGTCATTCGTGATGTAGCGGCTGCATTAGGAGATAGAGCTAGAGTAATTAAAATTGATGTTGATAAAAACAGAGAGTTAGCAGAAGCGCTTCGTGTTAAAGGACTCCCTACCTTGATGATTTATAAATCAGGGCAAATGGTTTGGCGTCAAAGCGGAGAATTAGATGCAAATACACTTATTTCTTTAGTACAAGATCAAGCCTAACTAATTACATCAAAAATATATCCTTTCTCTTTTATTGCTTCTATAGTTTTGGGTAAAGCATACCTAAGGTTTTTTTCTGCTTTTAAGCTATCGTGAAAAACAATAATGCTTCCTGAGGCTACATTCTCATTTACATTAGAAAAACACTTTTCAGGACTTGTATTGGCGTCAAAATCGAAACTGATAATATCCCACATAATAATTTTATAGCCTTTTTTGCGTATTAAATTACTTTGTGAAAATTTTATTTTACCATAAGGAGGACGAAAAAGATTGGTGTTTTTGCCCAATTTTTTAGAATCTCATCCTCGCATAAATTGAAGTTTTCTAAGTACACATTTTTGTTGGTTTCCCACCCTTTTAGATGATTAAAGGTATGATTTCCTATAGAATGGCCTTCGTTAATAATTCTTTTAAAAATTTCAGGATGTTTTTTAATATTATCTCCAATGCAAAAAAAGTAGCTTTAATGTTTTCCTTTTTAAGCGTATCTAAAACCCATTCGGTAACTACCGGAATAGGTCCATCATCAAAAGTAAGGTAAACCTTTTTCGATTTATTTGGAATTTCCCAGATATAATTTGAGAATAATATTTTGGTAATTCTATTTGTTTTAATCCAATTCATAATGAAAAAACCACGAACAATGTTCGTGGTTAGTTGTTATTCCATATCTCTTCCAAACTCAGGGAACAGTTTGTTGTAATTATTGAACTTTTCTCTTTCTTGATTGTAGAAGTCGGTATCATTTGCTTCATCCATATAGAAAAGTAAGCTTCTATATCTTTCAATGCTCGAAACAATATCATATCTATAATCGTATTTTTCGCTAGCACTCATGCCTTTGTAGAAAGTTAACTCTTCTTGATATTTTTTGATAAGTTTAGACAATACTTCTCTCGCTTTGTCCTTTTTGCCTAATTCATAATAAGCATGTGCAAAAGGTTCAACTAAAGTATAATAATCAAAAAATTCTATAGGCATTTTTGTCATAGCCAATTCAACAACTTTTTCAGCTTTATCTTTTTGCCTTCAATTAATAATGTTTCAGTTAATCGTGCAAGATTTGTTCTAAAAGTAATTGAATTTTTACGAGTTTCTGGATCGTGATAAATTTTAGGATCTTCTCCATTACCCCATTCCCATTTCATAACCATATCATACATTTTGTCAGTATCGATATAACCCATTTCAAGAGGATTTGGTTTTCCTTTTTGAGGTGTTAAAATAGGAACCAATTTAAAACACATTCCGTCTAATTGTAAATAGTCTTTCATCCATAAATAGTCGTCTTCACCAAAACTTCCTCCAGTAAAATATACTGGACGTTTCCAATTGTTTTCATTGATGATATCTAACATTAATAGTCTATTTTTATAAAGTGCTTCATTATTTATCTTTAAATTGATAACAGGAACAATTGAATCATAATATTTCTCAGCAACAACTTTATTTTTGATAATGTTTTGTTTGTCGATTGGGATAAAAATTTTCTGAGTTGGGAAATAATTTACACTTTGTCCACTTCTTAATTGAATCTTAGCTCTTTCGTCATCAAAGTGCATAAATGTCATTAATTCGTCAAGCGAAATAGAATCTTTTGTTCTTTCAACATGGAAGCTATAATCACGATTTGAACCACGATATTGCTCTCTTTTAAATGAAATTGGCACAGGGTCAGAGTCCCAAGCTTTACGTTTCATTTGGTCAATGTACCAATCTGTCATAAACAACTGTGTGTTTACAATTCGCACATCGGTTCTATATTTTTCAATTTCTTGTAAATACCATAACGGGAAAGTATCATTATCACCAATTGTAAATAGAATAGCATTTTTCTCACAAGAATCTAAATAGGCTTTTGCAACAGATAAAGCAGTGTATTTATTACTTCTATCATGATCGTCCCAGTTTTCTTTTGCCATTAAAACTGGAGCTGCTAGTGTTGTAATAACTAAGACTAATGGAATAGTTACTTTAGGTTGTAAATATTTTTTAATTCCTTCATAAAAAGAATAAACTCCAAAGGCAATCCACATTGCAAATGCATAAAATGAACCTACTAAAGCATAGTCGCGTTCTCTAGGTTCAAACGGTCTTTCATTTAAATATACTTTAAGTGCTAAACCTGTAAATAAAAACAACACCAAAAGAACATAAAAACTCTTAATGTCTCTTTTTGCATGAAATATTATTCCTATAACAGCCAAAATAAAAGGTAAAAAGAAATAAGTGTTTCTTCCTTTGTTATTTAGCATATCTGAAGTTAAGTTGTCTTGAGTTCCTAATCTTGCTTCATCAATAGGTTTGATTCCGCTTAACCAATTTCCGTTTAAAACATCTCCTTTCCATTGGTTGTCGCTTTGTCTTCCAACGAAGTTCCACATTAAATAACGCCAATACATGTATCCAAATTGATATTGGAACATAAACTTCATGTTACTTGAAAAAGATGGTTTTTCAACAATTAAATAATCGCTATAGTTTTTTAAGAAAGAATCGTAGTCTTCTAAATCTAGTTTTCCTTGATTGAATGCATTTCTAAAATCGGCAACTATTTCTACAAGTTCTTGTTCATGTGCATAATCTGGGTGAATTCTGAAATCTAACGGTTCAGTAAACTTCATGTAATTTACATTGTGTTCATTGCTCCACATTCTTGGTAAGAATCCTTTATGATTGTTGTCGCTATTTTGTTTTGCGTTCTTAAAATTATTTGTAATTATATATTTTTTAGAATCATAATCTCTTTCATAAATAGGTTTTGCATCTGAATAAGGTTGTTCTTCATCTAGACCAGAATAAGCATCAGAGAATTGTGGTCCATATAGTAAACTTTGATCGCCATATTGTTCACGATTATAATAAGCTAAAATTGCTGCAGCATCAGAAGGTTTGTTTTCGTTAATAGGTGGATTTGCATTAGCTCGAATTGGTAAAACTAACCAGTTTGAAAATCCAATTAATACAAAAGCAATTGACAAGATTAAAGTATTTAATTTTACATAACCTTTTTTCTTAGTGTATTTTAAAGCAAAATAAAACGCTGCTATAAATAAAACGAAACACAAAATTACCCCAGAGTTAAAAGGTAATCCTAAAGAATTTACTGCAAAAATTTCTGTTCTACCAAAAGATTCTAATACGAATGGTATTAATAAACTGAATATAAACAATAAAACACCAACACTTATTAAACTATTTATAATAATTTTTTTGATTGTTACTTCTGTAGTATTTTTAAATAAATAAAGTAACACTATTGAAGGAATGGCCAATAAAGCCATTAAGTGAACGCCAAATGAAAGTCCTGCTACAAATGATATTAAAAGTAACCATCTGTTTCCTTTTGGGTTGTTCATGTCTTGTTCCCAACGTAGTCCAAGCCAAAATAATAATGCTAAAAATAAAGAGGCCATGGCATAAACTTCGGCTTCAACAGCACTATACCAAAAGCTATCTGTAAAAGTAAAAGCAAGAGATGCTACAAAAGCACTTCCTAAAACCATTATTACATTCTCTTTGGCAGATTCTTCGTTAAGAAAAACTTTCTTCATTATTAAAGTAAGTGACCAAAACATAAATAAAATGGTAAATGCACTTGAGAAAACAGATAGCATGTTAACCATAAAAGCAATTTGAGTAGGAGCTGTTGCAAAAATTGAAAAAATTGCTCCCATCATTTGGAATAATGGAGCTCCTGGTGGATGACCTAATTCTAAATTCGAAGAAGTTGCAATGTATTCGCTACAATCCCAAAAACTTATTGTAGGTTCAACGGTTAAAGTATAAGTAATTAATGCGATTGAGAAAGCTACCCAACCTAAAATTGTATTCCACTTTTTAAAATTGAACGAATTCATATATTTCAATTGGCTTTTATGTTTAGTTATACAAAGAAACTGTTTTTTTACTTAAAGAAATGCTAAAAAAAAATTTTAATATTTTTTTGAAAAAATTTGCAGGGTTAAAAAAATGTACTACATTTGCACTCGCAATAACAAAGTTGCATGGGAATTGGCCCATGGTGTAATGGTAACACTCCGGTTTTTGGTACCGTCATTCAAGGTTCGAGTCCTTGTGGGCCAACAAAAAAACTCCGATAGAAATATCGGAGTTTTTTTATTTTTACAGGTTTAGTTTTAAGTAATAATATATATAAAAAAGACCACTCAATGAGTGGTCTTTTTTATAAGGAAAATCTTAAAATTAGATTTTGAAAGTAATTACAGGTCTTTTTGCATGATTTACTAGGTCTTCACTAATGCTTCCGTTGAAGAAGTGAGATAGTCCTTTTCTTCCGTGTGTGCTCATTCCTATTAAGTCAGCATCAATGCTTTTTGCAAAATGTAAAATCCCTTTCTCTACATTAATATCGTTGTAAATATGAGTTGAGAAGTTTTTGAAATCAAAACTAGACATAAACTCATCCATTGCTTTTTGGGCAACTTTTGTAGATTTAAAATTGTTTGGTGTGTTGATATTTACCAAATGTATGTGTGAGTTAAATTTGTTTGCAAAAGAAATTACTTTTTCAAATGGTTTTTTTACTTCATCTGAAAAATCTGAAGCAAATACAAATTTATCAGCAGAAAAACTTTCGTTATCATTTTTAATGATTAAAACGGGAACATTTGAGTTTCTTACTACTTTTTCAGCATTCGAGCCGATGAACATTTCTTGGAAGCCACTTGCTCCATGAGATCCCATAACAATTAAATCAGCATTGTGAGACTCTCCGTTTTTAATAATTCCGTCAAATGCCATTTCAAATTGAATAATTTTTGAAACCTTAACACCTTCTAAGTAAGGAGCATTCATTAATTCGTCTAACTTGGTTAAAGCGGCATTTTTAAATAACATTAATTCGGGTATATCGTGTGCGCTAGAAATTGCATCGTTGCCAGATGTTGGTAATTCTAACATGTGTATTAAGAAGATTTCGCCATCATTTTTTTTTGCAATTTGAGCGGCTACCTTTAATGCATATTCTGCATGTTTTGAAAAATCAGTTGGTACTAAAATTCGTTTCATAAATTTAGATTAAAGTTTTGGTAGTAAAATTTTTACACTATAAAGGTAGTAATTAATTGGAAATTAACAATTTTTTTTAGTTTAAAAATTATTTGTATATTTGCAGCAGTTATTTGAATAATCAATAATGAGGCACGCTACGCGTGCCTCTTTTTATAAATTATGTTGTTTAAAGAAAAAGTAAATCAATTAGTACAAGAAGCTCTAATGGAGCGTCCAAGCTTGTTTTTAATTGATCTAAAAATTACAGATGATAATAAAATTTCAGTAATTTTAGATGGTGATAATGGAGTGAACTTACAAGATTGTATTGATGTAAGTAGAGTACTTGAACATAATTTGGATCGAGAGGAAGTGGATTTCGCTTTAGAAGTTGCATCTGCGGGAGCTACGAGTCCAATGAAAATGCCTCGTCAGTATAAAAAAAATATTGGAAGAAAAATTAAGGTTGTAAAGATTTCTGATGAAGTAATTGAAGCTACTTTAATTGAAGCAGATGAAAATGGAGTGACTCTAGAGTGGAAGGCTAGAGAACCCAAAAAAATTGGTAAAGGAAAAGAAACTGTAGACAAAAAGGAGGTTTTACCTTATACAGATATTAAACAAGCGGTGGTTATAATTACATTTTAAATAGAAAATTAACATGGAGAATATTGCGTTAATTGAATCGTTTTCTGAGTTTAAAGACGATAAACTTATCGATAGAGTTACCTTAATGGCGATTTTGGAAGATGTATTTCGCAATGCGTTGAAGAAAAAGTTTGGTTCAGATGATAATTTCGATATCATTATTAATCCTGATAAAGGAGATATGGAAATTTGGAGAAACAGAACTGTAGTAGAAGATGGAGAGGTTGAAGATCCAAATTCTGAAATTGCATTATCTCAAGCAAGAAAAATTGAACCTGATTTTGAAGTGGGTGAAGAGGTTTCTGAAGAAGTTAAATTAATAGACTTAGGAAGACGTGCTATTTTAGCGCTACGTCAAAACTTAATTTCAAAAATTCACGAGCACGATAATACAAATCTTTACAAGCAATTTAAAGATTTAATTGGAGACATTTATACAGCTGAAGTACATCACGTAAGACCTAAAATGATTGTCTTAATGGATGATGATGGAAATGAAATTGTGTTGCCAAAAGAAAAACAAATTCCAAACGATTACTTCAAAAAAGGAGATCACGTTAGAGGAATTATTGAAAATGTAGAATTAAAAGGCAATAAGCCTCAAATCATAATGTCTAGAACTTCTCCAGATTTCTTAGAGAAATTATTCGAGCAAGAAATTCCAGAGGTGTTTGATGGTTTAATTAATATCAAAAAAGTTGCGCGTATTCCAGGTGAAAAAGCAAAAGTAGCTGTTGATTCTTACGACGATCGTATTGATCCAGTTGGAGCTTGTGTGGGAATGAAAGGTTCTCGTATTCACGGAATTGTTCGTGAGTTAAATAACGAAAATATCGACGTTATCAACTTTACAAACAATGCGCAATTATATATTACAAGAGCGTTAAGTCCTGCTAAAGTTTCTTCAGTTAAAATTGATGAAGAAACTAAGAGAGCTGAAGTGTTTTTGAAAATCGAAGAAGTTTCAAAAGCAATCGGTAGAGGAGGTCATAATATTCGTTTAGCAAGTATGCTTACAGGTTACGAATTAGATGTAATTAGAGAAGGCGTTGAAGAAATCGACGACGTAGAATTAAGAGAGTTCTCTGATGAAATCGAAGGATGGGTAATCGAAGAATTTGAAAAAATTGGTTTAGATACAGCTAGAAGTGTACTAGATCGAGATGTTGAAGATTTAGTTAGAAGAACTGATCTTGAAGAAGAAACTGTTTTAGATGTAATTAGAATTTTAAAAGAAGAATTAGAAGACTAATAACTCTAAAAATAAACAACACACAAATTACAAAGAAAACATAATTAGATTATATGTCTGAAAATAGAGTTATAAGAATCAATAAAGTTTTAAGGGAGCTAAATATTTCTCTTGATAGAGCTGTGGATTTTTTAAAAGAGAAAGGTCATCATGACATTGAATCAAGTCCTAATGCAAAAATCTCTCAAGTAGAATATAATTTGCTTTGCAATCAATTTTCGGCCGATAAAGGTAAGAAGGAAGCTTCTCTTGAAGTTAGTGAGGAAAAGAAAAAGGAAAAAGAGGCTTTAAAGAAAGAGATTGAAAAAGAACTTGAGATTAAAAAACTTCAAGAAGAAAAACTTAAAAAAGAGCAAGAAGTAATTAAAGCTAAGGCTACTATTTCTGGTCCTAAAGCAGTTGGTAAAATAGATTTAAATCCATCTAAACCAGTTGAAGAAAAGCCTGTACAAGAAACTCCTGTTCATGAAGAAGTTAAAACTGAAGAAGTTAAAGAAACTCCAGTAATTGTTCAAGAGGTTGTTAAAGAACAAGCTAAAGAAGTTAAACAAACTCCTGTAGCTCAAAATAATTCTCCAAAAGAATTCAAAAAAGAACCTAAGGTAGAAAAAGATGTTAAACAACAATCTGATCAAAGTCAAGAAGAAGCTTCTCAAGAACCAGTTAAAATTGAAACACAATATCAAAAACTTTCTGGGGCTACATTTACAGGTCAAAAAATTGATTTATCTCAATTTAATAAACCTAAAAAGAAAAAGAAGACAATAAGAAAGACTTCAAGAAACCAGGAGGTAATAACAATAATCAAAACCAACAAGGCGCTGCTAAGAAAGATAATGGTGAAGCAAAGAAAAAGCGTCAAAGAATTACAAAACCTACACCTGGTGGCGGAGCTAATAACAACAATAACCAAGGTCAAGGCGGTGTAAAAAAAGATTTTAACAGAGATCGTTTCAATAAAGGTAAAAAACCGGTTATTCAAAAGGTTGAGCCTACTGAAGAAGAGGTTAAAAATCAAATTAAAGAAACTCTTGAAAGACTTCAAGGTAAAGGTAATAAGTCTAAAGCGGCAAAATATCGTAAAGATAAGAGAGAAACTCACCGTCAGCGTTTAGATGAAGAACAACAACAGCAAGATTTAGAAAGCAAAATCTTAAAAGTAACAGAATTCGTTACTGTTGGAGAAATTGCTACGATGATGGATGTGCCTATTACAAAAGTAATTGGAACTTGTATGTCTTTAGGAATCATGGTTACCATGAACCAAAGATTAGATGCTGAGACATTATCAATTGTTGCCGATGAGTTTGGTTACCAAGTTGAGTTTATTACTACTGATATCGAAGAAGCTGCTGAAGAAGTACAAGATAGTCCAGAAGATTTACAAGAAAGAGCGCCTATTGTTACGGTAATGGGTCACGTAGATCACGGTAAAACATCTTTCTTAGATTATGTGCGTGATACTAATGTTATCGCGGGTGAGTCTGGAGGTATTACACAGCACATTGGTGCTTATGCAGTAGAGTTAGAAAATGGTCAAAAAATTACTTTCTTAGATACACCAGGTCACGAAGCCTTCACTGCTATGCGTGCTCGTGGTGCACAGGTAACAGATATTGCGATTATTGTAATCGCTGCCGATGATGACATCATGCCTCAAACTAAAGAGGCTATTAGTCACGCTCAAGCGGCTGGTGTGCCAATGATTTTTGCTATCAATAAAGTGGATAAACCGACAGCTAACCCTGAAAAAATTAAAGAAAAATTAGCTGCAATGAACTTATTAGTTGAAGAGTGGGGTGGTAAGTACCAATCTCATGATGTGTCAGCTAAAACTGGTTTAGGAGTTAAAGAATTACTAGAAAAAGTTTTACTCGAGGCTGAATTATTAGAGCTTAAAGCAAATCCAGATAGATTAGCGCAAGGTACTGTTGTAGAAGCACAGTTAGATAAAGGTCGTGGATATGTAACTACAATCTTAGTTCAAAACGGTACTTTAAAAATTGGAGACTATGTATTAGCAGGTAAACATCACGGTAAAATTCGTGCAATGTTCGATGAGCGTGGTCACAACATTAAAGAAGCGGGTCCTTCTACGCCAGTTTCAGTATTAGGTTTAGATGGTGCACCAACAGCAGGTGATAAGTTCAATGTTTATGAAGATGAAAGAGAAGCGAAACAAATTGCTGCAAAACGTACGCAGTTAATTCGTGAGCAATCGGTTAGAACCCAAAAGCATATTACATTGGCAGAGATTGGTCGTCGTATTGCTTTAGGTCAATTTAAAGAATTAAACATTATCCTTAAAGGTGACGTGGATGGTTCAGTTGAAGCTTTATCAGATTCATTCTCTAAATTATCTACTGAAGAAATTCAAGTTAATATTATTCATAAAGGTGTTGGAGCAATTACAGAATCTGATGTATTGTTAGCTTCTGCTTCTGATGCTATTATTATCGGATTCAACGTTCGTCCTCAAGGCAACGCGAAGATGTTGGCTGAAAAAGAAGAAATCGATATCCGTAACTACTCAATCATCTATGATGCAATTGATGATGTTAAAGATGCAATGGAAGGAATGTTGTCTCCTGAATTAAAAGAAGAGATAACAGGTTCTGCTGAAATTAGAGAGTTGTTCAAAATTTCTAAAGTGGGAACAATTGCTGGATGTATGGTTACCGATGGTAAGATATTTAGAAACTCAAGAATTAGATTAATTCGTGAAGGTGTTGTAATTTACACAGGTGAATTAGCAGCGTTAAAACGTTTCAAAGACGATGTGAAAGAAGTTTCTAAAGGATACGATTGTGGTATGCAGGTTAAAAACTATAATGATATTAAAGAGTATGATATCATTGAAGCATTCCAAGAAGTTGAAGTTAAAAAGAAATTATAGTCTTAAACTTACAAATAAAGAAAAAGCCCAATTTTTGAATTGGGCTTTTTTATTTTTAAGGCTTTATTAAAAGCGATGTTGGGTATTTGTCTTTTATCTTGTTTAAAGTTCCCTCGGCGTGTAATCTTGAACGGAATGGACCTATGTAAACTTTGTATTGTGGACTCGAAAAAACGATAGTTCCGTCTAGTTCTTTGTACTCTTTTTTAAAGTCGTTTAGTTGCTTTTTACAATCGGTGCTACTACCACTAAAAATTTGAATTTTATAACCATCATTTATAGCTAATGTCGAGTTTACTTTTCTTTTTTCATTAAGTAATTCTTCAAATTTCGGACTCTGATTCACTGTAGTTTTTCCCTCTTGAGGAAAAATTTGAGATGAACATAAAAGCAAAAAAAATAAGGTTGTTTGGCTGAATTTTAAATGTAAATTTCTCATTTTGAATGAATATTTGAACAAAAATACAATTATATTTTTAGTATCGAACCTGACTAATTATTTAGAATAAATATAAATTACATTTTAAGATAAAATTAAGGTTTTGATAATAACTCGAATGTCGTATTTTTGTCGGAGTTTAAAAAAATAATGTTTTAGTTATTCTTCAATTCAAAGAAGCTAAAACCATACCAAAAATAGATACGATAACCATAAATTAATATGAAAAAGGTGGGTAACCATAGATCGTTTACAAAGATTTTCTTCAGTTTAGCGCTTTCGCTATCTTTTTCTTTATCAGTTTTTGCTCAAGATGCTGCTCCTGCTGAAGCTGCTGCTACAGGGGTGGAGATCCTGCAAAAGGTAAAGAATTGTTTAATGCAAACTGTGCGGCTTGTCACAAACTTGATAAAGTTGCAACAGGGCCTGCTTTACGTGGTGTTGCGGATAAATATGAAAGAGAATGGTTGTATAAGTGGATTAACAACAGTAGTGAGTTAGTAAAGTCTGGTGACGCTCAAGCTGTTAAGGTGTTTGAGGAATTTAATAAAGTTGCAATGACAGCTTTCCCTCAATTATCTCGTGCTGATATAGATAATATATTAGCTTATACTTCTGAACAACCAACAACTGCTCCTGCTCCAACTGCTGGTCCAGGTACTGAAGTGGTTGCTGATAATTCAGGAATTTCTAACAATGCAATTTTAGCTGCATTATCGTTAGTTTTAGTTATGTTAATTGTGATGTTGTTCTTAGTGAATAACGTGTTAACTAAAATTGCTAAAGCAAATGGTATTGAAGCTGCTCCAAGTGAAAAATCACTTCCGTTATGGAAAGCATTTGCAAAGAATCAATTTTTAGTATTGGTATCTGCAATATTCTTTTTACTGATTGCGGCATATTTTGCTTATGGTTACTTGATGCAAATTGGTGTAGATCAAGGTTATGAGCCAATTCAGCCAATTCATTATTCTCATAGAATTCACGCTGGTGACAATGGTATTGATTGTAAATACTGTCACTCGGCTGCAAGAGTTAGTAAGCATTCAAATATTCCTTCTTTAAATGTTTGTATGAACTGTCATAAGAATATCAGTGAGGTTGCTGAAACTACGGCTACTGAGGATTATTCAAAAGAGTTTTATGATGGTGAAATTCAAAAATTATATGATGCAGTAGGTTGGGACGGTACTAAATATACTGGAAAAACTAAGCCAGTAAAATGGGTTAGAATTCACAATCTACCTGATTTTGTTTATTTCAACCACTCGCAACACGTATCTGTTGCTGGTGTAGAGTGTCAAACTTGTCATGGGCCTGTTGAGGAAATGGAAATTATGAGACAACATTCTTCATTAACGATGGGTTGGTGTATCAACTGTCACAGAGAGACTAATGTGAAAGTTGAAGACAATGAGTACTACAAAAAAATTCATGACGAACTTTCTAAAAAGTATGGTGTTGATAAGTTGACAGCTGCTCAAATGGGAGGTTTAGAGTGTGGTAAATGCCACTATTAATAATAATTTTAGAAGCTAATATCAAGATATAATATGGCATCAAACAAAAAATACTGGAAAAGTGTTGAGGAGCTAAACGAAAATAGCTCTATTGTTGAGACGCTAAGAAACAATGAGTTTATCGAAGAAATTCCTGTAAATGAATTTTTAGGGAATGATAATGCGTTATCAAGTTCTTCTACAACTCGTCGTGACTTCTTAAAATATGTAGGATTTAGTACTGCAGCTGCTTCATTAGCTGCTTGTGAAGGTCCTGTTGTTAAATCGATTCCTTATGTGGTACAGCCTGAGGAGATTATTCCGGGTGTTGCAGATTTTTACGCTACAACAATTGCGGATGGTTTTGATTTTGCAAATATTTTAGTTAAGACAAGAGAAGGTCGTCCAATTAAAATTGAAAATAATAATTTAAAAGGTGCTTTAACAGGTGCAAATGCAAGAGTTCATGCTTCAGTACTTTCTTTATATGATAGCTTAAGATTAAAACAACCTAAAATTGCTGGTAAAGATGCAACTTGGGCTGAAGTTAATACTAAAGTAAAATCAAGTTTAGAGGATGCAAAAGCAAAAGGTGGAAATGTGGTATTGTTAACAAATACTATGGCAAGTCCATCAACAAATGCTTTAATTGCTGAATTACAAGCTAAATATCCAAATGTAAAACAAGTTGTTTACGATTCAGTTTCTGAAAGTAAAGCTTTAGATGCATTCGAAGCTGTTTATGGTGAAAGAGCTTTAGCTGGATATGATTTTTCTGAAGCTGATGTTATTGTATCTGTTGGTGCAGATTTCCTAGGAGATTGGCAAGGTGGTGGATATGACGCATCTTATGCTAAAGGACGTATTCCTAAAAACGGGAAAATGTCTAAGCATATTCAAATTGAAGCTAATATGTCATTAGCTGGTGCTAATGCTGATAAGAGAATTCCAATGACGGTTGCTCAACAAAAGCAAGCACTTGCAGATTTATATAATGCAGTTGTTGGTGGAGCTACTCCTAAAAACGCTGAAGTGGCGAAAGCTGCTAAACAGTTAAAGTCTGCTGGTAATAAAGGTGTACTTGTAACAGGTTTAGATGATTTTGATGCGCAAATTGTTGCAATTGGAATCAATCAAGCTTTACAATCTGCTGCTTTTAATCCTAATGCTGCTAAACTAACTCGTAAAGGTAATGCTAAAGATGTTGCGCAATTAGTTGCTGACATGAAATCTGGTGCTATTCATACTTTAATTATGAGTGGTGTTAATCCAGTTTATACTTTACCAAATTCAAAAGATTTTGTTGAAGGATTGAAAAAAGTTAAATTATCTGTTGCTTTCTCAATGAAAGAAGATGAAACAGCTAGTTTGGCTTCAGTTGCTGCTGCAGCTCCACACTATTTAGAGTCTTGGGGTGATGTTTCTTTACAAAGAGGGCATTATAGCGTTATGCAACCAACAATACGTCCTTTATTTGATACAAAACAATTCCAAGATGCTTTATTGTCTTGGACAGATAATAGTTCTGAATATATTGATTACTTAAAGAACTTTGCTAGTACTAAATTAGCCGGTAAATCTTGGAATCAAACAGTTCATGATGGTTTTGCTAAAACTGAGACATTTGCTTTAAATGCAAATCCAGTTGATTTAAGTGCTTCGGTTTCTAAGTTAGCTAATGCTAAATCAAATGGTTTAGATTTAGTATTGTATACTAAAACAGGAATGGGAGACGGACAACAAGCGAACAATCCTTGGTTACAAGAGTTTCCAGATCCAATTACAAGAGTTTCTTGGGATAACTACGTTACTGTTTCTAAGAAAGATGCTGAAAAATTAGGCTTAGAAAATTGGAATGTTGCAAATGGAGGAATGAATGGTAGTTATGTAACTTTAAAAGTTGGTAATGCTACTTTAAGTCAAGTTCCTGTAGTTGTACAACCAGGTCAAGCAGTTGGAACAGTTGGTCTTGCTTTTGGATATGGCAAAAAAGCTGCTATGAAACAAGAAATGCAAGTTGGTGTTAATGCATACGAATTATATGCAGATTTTAACGCTAACCAATCTGTTTCTATTACAAAAGAAGAAGGTGAACATGAATTTGCTTGTGTTCAGTTACATAAAACATTAATGGGTAGAGGTGATATCATCAAAGAAACTACCCTTGAGATTTTCAATACTAAAAATGCTGAGGAATGGAATCCTATTCCAATGGTATCTTTAGATCACGCTGAAACTCCTGCAACAGAAGTTGATTTATGGGGGTCTTTCGATAGAAGCGTGGCACATCATTTTAATTTATCTATCGACTTAAATGCTTGTACAGGATGTGGAGCTTGTGTTATTGCTTGTCATGCTGAAAACAATGTACCAGTTGTAGGTAAATCTGAAGTTAGAAGAAGCCGTGATATGCATTGGTTACGTATCGATAGATATTATTCTTCTAGCGAATCATTTGATGGTGATATTGAATTAAAAGAAAGTGCATCAGGATTAATGAACTCAAGAGAGACTTTCTTTGGTATGGAAGATCCTAATGAGAATCCACAAGTTGCTTTCCAACCTGTAATGTGTCAACACTGTAACCATGCACCATGTGAGACAGTTTGTCCTGTAGCAGCTACATCTCACGGTAGAGAAGGTCAAAACCATATGGCTTATAATCGTTGTGTTGGTACTCGTTATTGTGCAAACAACTGTCCATATAAAGTGCGTCGTTTCAACTGGTTCTTGTATAACAAAAACGAAGAGTTTGATTATCATATGAATGACGATTTAGGTCGTATGGTATTAAATCCAGATGTAAACGTTCGTTCTCGTGGAGTTATGGAGAAATGTTCAATGTGTATCCAAATGACTCAAGCTACTAAGTTAAAAGCTAAGCGTGAAGGAAGACCAGTAAAAGATGGAGAATTCCAAACGGCTTGTTCGGCTGCTTGTACTAGTGGGGCCATGATTTTTGGAGATGTAAATGATAAAGAAAGTAAAGTTGCTGAATTAGCAAATTCTGAAAGAATGTATCATTTATTAGAGCATATCGGAACTAAACCAAATGTGTTCTATCACGTTAAAATTAGAAACGAAAAATAAAATATTAATTAACAGAAACAATATAAAGGATTATGTCGTCTCATTACGAAGCACCCATTAGAAAACCTTTAGTAGTAGGAAGTAAATCTTACCATGATGTTACGGTAGATGTGGCTCGCCCTGTAGAAGGAAGAGCTAACAAACAATGGTGGATAGTGTTTTCAATAGCACTAGCTGCTTTCCTATACGGATTAGGTTGTATGATTTACACAGTATCTACTGGTATTGGAACATGGGGATTAAATAAAACAGTTGGTTGGGCTTGGGATATCACTAACTTCGTTTGGTGGGTAGGTATCGGTCACGCCGGAACACTTATTTCTGCAGTATTATTATTATTCCGTCAAAAATGGAGAATGGCAATTAACCGTTCTGCAGAAGCAATGACGATTTTCTCAGTAATGCAGGCAGGTTTGTTCCCAATTATTCACATGGGTCGTCCTTGGTTAGGATATTGGGTGTTACCTATCCCTAATCAATTTGGATCTTTATGGGTTAACTTCAACTCTCCATTATTATGGGACGTATTTGCAATCTCTACTTATTTATCAGTATCATTAGTTTTTTGGTGGACTGGTTTATTACCTGACTTCGCTATGTTACGTGATAGAGCGGTAACACCTTTTACAAAAAGAATCTATTCAACTTTATCTTTCGGATGGAGTGGTAGAGCTAAAGACTGGCAACGTTTTGAAGAAGTTTCATTAGTTTTAGCTGGTTTAGCAACTCCACTTGTACTTTCTGTACACACGATTGTATCTTTTGACTTCGCAACTTCGGTTATTCCAGGATGGCATACTACAATTTTACCTCCTTATTTCGTTGCAGGAGCAATCTTCTCAGGATTCGCAATGGTTCAAACCTTGTTGATCATCATGAGAAAAGTATCAAACTTAGAAGATTATATTACATTACAGCATATCGAATTAATGAACTTAGTTGTTATGATTACTGGTTCAATTGTAGGATGTGCTTATATTACTGAGTTATTTATTGCTTGGTATTCAGGTGTAGAATATGAACAATACGCTTTCTTAAATAGAGCTACAGGTCCTTACTGGTGGTCTTACTGGTTAATGATGACTTGTAACGTAATTTCTCCGCAAGTTATGTGGTTTAAGAAAATTAGAACAAGTATCATGGCTTCATTTATCATTTCAATTGTGGTAAACGTGGGTATGTGGTTCGAGCGTTTTGTAATTATCGTTACATCATTACACAGGGATTATTTACCATCATCTTGGACAATGTTCCAACCAACATTTGTTGATGCAGGTATTTATATAGGAACTATTGGATTCTTCTTCGTATTATTCTTATTATATTCAAGAAGTTTCCCTGTAATTGCTCAGGCAGAAGTTAAAACAATTTTAAAGTCTTCTGGTGACAATTACAAAAGAGAAAGAGAATTAAACGGTCATAATCATTCAGATAATCACTAATATCATGAGTAATAAAGTAGTACACGCTATATATAATGATGATGATGTATTAATGGATGCTGTAAAGAAAACTAGAGCAGCTCATCATCATATTGAAGAGGTTTATACACCTTTCCCGGTTCACGGTTTAGATAAAGCGATGGGATTAGCTCCAACGCGTATTGCGATTGCTTCATTTCTTTATGGTTTAACAGGACTTGCAATTTATACAACATTGTTGAACTATATCATGATTAATGATTGGCCTCAAGATATTGGTGGTAAACCGAGTTTTAGTTTTATTGATAATTTACCGGCTTTTGTACCAGTAATGTTTGAAGGAACTGTTTTCTTTGCTGCTCACTTAATGGTTATTACTTTCTACATGAGAAGTAAATTATGGCCATTTAAACAAGCAGAAAATCCAGATGTAAGAACTACTGATGATCATTTCTTAATGGAAATTGGAGTTCATGGAAATGAAGAAGAGTTAGTTTCTTTTTTACAAGGAACAGGTGCAGTTGAAGTTAAAGTAATTGAAAAGCATTAATATCAAGATATGAAAAGCTTATATAAAATAGTAGCAGTTGTTGGATTATCTGTAATAGCAACTTCTTGCTTCGATAAATCAAAGCCTAACTACCAGTTCATGCCAAATATGTATGAAGCGGTTCCTTATGAAACGTATTCAGAGCATGAAGCATTTAAAGGTGGTAAAGAAGGTCAATTACCTGTAGAAGGAACTATTAAAAGAGGTTTTGTTCCATTTGAAATTCCTAATACAACTGAAGGTTATGAGTTAGCCAAAGCGACATTAAAATCGCCTTTAGATTCAATTTCTAGAAATCCTGAAAAAGCAAAAGAACTATTTAATGTTTATTGCGCTATTTGTCATGGTGAAAAAGGAGATGGAAAAGGAAATTTAGTTAAGAGAGAAAAATTCTTAGGGGTTCCTAGCTATAAAGACAGGGAAATTACAGAAGGAAGTATTTATTTCGTAGAAACTTATGGATTAAATTCTATGGGTTCTCATGCAAACCAACTTTCTCAAGAAGAAAGATGGCAAATTGCAGATTACGTTTTAAAACTTAGATCAGAATTATAATTGTAAAACACTTTTTTGAAAATAATTGATATGTACACGTTTTCAAGTAAATTAAAAACTTTTTCTCTAATTTTAATGGTAGTTGGTGCCATTGGAATTGGTATTGGTTTTTGGAGTGCTCCAAAGACTATCGAAGAAGTTGAAACAATCCTTTCAGCAGATTCTCACGGACATCATGCAGAAGCAACTCATGAAGCACACGCAACACATGATGCTCACGCTACGCACGACGAACATGCTGCACATGCAACAGAAGCAACTCATGATACTGAACATAAAGCACATTTAGAGCACGTTTTGCACCAATTGCAAAACAAGCCTTGGGCAGCTTTTTATGTAGCATGTATATTCTTCATGTTAATCAGTTTAGGAGCTTTCGTTTTTAATGCTATCCAATATGCTGCACAAGCAGGTTGGTCACCAATATTATTCCGTGTTATGGAAGGTATTAGTGCTTACTTATTACCTGGATCAGTAATTTTCTTTGGTGTACTAGTATTGTCTGGATTACATTTTAATCATTTATTTGTTTGGATGGATCCTGAAGTTGTAGCAAACGACCATTTAATTCAAGGAAAATCAGGTTATTTAAATGTGCCTTTCTTTTTAGGTAGAGCTGCAATATTCTTATTATTATGGAATTTTTTCAGATTCAAAATTAGAAAAAATTCATTAGCTTTAGAAAACTCTGACGACGCTTCTATTTATAAAAGTATTTTTAAATTATCTGCTACTTTTCTAGTTATCTTCATTGTTACAGAATCTATTATGTCTTGGGATTGGATTATGTCTGTAGATCCTCACTGGTATAGTACATTATTCGGTTGGTATGTATTTGCAAGTTTCTTTGTAAGTGCTATTACTACAATCGCTTTAGTTACTATTTATTTAAAATCAAAAGGATATTTAGAGCAAGTGAATACAAGTCACATACACGACTTAGCTAAATTTATGTTTGGTTTGAGTATTTTCTGGACCTATTTATGGTTCTCTCAATTTATGTTAATTTGGTATTCTGATATACCAGAGGAGGTAACTTACTTCGTAACAAGAATTGAACATTACAAACTTCCATTTTTTGGAATGTTAGTTATGAATTTTGTTTTCCCATTATTAATTTTAGTTAACACAGATTTCAAACGTCTATCATGGATTATTGTAACTGCTGGTACTGTTATCTTAATGGGTCACTATATTGATTTTTACAATATGATTATGCCTGCTACTGTTGGTGATCAATGGTTCATTGGTTTACCAGAAGTTAGTGCAGTATTATTCTTCTTAGGTTTATTCATATTTGTTGTATTTACAGCTTTAACAAAAGCACCTCTTGTAGCAAAAGGAAATCCTTTAATGGAAGAGAGCAAACATTTTCATTATTAATATTTAAAGAAATAAACAAATGACGGGTTTATTGATATTCTTTGTTTTAGTTTTAATTGGAATTGCAATTTGGCAATTAACTAAAATTTTTGCATTAACTCAAATTGGAGCTTCAGAAAATACTGAAGTAGCTAATGACAATGACAATAAGGTTAATGGTTACTTAATGTTTGCATTCGTTGGGTTTATATATTTATTTACAATTTATTCAATTGTTAAATGGGGGCATTTAGTTTTAGGAACTCCCGCTTCTGAACACGGTCCTGATTATGATAACCTAATGAATATTTCTTTTGTTATTATTTTCATCGTGCAAACATTAACTCAGTTCTTATTACATTATTTTGCTTTTAAATATAGTGGTAAGAAAGATCAAAAGGCAATGTATTATGCTGATAATAATAAATTAGAAGCAATTTGGACAGGTATTCCTGTAGTTGTTTTAGCAGGATTAATTCTTTACGGTTTGTACACTTGGAATAACATCATGTATTTTGATGCAGAAGAGGATGTATTATATGTTGAAGTTTATGCGAAACAATTTGGTTGGGAAGTACGCTACTCAGGTGAAGATAATACATTAGGTAAAGCAAACGTTCGTTATATTGAAGGTGTTAATACATTAGGTGTTGATTTATCTGATCCTGCAGCTCAAGACGATAAAGTAACAAATGAGTTACATTTGCCTAAAGGAAAGAAAGTAGTTTTCAAGTTCCGTTCACAAGATGTTTTACACTCAGCTTATATGCCTCACTTTAGAGCTCAAATGAACTGTGTTCCTGGTATGATTACACAATTTACTTTTGTTCCCACAGTTACTACTTCTGAAATGCGTCAGAACGAAGCAATACAAAAGAAAGTAGCTAATATCAACAAAATTAGAACTGAAAAAAGCAAAGAGTTGGTTGCAAACGGTGAATCTGCTTTAGATCCTTACGAATTCAATTACTTATTATTATGTAATAAAATTTGTGGTGCATCTCACTACAATATGCAAATGAAAATAGTTGTTGAGGAACAAGACGAGTTTACAAAATGGTTAGCTGAAAAACCAACTTTATCATCTCAATGGGCAGAAGCAAACAAACCTGCTGAAACACCAGCTCAACCAGAAGTTATAGAAGTTGTTGCAGATACTACTAAAGTTGTTGCACAAGTTATTGAATAATTATAGATATCATCAAATAATAGAATAAGATTATGTCAGCACACGAACACGGTCATCACAAAGAAACATTCATAACTAAATACATCTTTAGTCTTGACCACAAGATGATTGCTAAGCAATATCTAATTACAGGTTTAATTATGGGAGTTATTGGTGTACTTATGTCAATACTTTTCCGTATGCAAATTGCATGGCCAGAACAATCTTTTGGTATTTTTAAAACATTACTAGGTGAAAATTTTGCACCAGGTGGTGTAATGCGTAACGATATATACTTAGCGTTAGTTACAATTCACGGTACTATTATGGTATTCTTTGTATTAACAGCTGGTTTAAGTGGTACTTTTAGTAACTTGTTAATTCCATTGCAAGTTGGAGCTAGAGACATGGCTTCAGGTTTCATGAATATGTTATCATATTGGTTGTTCTTTTTGTCTTCCTTAATTATGATTATTTCATTATTCGTAGAATCAGGTCCTGCAGCATCTGGATGGACAATTTATCCTCCTCTAAGTGCTTTACCACAAGCTATTCCTGGATCAGGTTTAGGTATGACACTTTGGTTAGTTTCTATGGCTATATTTATTGCATCTTCATTAATGGGATCTTTAAATTATGTAGTTACAGTAATTAACTTAAGAACAAAAGGTATGACAATGACAAGATTACCTTTAACAGTATGGGCTTTATTTGTAACTGCTATTATTGGTATTGTTTCATTCCCAGTATTATTCTCTGCGGCTTTATTATTAATTTTTGATAGAAGTTTCGGTACGTCATTCTATTTATCAGATATCTTTATTTCAGGTGAGGTTTTACACTACCAAGGTGGATCTCCAGTTTTATTTGAACATTTATTTTGGTTCTTAGGACACCCTGAAGTTTACATCGTATTATTACCAGCTTTAGGTATTACTTCTGAAATTATTGCTACTAATGCTAGAAAACCAATCTTTGGTTATAGAGCGATGGTAACTTCAATTATTGCAATTGCTTTCTTATCTACAATTGTATGGGGTCACCATATGTTCGTTTCGGGTATGAATCCTTTCTTAGGTTCGGTATTCACGTTTACGACTTTATTAATTGCAATTCCATCAGCTGTAAAAGCATTCAACTATATTACAACATTATGGAAAGGTAATTTACAAATGAATCCAGCAATGTTATTCTCTATTGGTTTAGTTTCTACTTTTATCACGGGAGGTTTAACAGGAATCATTTTAGGAGATAGTACTTTAGATATCAACGTTCATGATACATATTTCGTGGTGGCTCACTTCCACTTAGTAATGGGTATCTCTGCATTATACGGTTTCTTTGCTGGTGTTTACCACTGGTTCCCTAAAATGTATGGTAGAATGTTGAATAAAAATTTAGGTTATGCTCACTTCTGGGTAACTGCAGTTTGTGCTTATGGAGTATTCTTCCCTATGCACTTTATTGGAATGGCTGGTTTACCACGTCGTTACTATACAAACTCTGCATTTCCATTATTTGATGATTTAGCTGATGTTAACGTATTAATTACTGTATTTGCTATTGTTGGTGCAGTTTTCCAAATTGTTTTCTTCTGGAATTTCTTCTACAGTATGTTCTACGGTAAAAAAGCAACTCAAAACCCATGGAAATCTAATACATTAGAGTGGACAACACCAGTTGAGCATATTCATGGTAACTGGCCAGGAGAATTACCTGAAGTGCACCGTTGGGCTTATGATTATAGCAAACCTGGGCATGCTGAAGACTTCGTTCCTCAGGTTGTTCCAATGCAAGACGGAGAAGAAGAATTACATCATTAAGATATTAATTTCTAAATATAAAAACCTTTCCTTTTGGAAAGGTTTTTTTGTTTTATATTTGCTATATGAACGAGAATTTAAATCCTAATAAAGAAAGATTTTCTCCACAAGATATGGATATTGAAAGAGCACTAAGGCCTCTTTCATTTGATGATTTTGCTGGACAAGAACAAGTTTTAGAAAATCTTCAAGTTTTCGTTAAAGCTGCTAATTTAAGAAATGAAGCTTTAGATCATACTTTATTCCATGGTCCACCAGGTTTGGGAAAAACTACCTTGGCAAATATTTTAGCTAATGAGTTAGGTGTTGGAATCAAAATTACATCTGGTCCTGTATTAGATAAACCTGGAGATTTAGCAGGGTTACTTACAAATCTTGAGGAACGAGATATATTATTTATTGACGAGATTCATCGTTTAAGTCCAGTTGTAGAAGAGTATTTGTATTCTGCTATGGAGGATTTTAAAATTGATATCATGATTGAGTCTGGTCCTAATGCTAGAACTGTTCAAATTAATTTAAATCCTTTTACTCTTGTTGGAGCTACAACACGCTCAGGTTTGCTAACTTCACCTATGCGCGCCCGTTTTGGGATTCAAAGTCGCTTACAATATTATAATAAAGAACTTTTGTCAACAATCATTGAGCGCAGTGCTTCGATTTTAAATGTTCCAATTTCTGATCAAGCGGCAATAGAAATTGCAGGTCGTAGCCGTGGTACTCCTCGTATTGCTAATGCATTATTAAGACGTGTTCGAGATTTTGCTCAAATTAAAGGTAATGGCTCAATTGATATTGAAATAGCTCAATTTGCATTAAAAGCGTTAAATGTAGATGCGCATGGTTTAGATGAAATGGATAATAAGATTCTAACCACTATCATTGATAAGTTTAAAGGGGGTCCTGTAGGTTTAACAACATTAGCAACTGCGGTTTCTGAAAGTGGTGAAACTATTGAGGAAGTTTACGAGCCATTTTTAATTCAAGAAGGATTCATTGTAAGGACGCCAAGAGGAAGAGAAGTTACAGAGTTAGCTTATAAGCATCTTGGTAGAATGAAATCTGGTAATCAAGGAGAATTGTTTTAATTTCTTATATTTTGATTAATAATAAAGAAAAATATGCTCATTTAATAAAAGCCGAATCTAAAAGACTCGGCTTTCTTTCTTGTGGTATATCTAAAGCCGACTTTTTAGAAGTTGAAGCTCCCCGATTAGAAAATTGGCTTAATAATAATTTTAACGGTCAAATGTCTTATATGGAAAATCATTTCGATAAGAGACTTGATCCAAGATTGTTAGTTGATGGTGCTAAAAGTGTTGTTTCTTTATTATTGAATTATTATCCAAATGAAATTCAAAATGTAGATTCCTATAAGATTTCTAAATATGCTTATGGTCAAGATTATCATCATGTTATAAAGGATAAATTAAAAGACCTCTTGCAATTTATTCAAAATGAGATTGGTGAGGTTAATGGACGCGTTTTTGTAGACTCAGCTCCAGTTCTAGACAAAGCTTGGGCGGCAAAATCTGGTTTAGGATGGATTGGAAAAAATTCAAACCTACTTACTCAAAAAGTTGGTTCATTTTATTTTATAGCAGAACTTATTTTAGATATTGAATTAGACTATGATTTGCCAACAACAGATCATTGCGGTACCTGTACAGCATGTATTGATGCTTGTCCTACGCAAGCAATAGTATCGCCTTATGTTGTTGATGGAAGTAAATGTATTTCCTATTTTACAATCGAGTTAAAAGATAATATTCCAAATGAATTTAAAAATAAATTTGATGACTGGATGTTTGGTTGTGATGTTTGCCAAGATGTATGTCCTTGGAATAGATTTTCTAAACCAAATTCTGAGCCTTTTTTACGCCAAATCCTGAATTATTAAACTTCAATAAAAAAGATTGGGAGGAAATAACTCATGATGTTTTTCAAAAAATTTTTCAAAAGTCTGCAGTGAAACGAACAAAATTCGAAGGACTAAAACGCAACATTTTATTTTTAAAAGAGTAGGCCTAAAATTTTTTTGTTTCGGGTGTTATTTTAACTTTGTAAGTTCTAATAAAAGAATTCATGCATAAAGACACAAAACGCAGAGAAGCATTATTATACCACGCAAAGCCAACTCCTGGAAAAATTCAGGTAGTACCAACAAAAAAGTATGCCACACAAAGAGATTTGTCGTTAGCTTATTCTCCTGGAGTAGCAGAACCTTGTTTAGAGATTGCAAAAGATGTAAATAACGTTTACAAATATACTGCTAAAGGAAATTTAGTAGCTGTTATTTCAAACGGAACTGCAGTTTTAGGATTAGGTGATATTGGTGCGGAAGCTTCTAAACCTGTAATGGAAGGAAAAGGGCTTTTGTTTAAAATTTTTGCTGATATCGATGTATTTGATATTGAAGTTGGAACAAAAGACATTGAAGAATTTATAGCTACTGTAAAAAATATCGCACCAACTTTTGGTGGAATTAACCTAGAAGATATTAAAGCTCCAGAATCTTTTGAAATAGAAAGACGATTAGTAGAAGAGCTTAATATTCCAGTAATGCATGACGATCAACACGGAACAGCAATTATTTCTGCAGCTGCCTTGTTAAATGCATTAGAGTTGGCAAATAAAAAAATTAGTGAAGTTAAAATTGTAGTTTCTGGAGCAGGATCTGCAGCATTAGCTTGTGCTAAATTATATGTTTTATTAGGTGTAAAAGTTGAAAACGTTTTTATGTTTGATAAAGACGGAATGTTGGTTACTTCAAGAACCGATTTAGCAGGAGCTCAAGTAATTTTTGCAAAAGATTGTGAAGTACAATCAATGCAAGAAGTTCTAAAAGGAGCCGATGTGTTTTTAGGATTATCAGTAGGTAATATTTTAAAGCCTGAAATGTTATTGACAATGAATGAAAATCCAATTGTTTTTGCAATGGCAAATCCTGTTCCTGAAATTGATTATCAATTAGCTATAAATACTAGAGAAGATATTATTATGGCTACTGGTCGTTCTGATTATCCAAATCAAGTTAATAATGTTTTAGGATTTCCATATATTTTTAGAGGCGCTCTTGATGTTAGAGCAACTAAGATTAATGAAGAAATGAAAATGGCTGCGGTTCATGCCTTAGCAAGTTTAGCTAAATTGCCAGTTCCTGAACAAGTTAATATTGCTTACGGAGAAACTAAATTAAATTTTGGTCGAGAATATATAATTCCAAAACCTTTTGATCCAAGATTAATTGGAGTAGTAGCGCCTGCTGTAGCTAAAGCTGCTATCGATTCAGGTGTTGCTCAAATTGAAATTCACGATTGGGATAAATATGAATTAGATTTGTTAGAACGTCTTGGTTCAGATAATAAGTTAATTCGATTATTGATGAATCGTGCTAAAACAGAACCTAAACGTATTGTTTTTGCCGAAGCAGATCATTTAGACGTTTTAAAAGCAGCACAAATTGTTTATGAGGAAGGAATTGGAACTCCAATTTTATTAGGTGACAAAGAAATTATTCAAGAATTAAAAGAAGAAATTGGTTTTGATGCTAAAGTTGCCATTATTGATCCTAAAACAAAAGAAGAAGTTGCAACTAGAAAACGTTATGCAAAATCTTTATGGCAACTTAGACAAAGAAGAGGAGTAACCGAATTAGATGCAGAAAAATGGATGCGTGAACGTAATTATTTTGCTTTAATGATGGTAAACGAAGGTGAAGCAGATGCTATGGTTACGGGTTATTCGAGAAGCTATCCTTCAGTTGTGAAACCAGTAATGGAATTAATTGACAAACAACATGGAGTTAGTAGAATTGCTACAACTAACTTAATGATGACCAGTAGAGGACCATTATTCTTATCAGATACTGCAATTAACCCAAATCCTTCAGCTGAAGATTTAGCAAAAATTGCTTTAATGACAGCAAAAACAGTAAGAATGTTTGGTATGGAACCTGTAATTGCAATGGTTTCTTTTTCAAACTTTGGTTCATCTTCAAATGAAAATCCTAAAAAAATTAGAGAAGCAGTTGCATATTTACATAAGTACTATCCTGATTTAATTGTTGATGGAGAAGTTCAAACAGATTTTGCACTAAATCCTGATATGTTAAAAAGTAAATTTCCTTTTTCTAAATTAGTTAATAAAAAGGTAAACACATTAGTTTTTCCAAATTTAGATTCAGCAAACATTACCTACAAAATGCTGAAAGAATTAAATAAATCGGATTCTATTGGCCCAATTATGATGGGGCTTGATAAGCCTGTTCATATTTTTCAATTAGGAGCAAGTGTTGAAGAAATGGTAAATATGGCAGCCGTTGCTGTTGTTGATGCTCAAGAAAAAGAAAGAAAGAGAAATAAACAGTAAAATAATTTTTGCTATTTTTAACGCAATATTAAGAAAATATGATTGCACATATTCAAGGAAGATTAGTAGAAAAAACACCAACAGATGTAGTTATAGATTGTGGAGGTGTTGGCTATCATATTAATATTTCGTTACATACATTTTCATTATTACCAGATAGTGAGAGTATTAAATTATATACTTACCTTCAAATAAAAGAAGATGCACATAGTTTATATGGTTTTGTTGAAAAACAAGAAAGAGAACTATTTAAATTATTGCTTTCAGTTTCGGGTGTAGGAGCAAGTACAGCTAGGACTATGCTTTCTTCATTGGCACCGTCTCATATTATTCAAGCAATAGCTTCAAATGATGTAGCAACAATTCAAGGAGTAAAAGGAATTGGAGCCAAAACAGCGCAAAGAGTAATACTTGATTTGAAGGATAAAGTGTTAAAAATTTATGATTTAGATGACGTTTCTATGGTTTCAAACAATACAAACAAAGATGAAGCGTTATCTGCATTAGAGGTTTTAGGTTTTGCCCGAAAATCTGCTGAAAAAGTTATCGAAAAAATCATAAGAGATGTCCCAAATGCCTCTGTAGAACAATTAATTAAGCAAGCATTAAAAAGTTTATAATTTGGAACAAATTAACAATAAATTCTTTGTGAAATTTAAAAATATATTAAAATTACTTTTACTCTTTCCTGTTTTGACTTTCGCTCAAGTGGAAGAAGAACAAGATAGTATTAAAACTGGAGTCGATCTTGGAAAATTGGACGTTCCAAACCCTTCGAGTATAGTTGAGGCTTATACTTATGATCCTGTAACCGATATGTATATTTACAGTAATACGGTTGATGATTTTAATATTAATTATCCCATTGTTTTAACTCCAGCGCAATATCAAGAGTTAGTGTTGCGTGAAGAAATGCGTAAATATTATCAAGAGAAATCGGCAGCAATAGATGGGAAAAAAGATGGTTCCGAAGAAGCTAAAAAAGATTTGTTACCAAGGTATTATGTAAATTCTAAGTTTTTTGAAACAATTTTTGGTGGCAATACAATTGATGTTAAGCCTACAGGTTCGGTTGAAATTGATTTAGGAGTAAGATTTACCAAGCAAGATAATCCTTCATTTTCACCTCGAAATAGAAAAACGACAACTTTCGATTTTGACCAGCGAATAAGTATGGGCTTGCAAGGAAAAGTAGGGACTCGACTTGGTGTAAACATCAATTACGATACGCAGTCTACTTTTGCCTTCCAAAATATGATTAAGTTAGAATATTTTTCTAATGAAGACGATATTTTACAAAAATTGGAAGTAGGTAACGTAAGTTTTCCTTTATCCAATTCATTAATTCGTGGAGCACAAAGTTTATTTGGTGTAAAAGCGCAATTACAATTTGGTAAAACTACTGTTACAGGAGTTTTCTCTGAGCAAAAATCTCAAACGAAAACCGTAACTTCTCAAGGTGGTGGAACTTTACAAGACTTCGAATTATTCGCTTTAGATTATGATGCTGATCGTCACTTTTTCTTATCACAATATTTTAGAGATAAATATGATAAAGCATTAGAAAATTATCCTTATGTGAATAGTCGTGTTCAAATTACGCGTTTAGAAGTTTGGGTAACGAATAAGCAAAATCGAATAAATACAACCGAAAATAATATTAGGAACATTGTTGCGCTTCAGGATTTAGGTGAAGGACCACTCAATAATTTAGACTCACAAGAAATTGTAGCTATGGATTTGGGTGCTCAGCCGGGATTTTTTGGTTCAACACAAATAGGCACTCCCACAGATAATAAGAATAATCAGTTTAATCCAAATAATATTGGGAGTAATTTTTTAAATAATAATATTCGAGAGGTCGCAACAGCAAATAATGGTTTCAATATTTCAGGAATGGAAGAAGGAACCGATTATGCTAAATTAGAAAATGCAAGAAAATTATCTGCATCAGAATATTCATACCACCCACAGTTAGGTTATATTTCATTAAATCAAAAGCTTCAAAATGATGAAGTTTTAGCGGTTGCATTTCAATATACAATTGGAGATGAAGTGTATCAGGTTGGAGAATTTGGTACAGATGGTATTGATGCAACTAACGTAAATAGTACTACAGGTGTAGCAGTACCAACAACACAAGCTTTAATTTTAAAAATGCTAAAAAGTAACTTAACAATCGTTAAGAATACTGTTGGAGGAATAGATTACACAATGCCAGTTTGGAACTTAATGATGAAAAACATTTATCAAGTTCCGGGAGCCTATCAATTACAACAAGACGATTTTAGATTAAACATTTTATATGTTGACCCTTCACCATTAAACTATATTACTAAAGCATCTGCTTCAGCACCAAATTTGCCAGCAGATGTAGATAACGTTCCTTTGCTAAAAGTGTTTAATGTAGATCAATTAAATAATACAAATGACCCAGAGAATAATAGGTATGGAGATGGTTTTTTTGATTATGTTCCAGGTATTACTATTGATCCTCAATATGGTAGGATTATTTTTACTACAAAAGAACCATTTGGTAAATTATTATTTGATAAATTAAGTACTGGAGCTCCAACAGAGGATTATAACAACCCATCTAATATTGGTGCTTATAATGAAAATCAAGCAAAATATGTTTTCAGAACATTATATACAAAAACGCAAGCGGCTTCTTTACAAGAAAGTGAGAAAAATAAATTTAAGTTAAGAGGTCGTTTTAAATCAACAGGAGGTAATGGAATTTCAATAGGGGCTTTTAATGTACCTCAAGGCTCAGTTGTAGTAACTGCAGGTGGTAGAGTTTTAATTGAAGGTGTAGATTATACAGTAAATTACCAAATGGGAACGGTACAATTTCTTGATCCATCTTTACAAGCTTCAAATACACCAATTGAAATTTCTCTCGAAAATAATTCTGTTTTTGGGCAACAAACAAGACGTTTTTGGGGAGTAAATGTAGAGCATAAGTTTAACAAAAATTTCTTGGTTGGTGCTACTTTATTAAGATTAACTGAACGACCTTTTACAAATAAATCCAACTACGGGCAAGAATCCGTAAACAATACTATTTTTGGTGTAAATACTAATTTTTCTACTGAAATTCCATTCTTAACAAGAATGGTTAATAAATTGCCAAATATAGATACTGATGTTCCGTCTAATCTTTCATTTAGAGGTGAAATTGCTTACTTACTACCTAATGCCTCAAAAGCAGATCAATTTAATGGTGAAGCAACTACTTATGTAGATGATTTTGAAGGGTCGCAATCAACAATAGATTTAAGAACACCTACCGCGTGGACATTGTCAAGTGTGCCTTTGGAAGATAATTATGATAATACTCCTACAAATGACGAACCTGCTTCCGATGACTTAAGTATTGGTTATAAAAGAGCAAAATTGTCTTGGTATACCATAGACCCAGTTTTTTATTCCCAAACACCTGGAGGTATTTCAAATGACGATTTATCTTTAAATAGAGTTAGAAGAATTTATTACAGTGAACTTTATCCCGACACTGATATTGCTCAAGGACAAGCAACTGTAGTAAATACATTAGATTTAACGTATTACCCAAAAGAAAGAGGACCTTACAATTTTAACAATGTTATTGCTTCAAATGGTGGAGTTTTTAATGATACTCAGGCTGTTGATAACTGGGGAGGAATAATGCGTTCTATTACTTCTACAAATTTTGAACAAGCAAACGTAGAGTATATACAATTCTGGATGATGAATCCTTATTACAATAATGGCAATCCTGATGATTATGTTGATCCAACAAATACAGGGAAGTTAGTGTTTAACTTAGGAGAAATCTCTGAAGATATATTAAAAGACGGAAGAAAATTATATGAAAATGGTTTGCCAGAAGCAGGTTCTTCAACTCCAACTATTCAAACTGAATGGGGGCAAATTCCTTCTTCTCAATCATTAATCTATGCATTCGATACAAATGAGAATAATAGAAATGTACAAGATGCTGGTTTTGATGGATTATTAGATGCTGAAGAAGCTTTAAAATATACAGATTATGCTACTTATTCAGATCCAGCAGCCGATAATTATCAGTTTTATTTAAGTGCTACAGGTGGTGTTATTGAACGCTATAAAAATTATAATGGCTATGAAGGAAACTCTCCAGTAAATGTAACCGATACAAATAGAGGAAATACCACTTATCCTGATGTTGAAGACATTAATAGAGATAACACTATGAATACTATCAATTCATATTATATCTATGAAGTTCCTTTGGTGCCAAATCCACAAGTTGGTCAAAACTATGTTGTGGATACCAGAGAGCGACCTGCAAGTTTGCCAAATGGTACAACAGGATCAGCTCAATGGGTTTTATATAAAATTCCTATACAAGAAGTAATTGGGACAACTGATCCAGACAGAAAAATTGGGCCAATAGAAGATTTACGTTCTATACGATTTATAAGAATGTATATGGCTGGCTTTAAAGACGAAATTACATTGCGTTTTGGTTCTTTAGATTTAGTTCGTGGTGAATGGAGACGTTATGTAAATACTTTAGATGCAAATGATGCTGATCCAACAAATGATGGAACTGGTTTTGATGTTGTTTCGTTAAATGTTCAAGAAAATTCAGATAGAACTCCAATTCCGTATGTTACACCTCCGGGGGTTACAAGAGAACAATTATATAATAACAATACTGTAATCAATCAAAATGAACAATCTTTGTCTTTAAGAGTTTATGATGGTGATTTAACTAATGGGAATTATAATAACGGTTTAGAAATCAATGATGCAAGAGGAGTTTTTAAGAATGTAAACGTAGATATGCGTCAGTTTAAAAAACTGAGAATGTTTTTGCATGCGGAGGCGCTTCCAACACCTGAAAATCAACCTTTGCTTGATGACGAAATGGTAGCGTTCATTCGTTTTGGTAACGATTTTACAGAAAACTTTTATCAGGTAGAGATGCCTTTAAAAGTTTCTAGTCCTTCATCTAGAACTCCTGAGGAAGTTTGGCCGGTTGAGAATGAAATTGAATTACCACTAAAATTATTAACTGAATTAAAATCAAAAATTATTGGTGATCCTAATTCTGTTGCTCTAGATGTAAATGGAATTCGATTTTTAAATGAGCAGGATTTAGGTTCTTCTAATAGCAGAATGAATATAGGTATTAAAGGTAATCCTAATTTTGGTTTAGTAAGAACTATTATGCTCGGATTAAAAAACAATACTACAGGAAAAGTAATTCGTGGTGAAGTTTGGTTTAATGAACTTCGTTTGTCTGATATGGACAATAAAGGCGGTTATGCTGCGGTTGCTAGTTTAGATACAAATATTGCCGATTTTGCTAATATTTCTGCAACAACAAGGATAAGTACTATTGGTTTTGGAGGCCTAGAACAAGGTCCAAATGAGAGAAGTAGAGAAGATATGTTTCAATATGATTTGGTGACCAATTTTAATTTAGGACAATTATTGCCAAAAAAATGGGGAATTAATTTACCATTCAACTATGCGGTTGGAGAAGAAACTATAACTCCTAAATATGATCCGTTTTATCAAGATATTGAGTTGCAACAGTTATTAGATAATACAACAGATGCTGCTACTAAAGCTAATATCGAAAATAGAGCGATTGACTACACAAAAAGAACAAGTATTAATTTTATTGGTGTTAAAAAAGAAAGAGCACCAGAGCAAAAACAACATTTTTATGATGTAGAGAATTTAACATTATCATATTCATTCAATGAAATGCAACATCATGATTATGAAATTGAAAGTTTGCTAGATCAACAAAATAGAACCGCGGTTGATTATGCTTATAGTTTTAAACCACTAAGTATAGAACCGCTGAAAAAATCAAAAAAATTATCAAAAAGTCGTTATTATCAAATTTTGAAGGATTTTAATTTCAACTTTTTACCTAATAATATTTCGTTTAGTTCTAATATTATTAGACAGTATAACAGACAAGAATTTCGCCTAGTAGATGTACAAGGCTTAGGTTTAGATCCATTATATAGAAGAAATTATTTCTTTAATTATAACTATGGATTTAATTATAACATTACAAAATCACTTAAAGTAAATTATACTGCTGCTACAAATAATATTGTGCGTAATTATTTTGACGCTAATGGTATTGTAGATGACAATTTAGATATTTGGGATGGTTATTGGGATATTGGTCAGTCTAATCAGCACAATCAACAAATTGTGGTTAATTATGAATTGCCATTAAATAAATTACCATTTTTATCATTTTTAAAATCAAATTATACTTATACAGGAGATTATAATTGGCAAAGAGCAACAGATGCTTTTGCAAATTTTGTTGACGAAAGCGGTACTACTTGGAATCTTGGAAATACCATTCAAAATGCAAGCTCTCATACTTTGAACGGGAACTTAAATATGGATATATTTTATAGATATATTGGTTTATTAAAAGATAAAAAGAAAAATAACGCACCTACAAATAATAAAAATGCAACTCCAAAACCAGGACAAAAAGTAACTGCCACAAATAAAAATAACACTCAAAAAGAAGATAATGTATTTGTTAAAGGTCTAAAAGGAGTTTTAATGAGTGTTAAAAATATACAAGGTACTTACAAAGAAACAAACGGTACTGTATTGCCAGGTTATTTACCAGGTTTAGGTTTCTTTGGAACCTCTAGGCCAACTCTAGGTTTCGTAATGGGTAGTCAATCTGATGTTCGTTATGAAGCGGCAAAAAGAGGTTGGTTAACAGAATATCCAGAATTCAATCAAAACTTTACTCAGGTAAAAAATAAACAATTGAATTTTACGGCGCAGTTAGAAGTGTTTCCTGATTTAAAGATTGATTTAACAGGTGAAAGAATGTATATGGAAAATTACTCAGAACAGTTTGATGTGGTAAATGGGCAATATAATTCTCGTTCGCCATATAATACTGGTAATTTTAATATTTCAACCATTTTAATTAAAACTTCATTCAAACAAAGTGATGCTAATTTCTCTGAAGCTTTCCAAGATTTTAGAGATAATCGATTGATAGTTGCAAATAGATTGGCTGAAAAATATTACGGAAATAATAATTACCCTGTCGATGTAAATGGTTATCCAGTTGGTTTCGGTAGAAATAGTCAACAAGTATTGTTGCCAGCATTTTTAGCAGCTTACACTGGAACCGATGCCGCTAAAACATCAACAGGGATCTTTAAAAATGTTCCGTTACCAAACTGGAATATTAAATATACAGGTTTAATGCGTTATAAGTTCTTTAAAGATACTTTTAAAAGGTTCTCATTACAACATGGTTATAGAGCGAGTTATAATGTTAATGCATTTACTTCAAACTTAAACAATACACCGCTAGATGCTAATGGTAATTTCTATTCTAAAACATTAGTTTCAAATGTGAATTTAACCGAGCAGTTTAATCCGTTGATGCGTGTTGATTTTGAAATGAAGAACTCGATTCGTGTTTTGGCTGAAATGAAAAAAGATAGAACTTTAAATATGAGTTTCGATAATAACTTATTAACTGAAGTTAGTGGAAACGAATATACATTAGGATTGGGCTATAGAATTAAAGATGTAACGATAAACTCAACTTTAGCTGATAACCCAATGGGCGTAATTAAAAGCGATATCAACTTAAAAGCCGATTTTACTCTAAGAAAAAATACAACTATAGTTCGTTATTTAGATTATGATAATAGTGAATTAGCAGGTGGGCAAAATTTATGGTCAATCAAGTTCACAGCAGATTACTCGTTTAGTAAAAACTTAACGGCTATATTATTTTACGATCATCAGTTCTCAAAAGCAGTAATTTCAACTTCGTTCCCAATAACAAATATTCGAGGCGGATTCACATTGCGATATAATTTCGGAAATTAACAAAAGACGCTTTAAAAATTATTTTTTTTAAATTACATTTGTCGGAAATAATAAACAATACAAAATGAATATACCTTCAAACTTAAAGTACACTAAAGAACACGAATGGGTTTCTATTGATGGAGATGTTGCAACTGTAGGAATTACTGAATTTGCTCAAAAAGAATTGGGTGATATCGTATATGTAGAAGTAGAAACACTAGATCAAACTTTAAATAAAGATGAGGTTTTTGGTACTGTAGAGGCAGTAAAAACAGTTTCTGATTTATTCTTACCATTAACAGGTGAAATTATCGAATTCAACGAAAATTTAGAAACAGAACCTGAAAAAGTGAACTCAGATCCTTATGGAGATGGTTGGATGATTAAAATCAAAATAGATAACCCTGCAGAAGTAGAAGATTTACTTTCGAGTGAAGATTATAAAGCACTTATCGGAGCGTAATTTTTTTTGGCTGGCTATTATTTGGACATTATTCATTACTGTTCTTTGTTTGGTTAGCGTAAATGATTTACCTTCGGTTTCAATCCAAAATAAAGACAAAATAACGCATGCAATGTTTTATTTTGTTTTTGTTTTTTTGTGGGGAAATGCTTTTACAAAGAATTCTAAAACTTTTTTTAAAGTATTTGTATTTGCAATTCTTTATGGCATAATTATTGAGATATTTCAGGGTGTGTTTACAGAAACGCGATCGGCAGATTTTTTCGATGTTTTAGCAAATACATTTGGAGCTTTACTAGGTTTACTTTTACTTTTTATAAAAAAAATAACCTAAAATTTTTAAACAAATCTATTATTAACTATATTAGCACCTCAAAATTTAGAATATGGAATTAAAGAAAAATCCTAATGTTGACCCGAAAAGAAATAGCTTGCTGTATTTTCAAGTAGGATTAATGGCGATCTTGTTATTGTCTTATTTGGGTATTGAATTAAAGTCAATGGATCCTATTCAAGAAAAAGAAGAAGGATTTGTAACAGACAATTTAGTTGTAGATGACGAAGAAGCAATTATAACATTACCTCCTGTTCAACAATTACCACCGCCACCACCGCCAGCTCCAGAAGTTATCGAAGTGGTTAAGGATGAAATTAAAATTGAAGAGAAAAAAATCGAAACTACTGAAGTGCAAGAAAACAAACCAGTTGTGGTTGTTAAAGCATCAGATGTAGGAAGTACTGGAGGAGATGCTCTAGAAGATTTAGATGCTGAAGTTCCTTTTGCAGTTATTGAAGATATTCCATTGTTCCCTGGTTGTGAAAATGTACCAAAAGCAAAAAGAATGGAATGTTTTAATGAGCAAATGAACAAGCACATTAAAAAATATTTTACTTACCCAGAAAGCGCTGCTGAGGAAGGAATTCAAGGACGTGTAGTAGTTCAGTTTGTTATTGATAAACAAGGAAATGTTACTGATATCCAAATGAGAGGTCCTAAAGGAGGAGCAGATCTTGAGAAAGAAGCAAAAAGAATTATCGAAAAGCTTCCTAAATTTACTCCAGGTAAACAAAGAGGGAAACCAGTAAAAGTTAAATATGGTTTACCAATTACATTTAAATTACAATAATTTAATTATATAAAATCCCTCCAAATTCGGAGGGATTTTTTTTGGCATGCATATTGTATAATGTTAACTGTTAAAGAGTTGTTAACAATTAAATACTATACATTATGAAAACAAATGCAAATTTAAAGTCTAGAAGTAAAAATAGTTTTATCTATTTTCAATTAGGATTAATTGGTTCTATGTTGGTAATTCTTTTTATTTTAGAATTTCAGTTTAAAACAATTAAACATGAAGTAGCAGCAGTAATTCCGACAATTGGTATCGATGATGAACCAGAAGATAAAGTGTATAGAATTATTGAGCGCTTGCCACAAGCTAGCGAACCTATAATTAAAAATCCTCTTCCGGCAAAAACATTGCCAGATGTAGTTAACGATTTTGAAGTAAAAGATAATAATGTAATAACAAATAGTAATAATACTTCAACTCAAGATAATTTTACAGATACAACTAATAACAATGATACTCCTACAGAAACTAATAATACTACTATTACTGAAGTTCCTTTAAGTAGACCATTTGAAACAGTTTTTTCAGTAGAGCAGTTGCCAATGTTTCCAGAGTGTAAAGGACTTTCTCGTGCTGAACAAAAAGAATGTTTTGAAACACAATTGTCTAAAAGAGTAATAAAAAATGTTGTATATCCAGGTGATGATCTAGAAAATGGAAAACAAGGTACTGCTTTAGTAGAATTTATTATAGACGAAAAAGGTGAAATTACTAACGTAAAAGCTTTAGACAATAAAAGAGCTACACCTGAAATGCAATTAGCGGCTATTAAAGCAATAAAAAAATTACCAAAATTAATTCCAGCGAAGCAAGGACAAAAAGCTGTAAAAGTAAAATATACACTTCCAGTTTCATTTAGATTGAATTAAAACAAATAAATTAATAACACAAAAAAATCCCAATTCGTTGGGATTTTTTTATTTTTACCATCTAATAAAAATAGAAATGAATATCAAGCAATATTTAGATTCAACATATTTAAAAACAGCCGCTCAAGCAGGTTTGTCGGAGAAAGAGAATAAAGAAGTTGTAACAGCTGCAATTCAAGAAGCAATTGATAACGATTTTAAGTTAATTATGATTCGTCCTGAGTTTGTAAAATTAGCTAAAGAAATGATTCAAAATGCTAATTCTAAAGTAACAGTTGGAACTGTAATTGATTTTCCAAACGGGCAATCCTCGGTTGAAGAAAAAATTTCAGAAGCCAACAAAGCTATTGAAGATAATGTTGATGATTTAGATTTTGTTGTAGATTATGAAGCATTCAAAAGAGGTGAAATTGATTATGTTAAAAATCAAGTTTTAGAATGTACTAAAGTTGGTTTGGCTCAAGGTAAAATTGTAAAGTGGATAATCGAAGTTGCAGCTTTAACAAATGAAGAAATTGTGCGTTTATCAGCATTAATTAAAAATGTAGTAATAGCAAATTTCAAAGAAAATGTTTATGAAAATGTATTTGTAAAGTCTTCAACAGGATTTTATAAAACAGAAGAAGGTAAGCCAAATGGTGCAACTGTTGCTACAATTAAATTGATGATAGAAAATTCTTGTCCACTTCCAGTAAAAGCGGCAGGCGGAGTAAGAACTTATGAAGAAGCGGTTGAAATGATTAAATTAGGTGTAAAAAGAATTGGTACTTCTTCTGCAAAAGCTATAGCAAATGGAGAAGTTTCAGAATCGGATTATTAATATGAGAAATTTTTTAGTAGTTTTTAGTTTAATTGTTTTGTCAAATGTTGTTTTTGCTCAAGAAAAAAATTAACATTTTCCTATATTTTCTGAATGCGAAAGTGTAGCTGTAGAACAAGAACAAGAGTGTTTTAATAATACGATTCAGCAATTTGTTTTTCAAAATTTTAAAGTTTCTGAAGCTGATAATAAGGTGAAAGGAACTATTAATGCTGTTTTTGAAGTCGATACAACAGGTGTTTTTAAACCTTTATATATCGATGCTCCAACAGATGATTTGAAAAAAGAAACAGAAAGAATATTTGCATCGTTACCAAAAGTAAAACCGGCAACTTTTTCTGGAAGAAAAACCTATGCAAAGTTTAATTTAAAAATTGATATTCCGTTACAAGAACCTAAAAAGTATAAAGCAGAAACAGATTTTAATAAAGGTCAAGATAGAACTAATAAAGAGTTGATTGATAATTCTAAAGAGTTAACTGAATTTGAAGATGTAGCTAAAAATTACAAGAAATTCGACAATCCTCAATTTAAGAGTTCTTTAAATTTAGCATTTACTCATCAAAATTATGCGGTTTTCGACGCGTTAATAAACCAAGTGGGTAGTAATAATCATACGGCAACAAAGCCCTATTCTTATGCAGAAGTTGCAAAATATTATGATTTTGAAGCAGTTTATCAGTCATTAGCTAAAACACAAGAAAGTTGGTTGGGAAGAAAATTTTGGAACGAAAACTTAATTGCTATTCAAGGAGAAAATTATTGGTTTACTTTAAATCCAATTGTAGATTTTAGAATTGGAAAAGATACAAAAAGTGAAGCTTCAAACACATTTGTAAATACAAGAGGTTTAAATGTGCAAGGTGGTTTAGGACAACAAATTACATTTTCAGCATCTATTTATGAAAGTCAAGGACGTTTTGCAGATTATTATAATGCTTATTCGGAAAGTATAAAACCATCAGGTGGAAACCCTGCGATTATTCCTGGTATTGGTATTGCTAAAAGTTTTAAAGATGACGCTTACGATTTTCCAATGGCAGATGCTAATATTAAGTTTAAACCAAGTGAAATTTTTGACTTACAATTAGGTTATGGAAGAAATTTTATTGGTGATGGATATCGTTCTTTATTACAAGGAGATGGGGTAAGTCCGTATCCTTATTTTAAAATAAATACTACTTTTTGGAAAATTAAATATACCAATACATATATGTGGCTAAAAGATGTTCGTCCAGATGTTACTGTAGATGGAACTTATGCTACTAAATATATGGCAAGTCATTATTTAAGTTATAATGTCTCTAAAAAATTAAATATTGGTTTATTTGAAAATGTAGTTTGGACCAATACTAATGATAGAGGTTTTGATGTGAATTTTGTTAATCCAATTATTTTTTACAGAGCAGTTGAGTTCTCGTCTTCATCTAAAGCAGGAAATGCTGTTTTAGGTGCCACAGCTAAATATAAATGGAACAATAAAGTAAATTTATACGGTCAGTTTTTATTAGATGAGTTTTCAATTGGAGATGTTAAAGCAGGAGATAAAAGTTGGAAAAATAAATTTGGTTACCAATTAGGAGCTAAATATTACGATGCTTTTAAAGTTAAAAACTTAACGCTTCAGTTAGAATATAATCATGTAAGACCATATGTTTATTCGCATAGTAATCCGTTAACAAATTATGCACATAACAATTTAAGTATGGGGCATCAATGGGGCGGTAACTTCAGAGAATTAGTTGGAATTGCTAGATATTATAAAGGAAGATATTACGGAGAAATGAAAGTGACTTTTGGACAAAAAGGATTTGATTTTAATGATGGAACAGATAATTATAATTACGGAGGAAATATATTTTTAAGTTATAACGATGATCGTCCAAGAGACACAGGTGTTACAATTGCTCAAGGAAATAAGACCAATATTTTTATTACCGAATTACAATTAGGTTATTTAGTAAATCCTTCATCTAACTTAAAAGTATTCGGAAGTTTCTTATATCGTAATTTTGATCCAACGGCTGAAACTGCAACAACAGTTAAATCTAACACAACTTGGATTTCTGTTGGAATTAGAAGCGATTTATTTAACTGGTATTTCGATTATTAAAATACTAAAAAATCCTACAGCAATTGTAGGATTTTTTTATTTTATCAAATATTATAAAGTGTCCCTAAAAAAACTAAGAACTATTTACTGATTACTATTCACTAATTTAGTATCTTTGCGCCCAATAAAAAATAAGGTTTATTACTGTTTTGAGCTCTAATAATAACACAATATCTCAACCAACTCTTTTTTCAAAATTTGTTGCTATCACTAAGGCAAGATTGTCTATTAGTGTTGTAATATCTACTGTGGCTGGTTTTGTGCTTGGTTTAGAATATTGGAATCAAAATTCTTGGATAACTTTATTGTTGCTTGTAGTGGGTGGTTACTGTATGGTTGGCGCTTCAAATGTTTTCAATCAAATTATTGAAAAAGATTTAGATGCTTTAATGGATCGTACCAAAAATAGACCATTACCTGCAGGTTTAATTTCAACACAAAATGCTTTAATTTTAGGAATAGTTTTAACTGTATTGGGATTATCAATTTTATTTGCAGTAAATCCAAAAACAGCAATGTTTGGAGCTATTTCTATTTTTATGTATGTATTTTTATATACGCCTTTAAAGACAAAAACGCCTTTGTCTGTTTTTGTTGGGGCTTTCCCAGGAGCAATACCTTTTATGTTAGGTTGGGTTGCTGCAACAGGTCATTTTGGAATAGAGGCTGGAACACTTTTTATAGTTCAGTTTTTTTGGCAATTTCCACATTTTTGGGCTATCGGTTGGTTTTTGTATGAAGACTATGAAAAGGCTGGTTTTTTTATGTTGCCTACAGGTAAAAAAGATAAGAAAACAGCGTTTCAAATTATATTCTATACTATTTGGACAATTTTAGCCTCAATAATTCCAGCTTTCGGTTTTACAGGTAAGTTGTTTTTAACTAAAATTTCGGCAGTAATTGTAGTGCTTTTAGGATTTTGGATGCTTTATTATGCTTTAAAATTGTATAGAGAAATGGATAAAATGGCGGCTAGAAAATTAATGATTGTAAGTGTTTCTTATATTACGCTATTGCAAATTGTTTATATTGTAGATAAGTTTTTAAGATAAAAATGGAAAATATTAAAACAACTCAAGAACAAGAACTATACCTTCAAAAAGGTAAAACCTATAAAATGTTGTTGATTTTTGCCATGATAAGTATTGTCATGATTTTTGCAGGATTAACAAGCGGATTTGTGGTTAGTAAATCGAGAAAAGATTGGTTGCAAAATTTTGAAATGCCCGATACTTTTTTGTATGGCACCATTTTGCTATTAGTAAGTAGTTTAACTTTTTGGATGGCTAAAAAAATGGTAAAAAAAGGAGATAATCCTAAAGGAATGATTTTTTTATTAGCGACATTAGGCTTGGGAATCTTGTTTGTAATTTTTCAATTTAAAGGATTCAGTATTTTATTTACAGAAGGATTAGTGCCAACTGGGCCAACAGGATCGGTAACAATTTCGTTTTTATATGCGTTTGTTATTGTTCACATTGCTCACCTTGTTGGCGGTTTTTTCTCGCTTTTTTTTGTAATTTATAATCATTTTAAACAAAAATATACACCAACTCAAACCCTTGGTATTGAACTAAGTGCGATGTACTGGCACTTTATGGATTTTATTTGGTTATATTTGTTTTTATTTTTCTATTTTTTCAAATAGAAAAAAAATAATAAATTTGGGAACTTTTTAACAACTTAAAAATTTTATGGGAGCGACAGTTACTACTCATGATGAACACGCAATATTAGATGGCGGTCCAGGACCATTAGGAGCAACCTATGGAAAAATGATGATGTGGTATTTCATCTTATCAGATGCATTAACATTTTCAGGGTTTCTAGCAGCTTATGGTTTTTCAAGATTTAAATTTATTGAAACTTGGCCTATTGCAGACGAAGTGTTTACGCACTTTCCATTTTTACACGGTGTAGATGCACCTATGTATTATGTGGCGTTGATGACTTTTATACTTATCTTTTCTTCAGTAACTATGGTTCTTGCTGTAGATGCTGGACATCATTTAAAGAAGACAAAAGTTGCAATTTATATGGCATTAACTATCGTTGGAGGTTTAATATTCTTAGGTTCTCAAGCTTGGGAGTGGAAAAATTTCATCAATGGAGAGTTTGGTGCAATTGAAACTAAAGGAGGATCAATTTTACAATTTGTAACTAAAGAAGGTGAGAGAGTTTCTTTAGCTGAATTTGCAAAGGTATTACCAGAAGAAAGAGAACATTTAAGCCGTGATAAAGGTGTTTGGTTCATGAGTGAGCCTAATTTGCCTTCATACTCAGTGAATGAAATTGTTGAAGGATTTAAAGCAAACCCGGATTTATTAATAAGAACTGAGCAAATTGTAGATAAAAAGAAAGTAGTTTTAAATCGTGAGGAATCTTTAAAAAGATTAGGCGATGCAAAATATGTTGTTGAAGGTGCTAATTTAGTTCGAAATGAGTACGGTCATAAATTATTTGCTAACTTCTTCTTCTTTATTACTGGTTTCCACGGTTTCCACGTATTCTCTGGAGTTGTAATTAATGTAATCATTTTCTTTAATGTATTATTAGGAACTTACGAGAAAAGAAAAAGTTATGAAATGGTTGAAAAAGTTGGATTATACTGGCACTTTGTCGATTTAGTATGGGTGTTCGTATTTACATTCTTCTACCTAGTTTAATTTATTAAGATTTATCGATTATGGCACACGCACACGAATCAAATACAAAAAGAATTTGGGTTGTTTTTGGGATTTTATCTCTTGTTACAATTGTTGAAGTAGCATTAGGTATTGTTAAACCAGATAGTTTACATATGACTAGTGTTTTAGGAACTAGCCCACTTAACTGGATTTTCTTAATCTTAACAATAGTTAAAGCTTATTTTATTACTTGGGCTTTCATGCACATGGAAGGTGAAAAAAAATGGTTTAGAAGATCAGTGGTTTGGACTGCAGTTTTCTTAATTATTTATTTATCATTTATTCTTTTAGTAGAGGGAGACTATGTTTTTGAAGTTTACAAACATGGACATTTAAAATGGATATTCTAATTAGAATTTAACATATAAAATCCCGATTTAATCGGGATTTTTTTTTGTATTTTTGTGAGAAATATTACTCAATGAATAAGAATAAAATTGTCTTAATAATTCTCTTTATATTTCCTATAGTTACTTATTTAATTTTTTCTTCTGCAAAACACAACGCTTTGTTTTTGCCTACTTTATCGGAAAGTAATAAAGAAATTCCAGCAACATGGAAAACTCTTGACGGAGAGACTGTTCAATTAAAAGATAAAATCACCATCTTAGGATTTGTTGGTGCCGAAGTTTTTGAGAATAAAACCAACCTTTTTAATTTAAATCAAAAAATTTATAATAAATATTTTGGTTTCAAAGATTTTCAATTTGTAATGATAGCGCCCATTGGAACTGAAAAGGATTGTAAAGAAATTTTAGATAAATTTAAATTAGTATCAGATGATCTTTCGGGTTGGCATTTTGTTTTTGCATCGAAAGAAGACATTCAAGAATATTATAATTCATTTAAGTTACAAACTACTTTAGATCATAATTTGGGAACACCAAATGTTATAATACTCGATAAGAATATTAATCATCGCGGTAGAAAAGGTAAAAATAAAAAAGGGGAAGAAGAGTACAGAGAAAGTTATAATACTATGTCTTCGGCTGATCTTCATAATGAAATGTCTGATGATGTAAAGATTATTTTGCGAGAATATCGACTTGCTTTAAAAAAGAATTCTCGTAAAGACGAGTTTAGAGATAAAATTACAGAGGAATTAGAAAATAAATAAGATGAAAAAGTCATATATAGGTTTAGCGTTTATTATTTTAATTTTTGGAATCTGGGTAGTTAAGGAAATAAATGCACGTTATTATTCTAAATCTGATTTGTATGAGATTGGCTCAGCACCAAGTTTTGAACTAACTAATCAAGATGATAAAAAGATTTCTGATAAAGATTATTTAGGTAAAGTTCATGTAATTGAATTTTTCTTTTCTACTTGTCCTACTATTTGCCCAAAAATGAATCAAAACATGTTAAAAATTCAAGATGAGTTTTTAAATGAAAAAGATTTTGGAATTGTATCCATTACAATTAATCCTGATTATGATACACCGGAAGTTTTAAAAGAACATGCTCATGTATTAGGAGTAAAACATCCTAATTGGAATTTTCTAACTGGAGATAAAGCCTATATTTTTGATTTAGCGAATAAAGGTTTCAATATGTATGCGGGTGAAAATAAAAAAGCAATGGGTGGTTTTGAACACTCTGGAATGTTTGCACTTGTAGACAAAGAAGGAAATATTCGTTGTAGAACGGATCAATACGGAAATCCAATTTTATATTATGATGGAATTGATCAAACTGGAGTTGAAAACATTATTGAAGATATTAAAAAGTTATTGCAAGAATAATTATGGAAAATAATACTATTGAAACAAAATACAATAAACTGATTATTGCTTTATCAGTTATAATACCAGTTGCAGTTGCAGTTTTATTTGGTGTAAATCTAAGAAAAATGGGATTCGATGTGGAGCCCTTAAGTTTTTTACCTCCAATTTATGCTACAATTAATGGAATTACTGCTGCAGTTTTAGTTTTTGCGGTTATGGCAATTAAAAACGGAAACAGACAATTACACGAATTATTAATGAAAGTAGCGATTGCATGTTCATTAGCTTTTTTAGTAATGTATGTAGCATATCATATGACTTCAGATACTACTTATTTTGGAGATGCTAATCTAAATGGAGTTTTAGAAGAATCTGAAAAGGAAGTTTTAGGCTCGTTCCGTTATGTGTATTATTTTATTTTATTTACGCACATTTTATTGTCTATTGCCATAATTCCATTAGTATTGATTACTTATGTTAAAGCATTGGCACAACGATTTGACAAACATAAAAAAATAGCCAAAATAACATTCCCAATTTGGCTTTATGTTGCAGTTACTGGTGTTTTTGTTTACATTATGATTTCTCCTTATTATGCAAACTAGAGTTAAAAGTAAAAAATTAAAAGTAAAAAGTTTAAAGTTGGGTGTTTTAAAAAGAGCATTTCTCACTTTTACCTTTTTGCTTTTACCTTTCTTTGTAGAAGCCCAATGTGCTATGTGTAGAGCTGCACTAGAAAGTGAAGAAAGCGGTACACAAGCAGAAGCTATTAACGATGGAATAGTTTATTTAATGGTTATTCCTTATGTTTTAGTTGGAGCTGCTTTTTATGCCATTTACAAATTGAAATATTCTAAAAAGAAGGAAGAGAATTAATCTAATCCATCTATTTTAACGCTAACTTTTCCTGATGTCGTGATAAAGGCTATAATTGCTTTGTTGGTTAATTCTACTTTTTCAAATTCTAAATCGCTAAGTGTTCCATTTACAAAAACACCTTTCATAGGAGAGTAATTGCTCAAGTAACCGGTTAAAGTGTTTTTTCCTTCTTCTAAATTTTCTTTAATAGAATAACGACAGTTTTCTTGAATTTTCCTCAAGATTGTTCCTTGTGCTAACCAGTTTGCTGATTTTAATAAGACACTTTTGGTGTTTAAAACATAATCTAATTGGTCAAAATAAATTTCTTTAGTAATAGCATTATAATTAGGATAACCATTTAAATAAATAGTGCCGTTTATGCTTCCTGTCATATCTAATGCTATAATTAGTTTGTTGTCTTTTTCCCAAATAGAAACATTTTGAACTGTTATTTTTTTACTTCCAGAACCAAATTCTTGACCTTTAAAATTCTTAGTAATTACTTTGGATGCGCTTTCATAAGTTGAAACAATAGCAAGTGAAACTTCCGCTTTATTTGGAATTTGTGTTACAGGTTTAAGTACAATTTTTTTACTATCGAATGAGTTTTTGGGTTCTTGTCCCACCATGGTTTGAAGATTACATTTTAATCCCATATCCATAGTAATTTTACTGTTTTTCAAAACAGCATCTGTAGCATAAAGTTCTATAGGAGCAACTTTAAACCAAGTTTCATAACCTTCATCAGTTAAAACAGGTTTGCTAATTCCTTCAAGAGCATCTAAAACATAAGGTTTAAAATCGCATGAAGCATCAATAGCTTTGTCAATTTCTTTTGCAATAGTTTTCTTAAAATAGCCTAATGTTGGATTAATGATGTATGTGATGGGAACCATTTTTCCTGCAATTAATATAGCCGGACTTTCATTCCACTTAAAATCGGTAATTTGAGATTGTGTAGAAAGTTTCCAGTTAGTTAAATGTGGTTTACTTTCTAAAGTAATAACTCCGTCTAAGAATATTTCTTTAGTGTCATTTAGGTTTAAAAAATCTGTTCCATATTTTACTTTAGTCCAAATTTTTAATGGAATTTTAGAAACAATAACGCCATTTTTATCGGAAAGTTCAATGTCGTTCGATTTCCAAATTTTCATTTGAGTTTTATCGTCACTTAAAATAGAATCGTTGTAAATCAATCCTTTTAAGTTTTTATTGAGTTGTTTTTCTATGTCTTTTATGGTGATTTCAACTGGTAAAGCTAAAAACGAAGTTTTGGTTTTGTATGCAGTAGATGTTGTATTTGATGGAGCTGGTTTTAAAGCTTCAATTTTTTTACCCGAAGAGCAACTTGCAAGTATTACAAATAAACTTAATAGCGTTATAGCAATTATTATGTATTTCATTTGAATAGAAAATTTCTGTAAAATTAAAATTTTAAGTAAATACTGTAACAAAAATTTACAATTGTGGTCTTATTACTGTAATCGAAAAATAAAATGATAATGTCATTTAAAAGAATTGTCTTTTTTCTAGTTGGTATCTTAACGATAAGTGCGCAAGCACAAGAAAAAAAGTGGACGCTTCAAGAGTGTGTAGATTATGCTATTCAAAATAATATTTCTGTTAAACAATCAGAATTAGATTTGGAAACTTCAAGTGTAGAAAAATTGGAAGCTATTGGTGGTTTCTTACCTACACTTAGCGGAAATGCAAATTATAGCATAAATACAGGAGCAAGTATTAACCCAGTAACGAACCAGTTTCAAAACACTACGTTTAAGTCTTTTTCTGCTCAAGCAAATTCAGGAATTACTTTGTTTAATGGTTTGGCAAATTGGAAAACTCTACAAAGAGCAAAATTGAATAAAATTGCAAACACCTATCGTTTAGACAAAATGAAGGATGATATTGCATTATCAATAGCTAATTCTTATCTGCAAATTTTATTCAATAAAGAACAACTTAAAGTTCAAATTAATCAAAATAACATCACAAAAGAGAATTTAAAGCGAACAAGAGAATTAATTGATGCTGGTGTATTACCTGCTGGAGACATTTTCGATTTAGAAGCTACAAATGCTAGTCAAGAACAACAAATTATTGCTTCAGAAAATGCAGTTTTGATTTCTAAAATTGCTTTGTGTCAAACAATGTTGTTAGATGATTATGTGAGTTTTGATGTAATCGAAGAAATTGTTGATGTGCCTGTAAGTGAAGTAACAAATAAATCACAAGAAGAGATTTTACAAAAATCGAAAGAATCGGTAAACGATCTTAAAATTGCTCTTTCTAATGTAGATATTGCGAAGAAAGATTTGTCAATCTCTCGTTCTTCATATTTGCCAACTTTAAGTGGTTTTGTTGGATACAATACACGTTGGTCTGAAAGTACTCCTTTTAATTTTATTGATCAGCTTACATTATTTGATGGAACAGCTGTAGGGTTACAATTAAATGTTCCAATTTTAAATGGTTTTACTACAAGAGGAAGAGTTCAAAGAGCTAAGATTAATCAAGAAAGAACTGAATTTCAATTAAAACAAGCTGAACTAGATTTAGAACGAAATGTTTACCAAGCTTATAATGATGTAAAAAATGCAGCAAAATCTTATGAGGCTGCACAAAAAACATTAGAAGCACGACAACAAGCTTATGATTTTGCTAAAGAGAGATATCAAGTTGGTCTTATGAATTCATTTGATTATTCTCAAGCAAACATGACTTATGAAAACGCTCAATCAGAAGTTTTAAGAACTAAATACGATTATATTTTCAAAACAAAAATTTTAGAATTTTACTTTGGTATTCCATTAATACAAAATAATTAATTATGTCTAAGAAAACAATATACATACTGGTAGCAGTAGCTATTTTACTAATAAGTTTAATTGGATTAAAGAAAGCTGGTGTAATAGGAGGTAATGACGATTCTAAAATCGTTGAAATTTCTAAAGCAGCTGAAATGACAATTATTGAAACAGTTTCTGCAACTGGAAAAATTCAACCAGAAATTGAAGTTAAAATATCTTCTGAAGTTTCAGGCGAAATTATTGACTTACCTATCAAAGAAGGTCAACAAGTAAAAAAAGGTGATTTGTTAGTAAAAATTAACCCAGATATTTATGAATCTGGAGTAAACCGTACTGCTGCATCTTTATCAACAACAAAAGCAGGATTAAGCCAGGCTGATGCGCAGGTAAAAGAAGCAAAAGCAAACTATGATAGAAACAAAACTTTATTTGAAAAAGGAATTATTTCAAAATCTGAATGGGATAAAGTAGTTTCAACTTATGAAGTTGCTGTGGCTAACAAACAATCGGCTTATTATAATGTTCAAAGTGCTTCTGCAACTTTAACTGAAGCTCGTGATAATTTAGGTAGAACAACAATCTACGCACCTGCAGATGGAACTATTTCGTTGCTTTCAGTAGAATTAGGTGAAAGAGTTTTAGGAACTCAACAAATGGCTGGTACTGAGTTATTGCGTGTAGCCAATTTAAATAACATGGAAGTTGAAGTAGATGTTAACGAAAACGACATTGTAAAAGTTAGCATTGGCGATTCGGCTAAAATTGAAGTAGATGCTTATTTGAAAAAAGAATTTAAAGGGATTGTTACTAGTATTTCAAATTCTGCAAGTTCTACTTTAACAGCAGATCAGGTAACAAATTTTAAAGTTAAGGTTCGCATTTTAAAAGAATCATACCAAGATTTATTAGAAGGAAAACCAGAAAATTATTCGCCATTTAGACCTGGAATGACTGCAACTGTAGATATCATTACAAAAAGAAAAGAAAAAGTTATTGGTGTGCCAATTAGCGCTGTTGTTATAAAAGATGATACAACATCAACTAAAAAAGATATCATTGCTGAGTTAGAAAAAGAAGATAAACAAAACAAAGGAACTTATAATCCTGACAAAAAGTTTGAATGTGTTTTTGTGAAAGTAGGAGATGTCGCAAAACTTAAAGTAGTTAAAACAGGTATTCAAGATGATACTAATATTGAAATTATTGAAGGATTAAAACCTGGAGAAGAAATTATTATTGGACCTTATACAACTGTCTCAAAAGAATTAAATAGTAACGATAAGGTTAAACTAGAAGAAAAAAAGTCTAGTAACAAAGACTAGTAGATTTGTTAAATTGGGTTAAGGAGGCACGAAGTATTTCGTGCCTTTTTATTTTTTAAATGTTTAAAGTTTGTAATTTTGCAATTCAAATTAAAGAAATGGCATATATTTTAAATTTAGAAACAGCAACTAAAAACTGTTCAGTGTCAATTGCGAATGGAGGAAAAGTTTTAGCAGTTAGAGAAATAGCTACAGAAAATTTTTCTCACGCCGAAAAATTGCACGTCTTTATTGAAGAATGTTTACAGGAAGCAAATCTTACTTTTCAAAATATAAATGCCGTAGCAGTAAGTAAAGGTCCAGGTTCTTATACAGGATTGCGCATTGGGGTTTCTGCTGCAAAAGGTTTCTGCTATGCCTTAAATATTCCTTTAATCTCAGTTGATACACTTGAACTTTTAGCTAAAAAAGTTACGATTGAAAACGGAATTATTGTTCCAATGATTGATGCTAGAAGAATGGAGGTTTACACTGCCTTTTTTGGTAATGATTATACTAAAATTTCTGAAACTGAAGCTAAAGTTATTGATGAAAATTCATTTTTTGAAGTTCAAGTACCAATGCATTTAGTTGGTGATGGCGCCATTAAATTAAAATCAGTTTTAACCGATACAAAGTTTAACTTTTATGATGAAATTTTATATCCATCTGCTTTAGAAATGTGCCAATTGTCGTTTGATAAATTCAAAATAAGCGACTTTGAAGATGTCGCTTATTTTGAACCTTTTTATTTAAAAGATTTTGTTTTGAATAAATAATCTATTTGTCTTCGTTAATAATTCTTAGCTCTCTTTGAGGAAAAGGAATAGAAATGTTAACTTTATCTAAAGCTAATTTACATTCAATCAATGTTTCAGAACTAACTTCTAAAAAGTCTTCTGATTTAGACCAAGGGCGAATACCAAGATTTATTGCACTATCAGCCAATTCTTTTACAATAACGCTTGGTGCGGGTTCAGTTAATATTTTTGGATGATTGTTCAATACTTCCATAATAACTTCTTTTGCTTTTCTGATATCAGAATTATAAGCAATTCCTATATTTAAATCGGCTCTACGTATACCTTCTTGCGTATAGTTTTTGATAATTCCATTAGATAAAATGCCATTTGGAATGTAAATAGTTTGATTGTTTGCAGTTAACAAACGAGTATTAAATATTTGAATTTCCTGAACGGTACCAATTTCTCCTTGTGCTTCAATTACATCATTTACTTTAAAAGGTTTAAATAGAATAATTAAAACGCCACCTGCAAAATTTGAAAGCGAACCTTGTAGTGCTAAACCAATAGCTAAACCAGCAGCACCAAGAATTGCTACTAATGAGGAAGTTTCAAATCCTAATTTAGAAATTACAATTACAAAAAGGAGTACGCGCAAAGTCCAGAAAACAATGTTGCCTAAGAAATTTGCTAAAGTAATCTCTACTTCTTTTTTTACCATTATTTTTTTGAATGCTTTGGTAATTATGCTAACAACCCAAAGTCCAACAAATAATAATATTAAAGCGGTAATTACTTTTGGCGAATATTCAATTAGTAAATTTTTAATGAGTTCAAAATAGTTTTCAATTTTTTCTGGATACATAGTTTTTTGTTTATGAATTGAGTAATAATATAAGAAAAATATTATTTTTCACAAAGTTAATTTAAAATGAGCGCTTTAGAATAAATACGATTTTTAAAATTTTCATAAAATTTAATCAATTTCAAATGTAATTTTTACATTCACTCTAAATTCAGTTACTTCACCATTACTTACAGCCGCACTTTGTTCTTGTACATACACAGAGCGAATATTTTTTAACGATTTTGACGCTTGAGAAACGGCTTTTTTTGTAGCATCTTCCCAGCTTTTTTCTGAGTTTGCTAAAACTTCAATAACTTTTAATACTGCCATAATTATAAAACTTTAGTTAATAATTCTTAAATTTACTAAAAATCAAGAAATTGCCCAAGCCCATTTTTAAGTGTATTCAAAATTCATAACATTAACTTAACATTGAATAAAATTTCTTGAACCAACTTTGCAAAAAAATAAAATTATATAATGGATCAAATTTACATTGTAATGCTTGTGGCTCTTGCCATATTAGCGATAATTGATTTGATGGTTGGTGTAGCCAATGATGCAGTTAACTTTTTAAATTCAGGAATAGGTTCAAAAGCAGTTTCGTTTAAAACTTTAATGATTGTTGCTAGTATTGGAATTGCACTTGGTGCGTTATTCTCAAGCGGAATGATGGAAATTGCTAGAAGTGGAATTTTCGTTCCTGCAATGTTTACCTTCGAAGATGTAATGATTATTTTTCTATCAGTAATGATAACCGATGTATTATTGCTGGACATCTTTAATTCACTTGGTTTTCCTACCTCTACAACTGTTTCTGTTGTATTCGAATTGTTAGGAGGAGCAGTCTGTTTAGGGATTTATAAGATTATAACTTCAGATGGCGATTTTGGAACATTATCTTCATACATTAATACTGCTAAAGCTACAGAAATTGTATCTAGTATTTTACTTTCTGTAATAATTTCGTTTACAATTGGTGCATTTGTAATGTATATCTCAAGGATATTGTTTTCTTTCCATTATGAAAATCGCACAAAGTTTTTCGGTGCCATTTTTGGTGGTTTAGGAATTACTTTTATTACTTATTTTATTTTATTTAAAGGAATTAAAGGTTCTGCATTTATGACTTCTGATTTGAAAGAATTGATGAATGCTAACCAAATGTATATTGTTTTAGGAAGTTTAATTTTCTGGACAATAATTTCTCAAATATTAATTACACTAAAACAAAATATTTTTAAAGTCATTATTATTGTGGGAACTTTTGCATTAGCACTTGCTTTTGCGGGTAACGATTTAGTGAACTTTATTGGTGTGCCAATTGCAGCTTTACAATCGCATGAAATTTATGTAGCTGGTGGAAGAGATGCAACAATGTTGATGGGTGAATTAGCTTCGGGAGAATTGAAAGCAAATTTTTGGTTGTTATTATTTGGTGGATCGATTATGGTCTATACACTTTGGACTTCTAAAAAAGCTAGAGAAGTTATTAAAACTGGTGTCGATTTATCGAGACAAAGTGAAGGTTCAGAGAAGTTTGATGCAAATAATTTATCAAGAATTATAGTTAGAGGAAGTATATATGTTGGTCAAATTTTGAATTATGTGATGCCAAAATCATTAGAAATCAAAATTGATAAACAATTTGAAAAACGTACTTACGCTAAAAAAGAAGAAGCGCCAGCTTTTGATATGGTTAGAGCTTCTGTAAATTTAATGGTAGCGAGTATTTTAATTGCTTTAGGAACTTCTTTAAAATTACCATTATCTACTACATATGTAACTTTTATGGTGGCAATGGGTACTTCTTTTGCAGATAGAGCTTGGGATAGAGAAAGTGCTGTGTATAGAGTTGCTGGAGTTTTTAATGTAATTGGTGGATGGTTCGTAACAGCTTTTGTTGCTTTTTCTATGGCTTCAATAGTAGCATTATTACTTAAAGTAGGTAAAGTGTTTTCTTTTGTTGCAATAATGATTTTAGTAGGTATTTTACTTTACAGAAGTGGAAGAAAATATATTGCAAAAACAAAAGAAGCTGAAGAAGAAGAAAAATACTCAAGAGCAGATGTTGCAACAATTAAAGAAGTTATATCAGAAAGTTCTGTTCAAATTGCTCGAGTAATTAATAAGACAAATTTATTGTATTCTGATGTAGTAGATAATTTAGGTTTACAAGATTTAAATAAGTTAAAAGAAAACAGAAAGAAACTTAAAAAACTTGAAAAAAGTGTTGATGATTTAAAAGGAAACTTATTTTATTTCATTAGAAACTTAGATGAATCATCAGTAGAAGGAAGTGAATTTTATATTTTAATTTTAGGTTATTTGCAAGATATGGTTCAGTCAATTGGCTATATTACAAATAATAGTTATTCTCATGTTAATAACAACCATAAAGGTTTGAAATTCAATCAAATTAGAGATTTAAAACTTGTAGACGAGCAATTGCAGCATTTATTTGATAGGTTAGAATCAAGTTTTCAAAAAGAAGATTTTACAGGTTTACAAACTGTAATATCTGAAAAAGATCAATTGTTGGGTACTATTTCTGGTTTAATTCAAAAACAAATTTTAAGAATTAGAACAACTGAAAACAGTCCTAAAAATAGTAAGTTGTATTTTGGTTTATTATTAGAAACAAATGATTTAATAAAAGCAACTATGAATTTATTAGAATTGTTTCAAGATTTTGATACACATGTAAAAAGTAAATAAATAAAAAAGGAGGTTTTAAAACCTCCTTTTTTTATGCGTTTAATGCTTCAACTTTTATTTCATTATCATGAAGCATCTGTTTTAGCATGTTTTCTATTCCGTTTTTAAGAGTAAAAGTAGAAGAAGGGCAACCACTGCAAGCACCTTGAAGAATTACTTTTACAGTTTTGTCTTCTTCGTTGTAAGAGTCAAACATAATGTTTCCTCCGTCGCTTTGAACAGCTGGTTTAACATACTCTTCTAAAATATTTACAATTTGTTGAGAAGTTGTATCTAATTTATCAAAATAAACATCTTGTTGTTTTTGATGGTTTACAGTTTCTACAATTTTAGTTTCATCTACAGCGACATTTCCTAGCTCTAAATATTCTTTGATAAAATTTCTAATTTCAAAAGTCACATCTTCCCATTCAACAATGTCATATTTTGTAATAGAAATGTAGTTCTCATCGATAAATATTTCTTTTACAAAAGGAAAGTTATATAATTCTTTAGCTAACGGAGAGGCTTTAGTTTCTTCAATGTTTTTGCATTCAACCATTGTTTTGGTTAGTAGTTTATTACTAACGAATTTCATAACGGCTGGGTTAGGAGTAGTTTCGCCATAAATTGTAATAGGAACTTTTTTAGTTTCTTCTTCTTTTATAATTATGCCACCTTTTTCAATGAAATCGGCAATTTGATTTGCTACTTCCTCTTGAACATCTTCCCATTCAACTATTGAAAATTTTTCAATTGCAATAAAATTACCAGAGATAAAAACAGTTTTTACAAAAGGCAAATAAAACAGTTGCATTGCAAGGGGAGAGTTTTTAGTGTCATCAATATTTTTAAACTCATAGCTTTTCCCTTTTACAATGAAATCTTCTGTTTCAAATTTAACAATAGCAGGGTTATTTGTTGGTTTTATTTCAATTCTAGACATAATTTTTTTTGCAAAGATACAAGTATCGGATTGATTGATGTTAATATTAAAAAAACTTTATGATAATGTATTTTTTCTTGTACAAAAATTTATATCTTTGGCGAATTAGGTCTTAATATTTTTCTTAAAATTAGACAATAATCGCTAACAATTACAATGATGAATCTTAAAAAAAGTTTATTAATTTTCACCTTTTTTATACTACAAGTTTCTTTTTCGCAAGAAGGTATTGCAGTTTACTCAGATTATTTATCCGATAATTATTATTTAATTCACCCATCAATGGCTGGAGCGTCTAACTGTGGAAAAGTTAGATTAACTGGTCGCCAACAATGGTTTGGGCAAGAAGATGCGCCTGCACTTCAAACTTTAAGTTTTAATACAGCTTTAGACGAAGATGGTATTTCGGGTGTTGGTATTATTGCTTTTAATGATAAAAATGGATATCATTCTCAAAAAGGAGCAAAGTTAACTTATGCACACCATTTAAGATTCTCAAGAAATGAAATTGACTTAAATCAGTTATCTTTTGGTTTAAGCGCAGGATTTGTACAAAGTGTTTTAGATGGTACTGATTTTATTAATCAACCTTTTGATCCAAATGTTGTTCCTGGAGTTATTACAAAAGATTCTTATTTTAATGTTGATCTTGGAGCATCTTATTTTTACCAAGATTTCTTTACACACTTTACCATTAAAAATTTCTTAGCTAATAAAAGAGAATTATACACTGATGTTGAATCAGATAATCTAAGAAAATATTTGTGGAGTGCTGGTGCTGTTTTTGGAGATGAAGATAGATTATTGTTTGAGCCTTCATTTATGTTTCAATATACTGAAGAAACTACTGAAAAAGCGATTGACTTAAATATGAAAGTTTACAAAGGAATGGATTTTGGTCGTCTTTGGGGAGGACTTTCTTATAGAAGAAGTTTCGATGGTGGTCAATATAATTCAAATGGAGGTTTAGAAGAGCAAAAACTTCAATGGATTACTCCAATTGTTGGTGTTAATTACAAACAATTTATGTTCTCTTATACTTATTCTCACATTATGGGAGATATTAAGTTTGATAACGGAGGGTTTCACCAAATTACTTTAGGTATCGATATCTTCTGTAGAGATAAGGCTTGGGATTGTAACTGTCCTGCTGTAAATTAAAAATTATTTTAATAATATATTGTCCCGATTCGTCGGGACTTTTTTTTCTAATTAATTATGTTGATTAAAGAAGTAAACGGAAAATATCCTCAAGTTCCTGAGGATTGTTATGTAGCAGAAAACGCAACTATTGTTGGTGATGTAACTTTTGGTGAAAAATGTAGTGTTTGGTTTAATGCAGTGGTAAGAGGAGATGTTAATTCTATTACTATTGGTAATAAAGTGAATATTCAAGATGGAGCCGTAATCCATTGTACTTATCAAAAGCATCCAACTTTAATAGGTAACAATGTTTCTATCGGTCATAATGCAATTGTACATGGTTGCGTAGTTCACGATAATGTTTTGATTGGAATGGGAGCAATAGTTATGGATAATTGTGTTATTGAAAGCAATTCAATAGTTGCTGCAGGTTCTGTTGTAACACAAAATACAGTTGTGGAAAGCGGGACTATATATGCTGGAATTCCTGCTAAAAAAGTGAAAGAATTAAATGCAAGTGATTTTGCCGGAGAAATACAAAGAATATCAAATAACTATGTAATGTATTCTTCTTGGTTTAAAGAAGAATAGTTTAGAAATCTAAATAAAATACATTGTGATGAAAACCAAGTATATTCTCTAGTATGCTTGGTTCGTTATTTGTATAGAATACGTTTTTACCTTTTTCTTGAGAAGTATTTGCAATTCCGTTTAATTCAAGTATTTTCTTGGTTTGTTTAGCAACGGCTTCTCCCGAATCTATAATCTTAATTGAACTCGGAATTATTTTCTTGATTTGAGGAACCAAATAAGGATAATGACTACAACCTAAAACTAAATAATCTATGTTTTGTGCTACCATTGGTTTTAGATACGTTTCTAGAAGTTCCATCATCTCAGCCGATTCAATATCTCCATTTTCTATAAGCTGAACCAATCCATGGCCAATTTGCTCAATTATTTTAATGTTAGTGAAGCTTTTTACCTTTTCATGGAATAAATCGCTGTTAAGAGTTCCTTTTGTAGCGAGAATACCTATTGTGTGTGTTTTTGTAGAATTTGCGGCTGGTTTTATTGCGGGCTCAATTCCGATGAAGGGAACATCATATTTTGCGCGCAATTCTTTAATTGCATTAGTAGTTGCAGTATTACAAGCTACTACTATGAGTTTAGCATTTTGTTCTAAAAGAAATTCGGTGTTTTTGTAGCATAACTCTATGATTTCTTCTTTTGATTTTAAACCGTAAGGGGCATTTTTACTATCAGCTAAGTACAAAGTATTTTCGTTTGGTAACAATGTATTGATTTCTCTCCATATAGAAGTTCCACCAACACCTGAATCGAAAAGGCCAATTACGTTTGTATTACTCATGAAACAAATGTATAAAAAAACTGCTCATTTTAGATTAGTAAAATGAGCAGTTTGAAAGTTTGTTTTAATATTTTATTAGAAACCTAATTCTTTTTTAACATCAGCTAAAATATCTGGACCGTTTGCTACTAAAACACCACCACCAGTAGTTGCATCTAAAACATAATCAAAACCTTTAGCTGTAGCAACTTTTTGAATTGCTTTTTGAGCTTTTTCTAAAATAGGTTTTAATAATTCCATTTCTTTTTTACCTAAGTCAGTTTGAACACTTTGTTGGAATTGTTGAATACGTCCACCCATTTCTTGCATTTCTTTTGAACGAGACTCGTTTAAAGCTTCACCAGCTGTTGGCGCTTCTTGCTCATATTTTTGCATTTTAGTTTGGTATTCTTGAACCATTGTTTTGTATTCTTTGTCGTAGTTTTCTTTGATTTTGTCTAATTGCGATTGAGCAGCTTTCATTTCCGGCATGTTTGTCATTAAAGCTTGTACATCAATATGAGCAACTTTTGATTGAGCAGATGCTTGTGCACCTACAAACATTACTAATGCAATAACTAAAGTTTTTAATTGTTTCATGTTTATTCTAAATTAATATAAGGTTTGTTTTAAAATTATTCTTTTTTGTTTTTAGCAGCTTCTCGTTCTTCAAGTATTTTTTTTCTTTTTCTTCGAGAGCTTTTTTACGTTCTTCTATTTTCTTTTGTTTCTCTTCTTCTAGCTTTTGCCTTTTCTCTTCAGCAGATAATTCAGTTTTAGCTTCAGGATCTTCTTCTTTTAAGTCACCAGTTTTGGCTTCTTCGTTATTGTTTATTTTATCCTTAGCATCGTCTGTATCATCATTTTCAATTACCGTGCCATTTTTTTTGTTATTTCGCTCTTCAAGAGTTTTTGCTCTTCTATCTTCCATTTCTTTTTTACGAGCGGCAATTAAACTGTCTCTTGTAGCTTTTTTATCAGCTAATAGTTTTTCTCTAGCAGCTTTTTTCTCGTCAAGAATTTTTTGTCTTTCAGCTAGTGCAGGATTTTCATCTTGCATATCTTCTAATGCTTCTTGATTTTCTTGTTCTTTTAACTGTTTTTTGGTTAACTGCTCTCTTTTTTCTGCTCTTGTAATAGTTCTAATTACTAAATCACTAATATCATGACGTTGAGCAGCAAATAACATGGTTAAATCAGATGATTTATCGAAAACGAAATCATATTTCTTTTTTTCAGCAATATCTTGAATTGAAGTAAAAACTTGATCTTGAATAGGTTTTACTAAAACTGTTTTTTGAATAATTAAATCACCTTTTGGGCCAAATCTTTTTTCTTGATAATCCAAAAGTTCTTTCTCTAAATAAGAAATTTCTTCTTCTCTTTCTTCAATTAATTCCTTAGTTAAAAAAGCTTTTTCAGTTTTTAAGTTATCTTTTAATCTATTGATTTCATTTTTTTTAACTTCAATGTCTTGTTTCCATTTTACAGTTTTTTGTTCTAGTTGATTTTTAGCTTCAGCATAACTAGGAACTTTCTCTAAAATGTATTCCATATCAATATACGCAATTCGAATTCCTCTTGATTGAGAAAATGAAATGGTTGAAATCAATAATAAAAAGAGTAATTTTTTCATGTTGTAACTTTTATCGTTTTGGATAATTTCTCAAAAACTCTCGAAAGATAAGAAATATTTCGAGAGTTTAACACTCATATAACGCTATGTTGTTAAAATTGTTGTCCAATGATAAAGTGAGTTTGCCATCCACTTTTTTGAGTACTACCCGATCCTGGTATAGCATCAAACCCATGTGCAAAGTCAATTCCTAATAAACCAAATGCAGGCATGAATACTCTTAAACCAAAACCAGCAGAACGTTGCATAGCAAATGGATTATAATTTTTATAATCTTCAAAAGCTGCACCAGCTTCAAGGAATGTTAATCCGTAAATTGAAGCAGATTGTGCTAAAGTGATTGGATAACGTAATTCTAAAGAGAATTTGTTATAAACAATACCACCATTTATTCCAGAAAGTGAGTTGTTAGGATATCCTCTTAACTGTATTGTTTCTCTACCATCTAATGAATAGTTAGCCAAACCATCCCCACCTACATAAAAACGCTCAAACGGCACTAATCCTCTTGCGCTATTATAGGCTCCCATAAAACCAAACTCACCTTTTGTTCTTAAAACAAGTTTTTCGTAGATTCTAGTGTACCAATCTCCACTAAACTTAATTTTATAATATTCTAACCAATTAAATCTTTTTTGATCGTACTTACTTCTATTTAGTGTCGCTTCATCTGCAGTGTCTACTTTATAAACTGAAATTATATTTCCATTAGCATCATAACCACTAACAGCTATCCAATCACCTGGTGCGGGATCTTCATTAAGGTCGTTTTCAATAACATTTAAATTGTCATCTGGGTTGTACGTCATCTTATAATTCGGATCGTTTTGTAAATCAGCATAATCTACTCCGTTAAATAATGAATATGGAGGAGTAAATTTAGCTGATACACTAAATTCTGAACCATATGTTGGGTAAATAGGGTTGCTACCTTTACTATTTCTTGAAAGGCCTAATGTAATTGCAAAGTTTCTAGAAGCACCATTTCCAAATGTAAATAAACCAGTTTGGTAGTTGTTTAAATCATAATATTGAAAAGAAGCACTCGATGTTAAATAAAAATAATCATCTGGAAATTTAAGACGCTTTCCAACACCCGCACTAATTGATGTAATATTAAAACTTCTATTTCTGTTTACATCTCTATTTGAGTAGTTGTACAAAAATTGTTTACTATGAGATAAAGAGGTAAAGAAATTTATTGGTTTTTTACCCCCTAACCAAGGTTCAGAGAATGATAAGCTATAAGTTTGGAAATAAGTACTTCCTTGCAATCTTAAAGATAATTTTTGACCATCTCCCATTGGCAATGGTTTATATGCTTCTTTGTTAAAGATATTTCTAATCGAGAAGTTGTTAAAAGATAAACCTAAAGTACCTATAAAGCCACCACCACCATAACCACCTTGTAGTTCAATTTGACTAGATCCTCTTTCAACTACACTATACTCGATATCTACAGTTCCTGCTTGAGGATCTACATTTTTGAACTCGGGTTTAATATTTTCAGCATCAAAGAAGCCTAATGCACCAACTTCACGAATTGATCTTACTAATAATTCTTTGCTATATTTTTGTCCTGGTCTTGTTCTTAATTCACGATAAATTACATGATCGTTAGTTTTATCATTTCCAACAACTGTAATTTTATTAAAATAAGCAATAGGACCTTCAGTAATTCTAATTTCAAAATCAATTGTATCGTTGTAAGTTTTTACTTCAACGGGGTTAATACTTGAAAATAAATAACCGTTGTTTTGATAAAGATTTGTTATGTCTTCAGCATCGGGCTTAGAATTGTCTGCAATTCTTTTTTGTAATAAAACACCGTTGTAAACATCACCTTTTTTGATTCCTAGCATTTGATTTAGTTGTCTTTCGGTATAAATAGTATTACCAACAAAACGGATGTTTCCAAAATAATATTTATTTCCTTCTTCTAAGTTAACTTTTATGCTAATATCGTTCTTTTCTTTGTTGTAAGTAACAGAATCTGAAGTAATTCTGGCATCTCTGTATCCGTTCTCTTTGTATTTGTCTATTACAGCGGTTAAATCCTCTTTGTATTTTTCTTTAATATATTTAGATCTTTTGAAGATATGTAATGGATTTTTTGCTTTGTATTTTTGAAGGCTTTCTTTAATTTACTATCACTAAGTTTTTCATTACCATTAAATGTTATAGATTTAACCTTAACTTTTTCGCCTTTATCAATATTTACTAACATTTTTACATTATTGTCAGTAGAATCTGGAGTTGTAGAAATGAAAACTTTTGTGTTATAAAAACCGTCTTTTTTATACTTATTTTCTATATAATTTTTAGTAGTAGTTATTAAGTTCTCATTTACTACTTTTCCTTTTTTAAGGTCAGTTTCTTTTAAAAGTTCTTCAGCTTTCCCTTTTTTTATTCCTTGTAATTTAACATCTTGAAGTTTAGGTAATTCATTCAGATTTAATTCTAAATAAATGCTGTCTCCTTCAATTTTATTAACATAGAAGTTTACATCACTAAATAAACCAAGTTTCCATAGTTTTTTGATAGCACCACTTATTTCTTCTCCTGGAATAAGTATTCTTTGGCCTTTTTCAAGGCCAGTAAATGTTACAACAGTTTGTTCGTTGTAATCAACTTTACCCGTAACACTAATGTCTGCTAAAGTATAATATTTTCCATTTTCAAATTTTATATCTTGTGAAAATGCATTATTTATAAAACCTAAAACTAATACAGTAATTAAAAAAGTATATTTCTTCACGAACTTAATTTTGTTTATGATAATTGTTCACTTGTTTTACCAAATCTTCTCTCTCTATTTTGATAGCTAATAATAGCTTCATATAAATTTGCTTCATTAAAATCAGGCCATAATACTTCTGTGAAATAAAATTCAGCATAAGCAATTTGCCATAATAAAAAATTACTGATTCTATGCTCTCCACTTGTTCTTATTACTAAGTCAACATCTGGCAAATCATGGGTGTAAAGATGCTGATTAATAATTGTTTCGTCAATAGTGTCAGTTGAAATTATATTATTTTTAACTTTATCGCTAATTTTTTTAACAGCTTGAACAAGCTCTTCCCTAGCTCCATAACTCAGTGCTAAATTAAGTGTCATCCTAGTGTTTTCTGATGTTTTTTGAATTACTTCTTGTAATTCTGCTTGTACTTTTACAGGTAAATTTGTTAAATTTCCTATAGCATTTAAGCGGATATTATTTTTATTTAAAGTCTTTAATTCCTTTTTAAGCGAGGAAATTAAAAGCTTCATAAGTGTGTCTACTTCAAGTTTTGGGCGGTTCCAGTTTTCTGTTGAAAAAGCATAAAGAGTAAGGTTTTCAATACCTAATTTTGCACAAGTTTCAACAGTTGTTTTTACAGATTTGGTGCCACTTTCATGTCCAATTGTTCTAAGGAATCCCTTTTGTTTTGCCCAACGACCATTGCCATCCATTATGATGGCTAAGTGCTTTGGTAATTTGTCTGTATTTATTTGTTCTAATAAATTCATTTTATTCTGCGCAAAAACATGGATTTTGACCAAATGTGTAAGTTATTGTAAAACCAGTAAATACATACCAATCATTACTATTTAGATTTCCAAAACGTAGATTTTCAAAATTATCATTTTTTGGATTACTTCCATCTAAATTGTCAGTAAATGTATAACGAGCACCAACTTCTAAACCTAATATTAAACTATCGTATAAACGCGCTTTAAAACCTACAACCATTGGAATAGCAAAAGCACTATCTCTATAATCAATTTCACTTTCATCTACTGGGATGTAAATTTCGTTGTAAATGAAATAACTAACGCCACCAAAAATATAAGGTGTCATTACAAAACCAGATTCGTGTAAATCGAAATCGAAAAAATTAAATTCTAAACCTGCAGAAAAATCATGTACATGGTTTTTAAAGCTATAGCCTCTTAATTCTCTGCCAGGAACATCACTATCGATATCTTTACTGCTTAATTTTCCATATTGATAAGAAAAACGCCATGCATGTCTTGGGCTACGATTCCATTTGTAAACCAAACCTATAGCAGGTTCGTTTGGCGATATATAGTCAGTTGGGCCTACATCTCCAATATAATTTACACCTCCTAAAAACACACCAAGCTCGTTAATTTGAGCTTTTGCTTCGAAGAGACTGAAAAACACTAATATGTAAATGAATAAATACCTCATTTTTAAAATAGTTTGCAAATATAACAATATAGATTTCTTTACCATGTTTTATGGTAATTTTATTTTAAAACGTAGAAAAAGAGATTGTGGTATTTAATTTATTAATTTCTTCTGTCTTCTCCCCATAAAAGTTTTTTACGTATGGTTTTCAAAAAACTTTCTTCTTTAAATTCGATTAAATTGATTTCGAAAGGAGATTTTTCGATATGTAATATAGTTTCGTTAGTAACAGATGTAATTCTTGAATCAAGTGATACTAAATATTCGTCTTCACGTCCTGATATTTTTAAATCAATTATTGTGTCGTCTTTTATTACTAAAGGTCTTGCATTAAGATTATGCGGAGCGATTGGGGTTATAACCAAACTACTTACTTCTGGTGTTAAAATGGGGCCACCGCAACTTAAAGAATAACCTGTTGATCCTGTTGGGGTTGAAATAATAAGTCCGTCAGCCCAATAGGAATTTAGATATTCACCATCTAAATGTGTTTCAATGGTAATCATCGATGTAGTATCCTTTCTAGATACAGTTACTTCATTTAGAGCAAAGTTTAAATCAACTAGGTCTGGATTTTTTGGTGTGCAACTAAGGCTTAATAACGATCTTTTAGATAATATGTAATCTTTTTTTAGTACTTTTTCTAATGAATTTTCTATGTTTTCAATTTGAACAGTTGCTAAAAAACCTAATCTTCCAGCATTGATACCTATTATAGGAATATTTTTATCACGCACATAAGTTACCGCTCTTAAAATAGTTCCATCGCCGCCTATACTTATTAGAGCAAAAATATTCTCATTTAACTCACAATGATTAGAAAAGCTTTGACATTTTTTTGCTGTTGGTAATTTTAAAGAATTTAAAAATTGCTCTTCAATAATTACTTCAATGTTATGTCTATGAAAAAAAGAAAGTACTTTTTCTACAATTTCATCAGTGTTGTTTTGATAATATTGACCGTAAATGGCAAATTTCATAGCGTAAAATTAAATATTTAAGTATTTATCTAAATAATCCGATCGATCTTTTAAATTTTGCAAATAACTATCTTCTTGATGTTCTGAAATTATTTCATATTCATATCTTCTAAAAGTTTGAATAATATCATTTAAGGAACTTTGAGTAGTTTTTACCGTAATTTCTACTGAGTCTCCTTCTATTTTGGATATAAACAAACCTAAAAGTTTTGCGTTGTTGCTTTCAACAATTTGTGCAATTTGACTCATAGAAAATTTTGATGTTTCTTTTTTAATTACAATAATTCCTCCTTCTTCTCTTAAAAAAGGTGTTTCATGTAAAAAACGGATAACATCTTCTAATTCATAATAGCCCACATAGTTGTTGCTGTTATCTAATACTGGGACAATATTCGTTTCATTTTGAGCAAAAACTTCTAAAACATCAAGCCAAATCATATTTGCTCTTACGTAGAATCGATCAAACTCGTATTTGTTGTCCGATAATTTAGAATTTCCGTCTAATATATCAGTGTTGTCTTTGCTAATACTGCCTACAAATACTCCGTCTTCGAGAATAGGGAAGTGACTGTAATTTAAATCCAAGAAGAAATCTTGAGCATCATAAACAGTTTTATCTATATCTAGAGGTTTAATGTCTTTATTTATGTAGTCAATTATATTATGCATTTTAAAAGCTCTAATTTTATGCAAAATAATCAAAAATCCGCTATTAAAGCTATTTTTACTTTGTATTTTTGTAAAGAAATTTAGATGAATTATGACAAAATTATCTGTGAATATTAATAAAATAGCGACTTTAAGAAATTCAAGAGGAGGCGATGTGCCTAATTTACTTCAAGTTGCAAAAGATGTTCAAAAATTTGGAGCCGAAGGTGTAACGGTGCATCCTCGACCAGATGAAAGACATATTCGTTATCAAGATGCTCGCGACTTATCTTCGGTTGTTTATACAGAATATAATATTGAAGGAAATCCTCAACATAATTTTATTGATTTAGTTTTAGAATGTAAACCTACACAAGTAACGCTGGTTCCTGATGCAATTGGAGCTTTAACTTCAAATGCTGGTTGGGATACTATTAAAAATCAAGCATATTTAAAAGAGGTAATAGCAGAGTTTAAAAGAAATAATATTAGAACTTCAATATTTGTTGATCCTATAATTGAAATGGTGGAAGGCGCAAAAGAAACAGGAACAGATAGAATCGAATTATATACCGAAAGTTTTGCTCATGAGTATGGACTTGGTAATGAAAAGGGAGTTGAGCCTTATGTAAAAGCAGCCATTAAAGCAAATGAATTAAATTTAGGTATAAATGCGGGACATGATTTAAGCTTAGATAATATTAAGTTTTTTAAAGATAATATTCCGGGTTTATTGGAAGTCTCAATAGGTCATGCATTAATTTCTGAAGCCTTGTATTTAGGTCTAGAAAACACAGTTAATATGTATTTACAAAGACTAAAATAAAATGGAGCAACTATATTCAAAGGTAGAAGGAGTAGGAAAGCCGTTTCTAATTCTTCATGGTTTTTTAGGAATGTCTGATAATTGGAAAACACTAGGAAGTCAGTTTTCGGAGTTAGGTTATCAAGTGCATCTTTTAGATCTAAGAAATCACGGTAGAAGTTTTCATTCCGATAATTTTAATTATGAAGTAATGGCACAAGATGTGATGAATTATTGTGAAGTGAATAATTTGCAGGATATTGTGCTTTTAGGACATTCAATGGGTGGAAAAGTTGCGATGCAGGTTGCTTGTGAAAATCCTTCGTTGGTTCAAAAATTAATCATAGCAGATATTGGTCCAAAGTATTATGCGCCACATCATCAAACCATATTGGCTGGTTTAAATGCAGTTAATTTTACATTAAAACCTTCCCGATCAGAGGTTGAAGATATTTTAAAGGATTATATTCACGATTTTGGTACACGTCAGTTTCTATTAAAAAGTTTATATTGGGTAGAAACAGGTCAACTTGGTTTTCGATTCAATTTGCCTGTTTTTAATGAAAAAATAGAAGAAATAGGAAAGGCTTTAAATGTAGATGCTGAATTTGATAAACCTGTTTTATTTCTTAGAGGTTCAAAGTCAAGTTATATTTTAGACGAAGATTTCATTGGGATAATTCATTTCTTTCCGCAAGCAATAATTAAAACAATTGACAATGCTGGACATTGGCTACATGCAGAAAACCCTATAGCGTTTTATGAAAACGTTGTTGAGTTTTTGAAAAATTAAAACAGAAAATATTATGAATGCATAATATTTTTGCTCAAAAAATTGCAAATTCCATATTTTGTTATAATTTTGGGATACTAACTTTAATTTTAGAAATAAACTAACATTTATTTATTATGAGAAAATTACTTTCTTTAACTTTAATGGCTTTAGCAGGGTCGTCTATGTTTGCTGGTGGATATAGAGTAGCTATGCAGGGTCAAAAGCAATTAGCGATGGGACATACAGGTGTTGCCGTGGTTAATAGTGCTGAGGTAGCTTTTTTTAATCCTGCTGGGATGGCTTACCTAGATAAAAAATTTAATGTATCAGTTGGGGCTAATGCTTTATTTGCTAATGTTAAATTTCAAAATTCGACTTATAATTGGACTGCAGAAAGTAAAAATGTAGGAACTCCATTTAGTGTTTATGCAACTTATAAATTGAACGATTGGTTAACTGCTGGTTTAGCGGTGTACACTCCTTATGGTAGTGCAGTTGATTGGGATCAAGATTGGGAAGGGGCTCATTTAGTTAATAATATTGATTTACAAGCAATTTTTGTTCAACCTTCGGTTTCAATTAGAATGGGAGAGCACTTTAGTTTAGGCGGGGTGTTATTTATGCTTCTGGTTCAGTTAATTTTAATAGAAATCTTTCAATGAATCCATTGCTTTCTGATGATGGTCAACCTTCAGATGTAACAATTGATGCAAAAGGAATTACAGCTTGGGGTTATAATGTAGGTATGATGTTCAATCCTACAGATAAAATTCGTTTAGGTATGAACTACCGTTCAAAAATAGTTATGGAAGCTAGAGATGGTGATGCAACTTATCATGATGCACCTGCTTTTAATCCGTTAACAAATACAACGTTTGATGCAGATTTACCATTACCAGCTGAATTTACAGCAGGTTTATCCGTACAAATTACTAATAAATGGATGGTTGCTTTTGATATTAATCATACTATGTGGAGTGCATACAAAGCATTAGATGTTAAATTTGGAAATGGTACAGAGTCAATCAATCCAAGAAATTACAAAGACGCTTCAACTTATAGATTTGGTACTCAATATAAAGCAAATGATAAATTTACTTTCAGAGCGGGTTATTATTTTGATGAGAGTCCAGTACAAGATGGTTATTTTGCTCCAGAAACTCCAAGAAATGATTCAAATGCGTTTACTGGTGGTTTAACATATCAGTTAAATGATAAGTTTGGAATTGATGTATCTTTCTTATATATTCACTTTGATGAGATTGATAATTCTTATGACCATTCAACTGATCCTATTTCTGGACAAGCAAATCCAAGTTTTGGTGGAACGTATAAATCAGTAGTTTTCTCTCCTGGTATTGGTATTACTTATGGTTTCTAATAAAATAAAGGCTTTAAAAATGAAAAATAATAAATTTATATATTTAGCTGTTTTATCAGCTGTGTTTGCATCTTGTGAGCCAGAATTTGAAAATTCGGTAGATGCAAATTATTCTGCTGGAGATGCGGATTTTACGACTTATGTAGCAATTGGTAATTCATTAACTGCTGGTTATATGGACGGTACGGTTTATAGATCAGGACAAATGAACTCTTATCCTAATATGTTGGCGCAACAGTTTGCTTTAGTAGGCGGTGGTGCTTTTACACAACCTTCTTACGAGGACGATGTGAATAATTTAGGAGGTTTAATGTTGGGAGGTATGCAAATTGGCAATACTAGATTAGTAATTGATGCTTCACAAGGACGTCCTGAAAATATTACAGGAACTCCAACCATTGAAGTTTCAGATTTGCAGACTACAGCTTATAATAATGCGGGTGTTCCAGGGGCAAAATCTTTCCATTTAATTGCGCCAGGCTACGGAAACGTGGCTGGTGTAGCATTAGGGCAAGCAAATCCGTACTTTGCTAGAACAGCGACTTCAGCTTCGGCAACAGTTTTAGGAGATGCAATGTCTTTAAACCCTACTTTCTTTACGAATTGGATTGGAGCAAATGATGTACTTTCTTATGCTACAAATGGTGGAGCAATTCCTGATGACCCAACAACACCAACTGTAGATGAAAGTTTATCAACAACACCTGCAGCTGATCACAATGCAACAGGAAATACAGATCCTACAACTTATGGTGGAAATGATATCACAAATGCAAATGTTTTTGCTTATGCGTATTCAACTATACTTTCTACATTAACAGCTAATGGAGCAAAAGGTGTTGTAGCAACTATTCCTAGTGTTACTTCAATTCCTTATTTTACAACGGTTCCTTATGCACCATTATCTCCAGCTGCTTTAGGTGGAGATGCAAATATTACGCAGTTAAATGCACAAATTTATGGTCCTCTAGATAATATTTTTACAGCTTACGGTGAGCCTAATAGAGTTAACCTTTTATCTACAACTTCTGCGAATCCAATTTTAATTTATGATGCGGATGCTACAGATAGAACTGCTCAAATTACTGGAGCTTTAACTCCAGTATTAGGAGCTCCAACTGCTACTGCTTTTGGAATGGTTTATGGTAAGGCACGTCAGGCAACTTCTCAAGATTTAGTTGTTTTGCCAGCTTCTTCAGTAATTGGTACAACTAATGCTGCTGCTCCATCACCTGCAATTAATATAAATGGTGTAACTTATCCGATGGCTAATAAATGGGTGTTAACAGCTACAGAAAGAACAAGAGTTGCAAATGCTACAACAGCTTATAATAATACTATAGTTGGATTAGCTGCAATGCATGATTTAGCTGTAGCAGATATGAACGCATTAATGAATCAATTAGTAAGTGGATTACAAATTGAAACAGGCCAAATTTATACTGCTAATTATTTTAGTGGTGTACAAACTGAAGGACAAGTATTATTTTCTTTAGATGGCGTACATCCAAATGCTAGAGGATATGCGGTTATTGCAAATGCATTTATCAATGTAATTAACGCAAAATACCATGCTAATATTCCTTTAAAATATGTAAATGATTATCCAGGAATTCATATTGTTCCTAGTAACTAAGAAATATTTTATTTTTTAAAAAGGCACCATCTGGTGCCTTTTTTTGTTAACTTTATGTAATTAAAAACTATTCTAAAATGAATTTATTAATTAAACTTTTAATTACTACAGTTTTAATAGTGGTAATTGCGCATTTCTTTCCAGGAATCTCTGTAGATAATTTTTCAACAGCATTGATTGTTGCTGTAGTTTTAGGTTTACTAAATGTGTTTATAAAACCAATTCTGGTTTTATTTACAATACCAGCTACTATTCTCACTTTGGGTTTGTTTCTTCTAGTGATTAATGCGGTAATAATTATGTTAGCGGATTATTTTGTAGATGGTTTTCATGTAAATGGTTTTTGGATAGCCTTTTTGTTTAGTATAGTGTTATCAGTATTTCAATCTGTGTTGAATAAAATCCTTGTAGATGAGAAATAATTAGTCGTCTGTTAAATAATAAGAAAAGGAATTGTACTTAGGTCTAAATCAGGGCTAATATAATAATATGAAATTCAATGTATTAAAAACTTGTTTGGGTTGTAAAAATTGCCTAATTTTGCATCCCAAATTTTAGGACATTAAATTTAAAAGATAATGAACATTTCAAAAGAGCAAGTTGATGCATTAAACGCTATTGTTAAAGTAGCTATTTCAAAGGAAGATTATGCTGATAAAGTAGAAAAAGTATTAGTAGATTATAGAAAAAATGCTAATATTCCAGGTTTTAGAAAAGGTCAAGTTCCTATGAGCTTAATCCAAAAACAATACGGAAGAGCAATTTTAGCAGAAGAAGTAAATAAATTATTACAAACTTCTTTAAACGATTATTTAGTAGAGGAAAAATTAGATATCTTAGGTAATCCACTTCCAAAAGTTACTGAAGATTTTAATTGGGATAGCGATGATTTTACTTTTGAATTCGAATTAGGTCTTGCTCCAGAATTTAGTGTTGATTTAGCAAAAAGTAAAGTAACTAAATTTGAAATCGTTGCTGATGATAAAATGTTAGACGAACAAGTTGAGCGTATTCAAAAGCAATATGGTAAAATGATTCCTCAAGATAAAGTTACTGAAGATACAACTGTATTAGGTACTTTCTCAAATGAAGAAAACGGAATCAACAATACAACAACAATTACTTTAGATATCTTTAACGATAAAAAAACTGCTAAACAATTTGTAGGTAAAAAAGTTGGTGATGTTGTTGCTTTAGGTACTAAAGGATTATTTGATGATGACCATAAATTAATGGACTACTTAAAAGTAGGTCACGATGGTATTCACGGTTTAGATATTACTGTTGATTTCAAAATTGAAGAAATTAATGCAATTGAAAAAGCTGAAATCAATCAAGAATTATTAGATAAATTGTTTGGTGAAGGAGTTGTTTCTTCTGTAGAAGAGTTAAAAGCAAAAATTAAAGAAGATGCTGAAGCTCAATTTGCACAACAAGCAGATCAAAAATTCTTAAACGATGTTATCGAAGGTTTAATTGAAAACACAAAATTTGATTTACCTGCTGAGTTCTTAAAAAAATGGATTCAAAATGTAGGTGAAACTCCATTATCTGCTGAACAAGCTGAGGTTGAGTACGAAAAATCAGAAAAAGGTTTACGTTACCAATTAATCGAAAATAAAATCATTGCTGAAAATGATTTACAAATTCAGTTTGAAGATTTAAAATCTCACACTGCTGAATTAATTAAAAAGCAAATGGCTCAATTTGGTCAATTAAATCCAACTGACGAAGAAGTTGAAGGAATTGTTGCTAGAGTTTTATCTAACCAAGATGAGGTAAAACGTTTATCAGAACAAGTGATGAGTGAAAAAATGTTAGATTTATTTAAAGAAAAAGTTTCTGGTAAAGCTAAAAAAGTAAATTATCAAGAGTTCGTTAAAGAAATGTACGGAGAATAATTTCTCACAAAAATAATTATCTTTGAACGTCAAACAATTTTGTTTGGCGTTTTTAGTTTATAACCTTAATAAAATATAGTATGAATTTTGGTAAAGACCCGAGAGCTACGCTCGAAATGGCGCAGCAATTTCAAAAATACGCTACTAAGCATCATAAAATAAATAGTTTATATTACGATAAAATTGTTAGTCGTGTTACTCCAGTTGGTATGACGCCTTACATTATGGAAGAACGTCAATTAAACGTAACTCAATTAGATGTTTTCTCTCGTTTAATGATGGATAGAATTATCTTTTAGGAACTGGAATAGACGATCAAATTGCAAACATCGTACAAGCTCAATTATTGTTTTTAGAAAGTTTAGATGCGTCAAAAGACATTCAAATTTATGTAAACTCTCCGGGAGGTGGTGTTTATGCTGGTTTAGGTATTTATGATACAATGCAATTTATTAAGCCTGATGTAGCTACAATTTGTACAGGAATGGCAGCTTCAATGGGTGCGGTATTATTATGTGCTGGAGCGGCAGGTAAAAGAAGTGCATTGCCACACTCAAGAGTTATGATTCACCAACCATTAGGTGGAGCGCAAGGACAAGCCTCAGATATCGAAATTACAGCTCGTGAAATTTTAAAATTAAAAGACGAGTTATATGAAATCATTTCAAAACACTCTGGTCAATCTATGGAGAAAGTACATCACGATAGTGATAGAGATTACTGGATGATTGCTAGTGAGGCAAAAGAGTATGGAATGATTGATGAAGTGTTAACTAGATAATTTTTTGGGTAAATGGAGAAAGGTAAATGGTAAAAGAAATAAAACCTTGTTGTTACCAATTACCCTTAACCAATTACCAATTACCTTATAAAAATGGCTAAAGAAGTATTAGAATGTTCGTTTTGTGGTAGAAAAAAGCCAGAAACTAATTTATTGATTGCAGGGATCAATGCGCATATTTGTGATCGATGTATTGAACAGGCACACGGAATTGTCTTAGAAGAATTAAAACAAAGTGGAAAAAGCGAAATGCTTTCCGATTTGATTTTAATGAAACCTAAGGAAATAAAATCGTTTTTAGATCAATATATTATTGGTCAAGATCAAACGAAAAAAGTAATGAGTGTTGCAGTTTACAATCATTATAAGAGATTATTACAAAAACAATTAGACGATGAAGTCGAAATTGAGAAAAGTAATATTATAATGGTTGGACAAACAGGAACTGGAAAAACATTAGTAGCTAAAACTATTGCAAAAATGTTAAATGTTCCATTAGCTATTGTTGATGCTACAGTTTTAACGGAAGCTGGTTATGTTGGAGAAGATGTTGAAAGTATTTTAACTCGATTGTTACAAGCTGCCGATTATGACGTGGCTAAAGCAGAACGTGGTATTGTATTTATTGATGAAATTGATAAAATTGCACGTAAGAGTGATAATCCTTCAATTACTAGAGATGTTTCTGGAGAAGGAGTGCAACAAGCGATGCTAAAATTATTAGAAGGAACTGTAGTTAATGTGCCACCAAAAGGAGGCCGTAAACATCCAGATCAAAAGTTTGTAGAAGTAAACACACAAAATATTCTATTCATTGCTGGTGGAGCATTTGATGGAATTGAGCGTATTATTTCAAAACGATTAAATCGTCAAGCTGTAGGTTATGGTTCGTCTAAAAATAACGAAGTAATCGATAAAGAAAATTTATTACAATATGTTATTCCAAAAGATTTAAAAGAGTTTGGTTTGATTCCTGAAATTATTGGCCGTTTACCAGTTTTAACTCACATGGATCCTTTAGATGGAAAAACCTTAAGAGCTATTTTAACAGAGCCTAAAAACGCTTTAATTAAGCAGTATAAAAAGCTTTTTGAAATGGACGACGTAGATTTTTCTATCGAGGAAGATGCTTTACAATTTATTGTAGATAAAGCTTTAGAATACAAATTAGGAGCAAGAGGATTGCGTTCACTTTGTGAGGCTATTTTAACTGATGTAATGTTTGAATTACCAAGTTCATCAGAGAAAGATTTAGTTGTTACTAAAGAATTTGCGGAACACAGTTTAAATAAGAACCTTTTACAAAGACTTAAATCGGCATCATAATAAAATAAAAAAGCGACTCAATTTTGAGTCGCTTTTTTTTGAAATTAAACACAATTTAAAGAAAGATTATTTAAATTGACTTTTTAAGAATATCATTTTTTAAGTTCTGATATTCTATTAGGTGATTGATATAGATTTTTTTTAAGTTTTTATGTTCACTTATAAAAGCTATATCACAATGAATGTCTTCACATTCAATTAAGTTTGTTCTGTTTGAAGAATAATTTAAAAGCTTATTTAACAAATAATCATTCTCGACAGTTCTTGTTTTCAACTCTTCAATAAAATTTTTCTCATTTAGAACCATGCAAATTTCAATTAAGTTTTCTAAATCAATTTTTATAAAATTTAATTGGTGCATCCAACTGTTTAATTCTAGAGAATTAATTTTATGATACGTGTCTAAATCTATATCGTTAGCATATAAATTATTTTTGTTATTCATGTTTTAAATGTTGTTTTCATCAAATTGTTCACCTTGAACAACATCAATAATTCTTAAATTTTGCTTTCCTCCTGGTAAATCCCAAATAATTTCATCGCCTTTAGAATATCCAATAAGCGCTGAACCCATTGGTGTTAAAATTGATATTTTATTGGTAACCAAATTTTTCTCTTTTGGAATAACAATTTGTAAAGTTTTACTCCATCCTTTTTCTGAGCTTACCGTGACTAAACTATTTATTCTAATGATATCTGTAGGAATTTCTGTATTTTCTAAAACTTTTGATTTCGATAATTCTTCGCCTAATTTTTTTAGTGATTTCTTTGATTCAGTATCAGAAGAATATTCTGAAGCAGAAATAATTCTTTTTAAATAAGCATATTCTTTTTTTCAATTAATAAATTTCCGTAATTCATGAGTAAATATTAATTATGGGAAAATACCTCTTTGAATGTAGGCTTTTTCAATTCTCTTAATAGCGATACAATAAGCAGCGGTTCTAAAATCAATGTTTTCTTTTTTCGAATAATCATAAACCTTTTCAAAAGATTCTTTAATTTTCTTTTCTAATTTTAGCATTACTTCATCAAGTTGCCACAACTCACCATTTCTGTTTTGTAACCATTCAAAATAACTACCTATCACACCACCCGAATTACATAAAATATCTGGGATTATTGTAACGTTGTTCTCTAGTAGAATTTTTTCGGCTTCAGTTGTTGTAGGACCATTTGCACCTTCAGCAATTAATTTAGCTTTAATATCGCCGGCGTTTTCTTCAGTAATTTGATTTCCTAATGCAGCAGGAATGCAAATATCACATTCTGTTTTAAAGAAATTATCTTTCTCTATTTCAATAGTATTTTCAAATTGAGAAACACTTCCTGTTTGTTGAATATGCTTAAATAAACTGTCAACATTTATTCCTTCTTGGTTTTCAATACTCGAAAAAGCATCTTGAACAGCAACTAAAATTGCGCCTTCTTTTTCTAAAAAATAAGAAACCCAGTAACCTACATTTCCAAATCCTTGAACGATATATTTTTTACCTTTTAAATCGATGTTGTTTTTATTAGCCCAAAATTTAATTGTCAAGTACACACCAAATCCAGTTGCTCTATCTCTACCTTCTAGTCCACCACTTTCAGTTGGTTTTCCTGTAACAACATGTTGATTAGCTGAACGTTCTGCAGGAGGACATGTACTCATGTAAGTATCGGCAATCCATGCCATAGTTTGACTATTTGTGTTTACATCTGGTGCAGGAATATCATGCTCTGGGCCAATATTATCGGCTAGTGCATAAGTAAATCTTCTAGTAATGCGTTCCAATTCACTTGTTGAATATTTTTTTGGATCGATTTGAATTCCTCCTTTTCCTCCGCCATAAGGCAATCCTGCTAATGAAGTTTTCCAGGTCATCCACATTGCCAATGCTCTTGCAGCATCAATATCTACTGTTGGGTGGTATCTAAGTCCTCCTTTATAAGGGCCTAAAGCATTATTATGTTGTACGCGATATCCTCTAAAGACCTCGACACTACCGTCATCCATTTTTACTGGAAAGTTTACTACAATTTCGTTATTAGTTATACTTAATATTTTTCTAATGTTAGGATGTAATTCAATATGGTTTGCAGCTTTATTAAATTGCTCCATAACATTTTCCATCATCCCTTTTTTGGGTTCATTTTTTACTGTTAACATTCTTTTTTATAATTTATGCTGTTGTTTGAGTTTTATATTCACTACAATCCCAAACTTTATCTTTATCAGTTGTTAAAGAACAAGTTTTAGAATTGCTACAATTAAGGCAAAGACTATTTGTCATATTACTATTTATTATTTAATAATAACTAAGACAATAGATATGCCAATTTTTAACAGTAAAGTTGAATTAAGATTAAATTTTTGATTTACAGCTATTTATATTTTTTTATTAAAAACATGAGCTGGTTATTTATTAATCAACTGAGGAATTATTACTCGTTTTTATTTGAGTCTGAGATTTTATCTCGAAGTGTTTTTCTGTCTATTTGTAAAATTTTAGCAGCTTTGGTTTTATTGTTACCAGTTGCAGAAAGCACTTTGTTTATATAATTTTTCTCCATGATTTTTAGAGGAACTAATTCTTCTTCAGGGAAATTAATAGTATACTTTAAATTGATTGGTAAATGTTCAACATCAACGATTTTATCACACATAATAACAGCGCGCTGAATAACATTTTCTAATTCTCTAATATTTCCAGGCCAAGAATAATTTTCTAAAGCTTTTATGGCGTTTGGAGTTATTTTTATAATTTGATCTTTATATTCAATTCCATATTTAAACAGAAATCTTTCAATTAGTATAGAAATATCTTCTTTTCTCTCTCGTAAAGGAGGTAGTGTAATTTCAACTACTGATAATCTGTAGTATAAATCTTCACGAAATGATTTATTGGTAATCATTTCTTTAATATTGCTATTGGTTGCAGCAATTACTCTTAAATCTATTTTCTCAGGTTTTTGACTACCTACTTTTACCACTTCCTTTTCTTGCAGTACACGCAATAATTTTGCCTGAACTTCTAAAGATGCATTTCCAATTTCATCTAAAAAGATTGTACCACCGTTAGCAGCCTGAAAAAAACCATTTCTGTCTTTATCAGCACCAGTGAAAGCACCTTTTGTATATCCAAACAACTCCGATTCAAGAAGATTCTCTGGAATGGCGCCACAGTTAACAGCTATAAATGGTTTTGCTGAAAATTTTCCTTGATAATGTATTGCTCTTGCAATTAATTCTTTACCAGTACCACTTTCACCATTTATTAAAATGGTAGCTTTATTATTTTTTACTCTTTCAATGATATCAAAAACTTCTAATATTTTTTTAGAATTTCCAATTAGTTCTTCATTTATTAAGGTAGATTTTAGGGTTTCTGAATTATTGGTAATTGTTTTATTCTTAGTTTTTAGTGTTTTTTTTACAGCAGTTTTAAGTTCTTCTTTTGTAAATGGTTTTGTTAAATATTCTACAACACCAGATTTTATTGCTAGAAGAGAATCTTGAATAGATGGATAACCTGTTACTACTAATATGGGAAGTTTAGGATAATGATTAGTTGTAAACTTTATAAGTTCGAACCCATCAATTTCCGGCATTTTTAAATCGGTAATTAATAAGTTTATAGTATTGTCGCGTAAAATAGAAACTGCTTCTTTTACAGAAATTGCCTTATAAACATGATAATTATAGCTGGCTAAGTGTCTGTATAACACTTCAAGAATATTAATATCGTCGTCAACAATGAGAATATTTTCTTTTAAAAAAGCCATAGTTATTTGTTGTTTTTGGGTAATGAAATAACAAAAGTAACTCCTTTTTCTGAGTTATTTTCAATAGTGATATTTCCTTTATGAGAAGATACAATTCCGTGAACTACACTTAAACCTAGTCCTGAACCTTCTCCAATAGGTTTTGTAGTGAAAAAGGGTTGGAATATTTTTCTCTGAATATTAATTGGAATTCCTTTTCCTTCATCAGCTATTTTTAAAATTACATTTTTTTCTTCATCATGAACAGATATAGTAACTAAACCTTCTTGAGGAGAAAAATATACGGCATTCATCAATAAATTAAATATAATTTGAGTAAGTTGAACGGAATCTGCGTTTAAATAAATCTCAGTTTTATCTATTAAAATAATATGCTTAATTTGTTGCTTTTTAAAAATGGGATTCAAAAAATCAATGGCATTCTTAATTGTAGGAACAATGTTTATTTTTCTCATTTTTTGTGGCATTTCACATGAGAAAAACATCAATTTTTTTACTATTTCTCTTGAAAAAATAGCGTTGTTTATTATCTTATTTATGTCTTCAGAAACATTTTTATTATTTTTAAATTCATCTAGTAAAAGTTCTGAAAAGCCTAAAATATTTGTTAGTGGGGTATTTAGTTCGTGTGCAATTCCGGCAGTAATTTCGCCCAAAATAACAAGCCTATCAGCTTGTTCCATTTTTCTTTTTATTTCTTTTTCTCTTTTGCGATCTTCAATTCGCTCAATGTAGTTTGAAATTTTTGAGGCAATATCTTTTAAAAGATCTTTTTCTTCTTCTAGAATAATATTATTTTCTGTAAAAATATGTATAGAACCATTTTTTTTATTAAATATCGTAATAGGTGTTTTGTAAGTCTCTTTTAGGTTAACAATACTGTTTATGGTTATTATTTTAGTTTTGTTTATTCTTATTAATACTTGTGTGTTAGTTTCATCTTTTAATGCTTTTTTAATGCTGAAAGCTATTGCGGTAAGTGTTTTTTTTGTACTTTCTTTATCATTAGAAATATAAGAAGTTACTTCATATAAACATGTAAGTTCTTTCACTCTTTCCTTTAGAGCTTCTTCTAATTCTGTCATTTCGTTTTACTTAAAAATAATTGTTAAAATACGAAAAACGATTGTCTTTATTGTTAAGATTTTTGTAATAAAAAAAAGCGACTCAATTTTGAGTCGCTTTTTTTATGCATTTTGAGTTTTTTCAACTTCAGTCTTTTTACTTGTCTTTACGTAGCTTGCTTTACAGCTCCATCCACTTGAGCAAGAAGTTAATGTTTATGCTGAAATTGCTAAAACTAATTTTGCTTTTTTCATTGCAAAGATTTTTATAGTTGTCTTAAATTGAATTTGTAGTATTTTTTACAATGTTGAATTCTACACGTCTATTTTCTGATCTTCTTCCGCTGTACATTTTCCACCACAATCAATTAGAGGTTTCGATTCTCCATAACCTTTGTAAGTTAAGCGTTCTTTAGAAATGCCTTTAGCAGTTAAATAATCAACTGTAGATTTTGCTCTTTTTTGAGACAAAACCATGTTGTATTTATCAGAACCTTTATTGTAGGTATGTGCACCAATTGCCAATTTCATTTCAGGATATTCGTTTAATACATTTACAATTTTATTTAAAGAAAGTTGTGATTCTTTTGTAATTGTAGCTTTGTTGAATTCAAAATAAATGCTTTCGATTACAATAGCATCTTCAGTAACAACTGGTTTGTCTTGTTCTAATTTTATAGGATTAGACAAAATGTTTTCCGAAGTAAACATGGTTTCTACTGGTAAATAACCTTCTTTGTTGACTAAAATTGTATTGTAAGAAATTGGATTTAATGGAAGTTTTATTTCCCCTTTATCATTAGCGATAGTTTCTGAAACAATGTTTCCAAATTCATCTTTTAAAACAACTTTAGCATTAGGTAGTGGCGTTAATGTTTCTTTTTCTACTACTTGATAGGTTTTATTTGGAGTTTCATATCGGTTAATTTTGAATTTTAAAATATCAAAATCTCCAGGAGCTTTTTCAGATGAAATATAACCTTTATCTTCATCAACTAAAATAAAAGCTTGATCGTCTTTTCGTGTATTAATAGAAGTTCCAAGGTTTAAAGCTGTTAAATATTCATTATTTACAATAGAACTTTTGAAAACATCAAAACCTCCAGTATTTAAATGACCTTTTGAAGAGAAAAATAAGTATTTGTTATCTTTTGTAGTATTAGGAAATTTTTCGTCTTCTTTAGGATTAATGTTTGAACCTAAGTTTTTTAAATTGCAAGAGAGCCTTTTCATTAATAGCTACTTCATATAAATCGAATCCTCCAAAACTACCAGGCATATTTGAAGCAAAGAATAATTTTTTACCATCTGCAGAAACTGTTGGTGTTTCAATTGAATAACCTACAGGGATTATATTTTCAACTTTTTGAACATTTGTCCAATAATCTTTAGAATTTAAATCTAATTCGGCTTTATATAAATCAAATGTTCCTGAATTAGAAGTGTCTTCTTGCGTGTAGAAAATTGTTTTTTGACTTGGAGTAAAAGCAATTGAACCTTCTTCTTTTTCAGAATCTAAAGCACTTGAAAGCAACAATGGGAATGATAAATTTCCTTCTTGGTCTACATTTACACAATATAAATTATTGTTGAAAGTTTTAGTGCTATCGTTATAAGTTGTTGTGTAATGTCTTCTTTTTTGTTTGAAAGAATTACATATTTATTCATAAAAAATGTTATAAAATTCGATAAAATGTCAAAAAAATCGATTTTCGGTTAAATAAGTTGCGCAATTTAAAGCAATAGTTTATAAATAGTTAGCAAGCGTTATTGACAATAGGATTTTCTATTAGTGTAGATTTTTGAATAAATTTTGTAGAATTTTCACATCTCCTATAAGGTCCACATTTATATCTTCTTGGTCCACAAGACGAGAATATAAATGTACTTACTAATAAAAAGGTTATTATTTTTTTCATGCTTTATTATTAAATATGAATCAGTTGCATTTTTAAAAGTTCTTCTAAGTGTTTTCGCTCATTCGATAACCTAGGAATTTTATGTTGCCCACCTAATTTATCGTTTTCTTTTAACCAATCGTAAAATAAATTTGTTCTGGCAACATTTAACTTTAACGGATTTAATGTCATATTGTTGTATCGCTTGGCTTCATAATCTGAATTTAATTTTTGTAAATTTTCATCTAGTAAAATAGAGAACTTTTCTATATTCGATGGTAATGTTTTAAATTCGACAATCCATTCGTGAGCACCTTTTTCTTGTTCTTTCATAAAAATTGGTGCTACAGTATAATCAATAACCTCGCAACCCAATTCACTACAAGTTTTAGCTAAAGCTTTATCAGTATTTTCAACCATTAATTCTTCGCCAAAAACATTTATATGATGTTTAGTTCGGCCACTAACAACAATTCGATAAGGATTAATGGAAGTAAAGCGAACGGTATCACCAATTAAATAGCGCCATAATCCTGAGTTTGTAGTAATTACAACCGCATAGTTTTTATGAAGTTCAACTTCGCTTAAAGGAATTACTTTCTGATTTGGGCAACCAAAGGTATCCATTGGAATGAATTCATAAAAAATGCCATAATCGAGCATTAAAAGCAATTCGTTGGAGTTGTTTAAATCTTGGATGGCAAAAAAACCTTCAGATGCATTATAGATTTCATAATAGCGGAAATTATCCTTTGGAAACAATTTTTGGTACTGATCTCTATATGGTTCAAAACTCACTCCGCCGTGAAAATATACTTCGGCATTAGGCCAAATATCTAGTAAACTTTGTTTTCCAGTAGTTTCCAAAGTTTTATTGAGTAAAACCATCATCCAACTTGGAACTCCGGCTAAACTGGTTACATTTTCTTGAATGGTTTCGTTGATAATGGCTGGAAGCTTGGTTTCCCAATCTCCCATCAAAGAAACTTTGTTACTTGGAGTTGAACTAAATTCGGCCCAAATGGGCATATTGTCAATTAAAATAGCTGATAAGTCGCCAAAAAATGTATTGTTATCTTCATATAATTGTTTACTTCCGCCTAAACGTAAACTTTTACCAGTAAATAATTGAGATTCTTCATTATTGTTTAAGTATAAACACAACAAATCTTTGCTGGCTTTATAATGACAATTTTCTAATGCTTCACTACTAACAGGTATAAATTTACTTTTTGCATTGGTTGTTCCGCTCGATTTTGCAAACCATTTGATAGGTGTGTTCCAAAAAACGTTTTGCGCTCCTTTTCTGGTTTGTTCAATTAAAGGTTCTAAATCTTCGTAAGTAGAAACGGGAACTCTTTCTGCAAAAGTTTTATAATTTTTAATGCTTGAAAAATCATATTTTTTGCCAATAACCGTATTCTCAGCCGATTTTAATAAGCTATGTAAAAGCTCTTCTTGAACTTCATGCGGATATTTTAGAAACAATTCCATTTGATGAATTCGTTTCTTTAAAATCCATGACGCTATTGAGTTTATTATGGGTAATGGCATTTTATTCTGTCAAATTATGATTATCAAAATAGTAATGATAACTTTACCAAAAATAACATTTTTTTTAATTTATTAATTCATCTCAATTAAAATTCAATCATGGATTACCAAGGAACACTTCAAAAAATGCAAACAGAATTAGGAAACCCTATTCAATATTATTTAGTTTTTGAAGATAGTTTTATACATGTAAATCAGGCAATAGGAAAGAATTTTTCAATGGAATTTGTGGGTTATCAATGTTTAAATTGTGGGCAGCCCAAAAAGATTTTCCGGCAAGGGTTTTGTTATGACTGTTTTATGAGTAGTCCAGCTGTGGGCGATTGGATTATGAAGCCAGAATTAAGTACAGCACATTTAGATATAGAAGATCGGGATTTAGAATATGAGAAAAGAGTACAGTTACAACCTCATATTGTGTATTTGGCTTTATCTAGTGAAGTGAAAGTGGGAGTGACAAGAAAAACTCAAGTTCCTACTCGATGGATCGATCAAGGCGCAATACAAGCAATTCCAATTGTTGAGGTTCCTAATAGATATTTGGCAGGAATTACTGAGGTGGCTTTAAAAGATTATTTTACCGATAAAACGAGTTGGCAAAAAATGCTGAAAAATGATGTTTCTCATGCCGATTTAATTGCTGAACGATTGAAAATAGAAACTGTTTTACCAGAAGAAGTAAAGCCTTATTTTTTAAATGCACCTCAGTTGTATAATCTTGATTATCCTGTGGAACAATATCCAACAAAAGTAACAAGTTTAAATTTAGATAAAACACCAAATTACTCTGGAACTTTAGCAGGAATAAAAGGGCAATACTTAATCTTCAACGATGGAACCGTTTTTAATGTTCGTTCGTATGAAGGTTATGTAGTAAAAATTAGTTTATAATTACCTAAGTCTAAAAGTTATGGGAAGACCATATTGGACTTTTACAGGTTTACCTCTGAGTAATCCGGGCCTAAATTGCGGTAAATTATCAATGATTCTATAAGCTTCTTGTCTTAAAAGTTCATGACCTCCATTGGTTTCAATTTGTTCTACAAAACCATCCTTGTTTATAATGAAGGTTACCAAAACCTTCCCTTGTATATTCTTTTTTGCAGCAGCTTTAGGATATTTAAAATGTTTTTGAATGTGTTCTGTCATATATGCATTAAAACATTCCATTCTTTTATTTTTTTCAACACTTTCACATCCTGGAGCTATAGGAATATCTTCTATTATAGAGAATGGAACATCAATTTCTTTTCCATTTAAAGAATCATTACTCTTGATTATAGCTTTTTTAACTTCTTTTTCTTCTTGAGAAAATGAATTGGCACTAAGAAATAGGAGAGTGAGTAAATAAATATATTTCATAATTAAACCGAAACTTGACCTTTAATATGTGGATGTGGGTCATAACCTTCTAAAGTAAAATCGTCGTAAGTGAAATCGAAAATATTTTTCACTTCTGGATTCATTTTCATAGTTGGTAAAGGGCGACATTCTCTAGAAAGTTGTAATTCTAATTGTTCAATATGATTGTTGTAAATATGAGCATCTCCAAAAGTATGTACGAAATCTCCAGGTTGTAAATCGCAAACTTGTGCGATCATCATCGTTAATAAAGCATAAGAAGCAATATTAAAAGGAACACCTAAGAAAATATCAGCACTACGTTGATACAACTGACAACTTAATTTTCCATCGGCAACATAAAACTGAAAGAAAGCATGACAAGGAGGAAGCGCTGCTTTTCCATTGGCAACATTTTCAGCAAATGAAACAGAAGTATCAGGTAAAACACTTGGATTCCATGCAGAAACTAACATTCTTCTGCTATTTGGATTTTTCTTTATGGTTTCAATTAATTCTGTAATTTGATCAATTTCTTCGCTGTTCCAGTTACGCCATTGATGTCCGTAAACTGGACCTAAATCGCCATTTTCATCAGCCCAAGCATCCCAAATTTTAACATCATTTTCTTTTAAATAAGCGATGTTAGTTTCACCTTTTAAAAACCACAACAATTCATGTATAATTGACTTTAAGTGTAACTTTTTTGTTGTTACCATTGGGAAACCTTCACTTAAATCGAATCGCATTTGGTATCCAAAAACACTAATAGTTCCTGTTCCCGTTCTGTCACCTTTTTGATGACCATTCTCTAATACATGTTTTACTAAGTCGTGGTATTGTTTCATAACTTTTGGTTAAGGTTGAAAGGTAAAGGGTCAAGGGTTGTTTTTCTTTAAAAAATTGATAAACGAACCAATTTTCCTTTCTAAATTTTTATAAATATAATTTTTGTTTCAGCTATTTCCAAAGAAATAAATTCTAAATCAGAACATAATATAAGTTGTGTTTCTAATTCATAGCAAGAACCAAGACTAATTTCTAAAAATCTACAAAAATCTTTGTTAGAACTTTTAGCACAACCTTCTGCTATATTTGAAGGAATTGAAATAGCACATCTATTAATTTGAGAAATTAATCCAAATTTCTCATTTTCAGGTAAGGATTCAGTTAAAATGTAAATTTCTTTGACAAGAATTCTTGCATCTTTCCAAATGTCTAAATCTCTAAAGTTTCTCATCCATTAACCTTTAACCATTCGCCTTTGACCAAAAATTACCCGATAATCATTCCAGCAATAGTAGCTGATAATAGCGAAGCTAAACTTCCTCCAATTACTGCTTTTAATCCGAATTCTGATAATGTTTTTCTTTGATTTGGAGCTAATGAACCAATTCCTCCAATTTGAATTCCAATTGAAGCAAAGTTGGCAAATCCACATAACATATAAGTTGCCATAATTACAGATTTCTCATAAGTGAAATGTATTTCGTTTGCTGCATTTTTTAATTCGGCTAATTGAATGTATCCAACAAACTCTGATGCCGCTAATTTTATTCCTAATAATTGTCCCATCAACATCATGTCTTCAGTTGCAACACCTATTAACCACATTAATGGCGCAAATACAATTCCTAGAATAGTTTCTAAAGAGAATTTAGAGTAAGGAGTATTATTGGCAATAACTTCATTTAGTCCGCTCCAATCTCCAATCCAACCTAAAGTATAATTAATCATGGCAATAAAAGCAATAAAAACTAATAGCATAGCAGCAACATTAGCAGCTAATTTTAAACCTTCAGTAGTTCCTGTAGCAATAGCATCAAGAATGTTTGAACCAATTTTATCTTTTGTGACTTCAACATTAGTATTTATACTTTCGGTTTGAGGATATAAAATTTTAGAAACCACAATAGCACCAGGAGCAGCCATTACAGATGCAGCTAAAAGATGTTTCGCAAATTCTAAACGCAATACAGGGTCGTTTCCACCTAAAAATCCAATGTATGCAGCTAAAACTCCACCAGCAACAGTTGCCATTCCGCCAATCATTACTAATAGAATTTCGCTTTTATTCATTTTTTCTAAATAAGCTTTAATCATTAAAGGTGCTTCTGTTTGTCCTAAAAAGATATTACCTGCAACAGATAAGCTTTCTGCCCCCGAAATTTGTAAGATTTTAGTTAAAACTAAAGCCATTCCTTTTACTACAATTTGAATTACACCTAAATAGAATAATACCGAAGTTAAAGCAGAGAAGAAAATAATTGTAGGTAAAACTTGGAACAAAAAGATGAAGCCAAAGCTCTCTACATTCATCATTCCACCTAATAAAAATTCGCTACCTGCTCTCGTGAAATCTAGTACTAATACAAAAAGATTACCAACAAATTCGAATGCAGCTTTAACAAAAGGAACCTTTAAAACACCTACCGCTAAAACTAATTGAGCCGAAAGCCCTAATCCAACTGTTTTCCAATTGATAGCTTTTCTATTTGAACTAAAAATAAATGCGACTGCTAATAAACAAAGCATTCCTAAAATTCCTCTACCTAAACCAATAGCTGTTAAACCTTGATTTGGAACTAATTCAGAAGATTTTGTTTCCTTTTTAATTTTATTTGAAGAAAAAAACGAATAGGCTTTTTCTCCTTTTTTTAATGTAAGTGTGGAGTCGGTTTTGGTTTCAATTCTAAAACGCTTTGTTGGAGAATCTGAACCATTTTCGAATAAGAATAAAAAATTATCTTGAACTAAATAATCACCATTTTGTGAAATACTGTCGTTTGATAATTTTAAATTATAACTTCCTTCTTTTAGTTCTAAAAAGTCGCCATTAGAAGAGCTTAATTGCCATTTTTTTTCAATTTCTTGACCGAAAGAAAAAACAAAAAATAGCGAAAAAAATAGTGGTAATATTTTTTTAATCATTTGATTAGTATAGGTTATATTATGATTCTTTTCTTGAAATTTCGTCTCTAATTTTAGCAGCTTTTTCATAGTCTTCATTTTGAACTGCTTCATCGAGTTTAGCATAAAGCTCTTCAATTGTATAATGGCTAAAATCGCCTGGATTTATATTTTTTTCGCTTTCAATGCCAAAAGTTTCTGGTGTAGATAAGGCTTCGTCACCATCCTCGTCTTCGTTATCTTTGTCGGAACTATTCATATTTAAATAAATACCAGCTTTATCTAAAATGTTTTTGTAAGTAAAAATAGGAGCATTAAATCGAATGGCTAATGCAATTGCATCTGAAGTACGAGCGTCAATAATTTCTTCAATTTTGTCTCTTTCGCAAATAATACTTGAAAAGAAAACACCATCTACCAACTTGTGAATGATAACTTGTTTTACCACAATATCAAATCTATCGGCAAAACTTTTAAATAAGTCGTGCGTTAATGGGCGAGGTGGTTTTATTTCTTTTTCTAATGCTATAGCAATAGATTGCGCTTCAAAAGCACCAATTACGATAGGAAGATTTCTTTCGCCATCAACTTCGTTCAAAATTAGGGCATAAGCTCCATTTTGTGTTTGGCTGTAAGAAATTCCTTTTATAGTAAGTTTAACTAAACTCATAAATCAAAATCATTATAAATGATAGCAAATTTGAATAAGGGGTCAAAAATAAAAAAAAGAGCTATCTAAACAAAGATAACTCTAATTTTCTAATATTATATTTGAAATAAATCTAAAAATTATGCATTATTAGCTTTAAATTCTTTTAATTTCTCTACTAATTTTGGTACAACTTCAAAAGCGTCGCCTACAATACCATAATCAGCAACCTTAAAGAATGGCGCCTCGGCATCTGTATTAATAACAACTTTTACTTTAGAAGCATTGATACCAGCAATATGTTGAATTGCTCCAGAAATACCTACAGCAATGTATAAATTTGCTGCAACAGGTTTACCGGTTTGACCTACGTGCTCGCTGTGAGGTCTCCATCCAATATCAGAAACTGGTTTAGAACAAGCAGTAGCTGCTCCTAAAACTGAAGCTAAATCTTCAATCATTCCCCAATTTTCAGGTCCTTTTAAACCACGACCTGCAGAAACTACGATTTCAGCATCAGCGATAGTTACTTTACCAGTCACTTTTTCTACATTCTCAGTTTTTACTGAAAAATCTGCATCGTTTAATGATGGACTAAAATCTTCTTCAGTTAACGAAACAGCATCTTCTGCTAAACCAAATGAGTTTTTAGCTAAACCAATAACTTTAACATCAGTATTGATTTCTGTAATATTGAAAGCTTTATTAGAAAATGCAGTTCTTTTTACTTGAAAAGGAGCAGTACTTACAGGAAGTGCTACAACATTAGAAGCGTATCCTGCATTTAAAGCAACTGCTAGAAGTGGAGCTAAATATAAACTATCAGTTGTTGATGATAATGCTACAACTTTTGTTCCTTCTTTTTCTGCAGCTTGTTTAATTATATCTGCATAAGCTTTTGCATTAAAGTTGTTTAATTTATCGTTAGTTACTTTTAAAACTTTACTTACACCGTATTTTGATAAATCGCTAACATTTGAGTTGTTTACAGTAACTGCAGTAACTGTAGTTCCTAAACTGTCAGCAACTTTTTTTGCATAAGAAGCTAATTCTAATGCAACTTTTTTAAATTTCCCTTCAGAAGATTCTGCGTATATTAAAATTGACATGATTTCTTAAAATTTAATTTTTAAAATTAGATTACTTTAGCTTCGTTATGTAATAAACTGATTAATTCGTCAATATTGTCAGGACTAATCATTTTACAAGCCGATTTTGGAGCTGGTTTCTCAAATTTTACAACTTTAGTTGCTACAGTGTCACCTGTTGGTTCTTTTACTGTTAAAGCTTTTGAACGCGCCATCATAATTCCTCTCATATTTGGAATACGTAAATCTTTCTCTTCAACTAAACCTTTTTTCCCTCCAATAACTAAAGGTAAGCTTGTCGAAACAGTTTCTTTTCCTCCGTCAATTTCACGAACAATTTTAGCTTCATTTCCAGTTACTTCTAGACCAATAGAAGAATTAACGAAATTATAACCTAACATGGCAGCTAACATACCAGGAACCATACCTCCGTTATAATCAATAGATTCGGTACCCGCAATCACTAGGTCATATCCACCTTCTTTAACTACTTCTGCTAGTTGTTTTGCTACAAACATTCCGTCTGTAGGATTTGCGTTTACTCTAATAGCTTCATCAGCACCAATAGCTAATGCTTTTCTTAATGTAGCTTCAGCATCAGCTCCGCCAACATTAACTACAGTAACATTTGCTCCTGTTTGTTCTTTTAAAATAACTGCTTTAGTTAAACCAAATTCATCATTTGGATTGATTACAAATTGAACACCATTAGTGTCAAATTCAGTGTCTCCATTTGTAAAGTTGATTTTTGAAGTAGTATCAGGCACATGACTGATGCAAACTAGTATTTTCATCACTTAAATAGTTTATGTTTAATTATCAATAATGGTTACGAAATTAATAAAAATAATCCAAAAAATACTATGCGTGCATAATATTTTTTAAAAAAAGTAAATTTACGAAACCGTTATAGTTATTTTTAAGACAATAGAGTTATTTTTAATCGGCTATTTTTTTTATTTTTGCCATTCATAGAAATTAAAACAATGAAAACAATACAATTTAGAGAAGCTGTTTGCGAGGCAATGAGTGAAGAAATGCGTCGCGATGAGTCTATATATTTAATAGGAGAAGAAGTTGCTGAATATAATGGAGCTTACAAGGCATCTAAAGGAATGCTTGATGAGTTTGGTCCAAAAAGAGTTATCGATGCACCTATTGCTGAGTTAGGTTTTGCTGGAATTGCAGTTGGTTCTGCAATGAATGGTAACAGACCAATTGTTGAGTTTATGACATTTAACTTCTCATTAGTTGGTATTGATCAAATTATTAATAACGCAGCAAAAATGCGTCAAATGTCTGGTGGACAATTCAATATTCCAATTGTATTTAGAGGTCCAACGGCTTCTGCTGGTCAGTTAGCAGCTACTCACTCTCAAGCTTTTGAAAACTGGTATGCAAACTGTCCAGGTTTAAAAGTAGTAGTTCCTTCAAATCCATATGATGCAAAAGGATTATTAAAATCAGCTATTCGTGATAATGACCCAGTTATTTTCATGGAATCTGAACAAATGTATGGTGATAAAGGAGAAGTGCCTGAAGGAGAATACACAATCCCACTTGGTGTTGCAGACATCAAAAGAGAAGGTACAGATGTAACGATTGTTTCTTTTGGTAAAATTATTAAAGAAGCTTTAACTGCGGCTGAAGAATTAGCTAAAGAAGGAATTTCTTGTGAAGTAATTGATTTAAGAACTGTTCGTCCTATGGATTATGACGCGATTATCAATTCAGTAAAGAAAACAAATAGATTAGTAGTTTTAGAAGAAGCTTGGCCTTTTGCTTCAGTTGCTTCAGAGATTACTTATATGGTTCAAGAAAAAGCTTTTGATTATTTAGATGCTCCAGTTCAAAGAATCACAACTGCAGATGCTCCTGCGCCATATTCTCCAGTTTTATTAAAAGAGTGGTTACCAAATGCAAATGATGTAATTAAAGCTGTAAAAAAAGTAGCATATAAATAAAATATAACTTCTTATATTTGAAACTTCATCAGCAAAAACTGATGAAGTTTTTTTTGATAGCTTATGATAAAGAAAATATTGCTTTTTTTGTTTTTCACGTCACTTACTGTTGCACAAACAAAGGTAGGCGGTAAGGTTATTGATGAATTTGATGAACCTGTTGCTTTTGCTAATGTGTTTTTTAAAAATTCTAAAACTGGAGTTATAACTGACGAAAACGGAAATTTCTATTTTGAATCCGATGAAAATTATTCAACGTTAGTAGTTTCGTTTGTTGGTTTTGAAACGCAAGAAATTCCTTTAAAAAAAGGGTTAAATAGCAATCTTAAAATAGTTTTAAAAGAAGGAACTACATTAAAAGAAGTAATTGTTTACACAGGTAAAACTTCTAAAAAGAATAATCCTGCTATTGATATTTTAAGAAAAATTTGGGCTAGAAAAAAGAAAAACGGACTTTACATGTTTGATCAATATAAATATGACAAATATGAGAAGGTTGAATTTGATATGAATACCATCGACAGTGCTTTTATGAATAGTAAAGTATTTAAAGGAATGGAATTTATATTCGATAATATTGATACTTCGAGAATTACAGGAAAAACATATTTACCAATATTTATAAATGAGAGTTTACTCGAGGTTTATGGTGATAATTTAAAAAAGAAGAAAAAGAAATTTTAAAGGCAAATAAAAATTCTGGTTTTGGAAACGGAGATGGAGTAAATACATTTATTAAAGATTTATATGCTGATTATAATATTTACAATAACTATTTAAAGTTTTTTGATAAATCATTTGTAAGCCCTTTATCTAGAACTGGTATTGATGTTTATAATTATGTCTTAAGTGATAGTGCTTATATAGATAATAAATGGTGTTACAATATTGTGTATTATCCAAGAAGAAAAAATGAATTAACATTTAAAGGCGATTTTTGGGTTAACGATTCTACATGGGCAATTAAAAAAATTAACCTAGAAGCAAGTAAAAGTGCAAATATAAACTGGGTAAAAGAAATCTACATTGAGCAAGAATTTGATGTTTTAAATGATTCTGTTTTCTTGTTGAAAAGGGATTATATGATGTCCGATTTTAGTTTATCTAAAAAAGAAGAGTCAAAGGGTGTTTATGGGAAGCGAACAACTGTTGTAAAAAATCATGTTTTTAATGAACCTAAAGACGATAAATTCTATAGGGAGGAAGTTAATTTTTATGATAATGAAGTTTTTGCTAAAACTGATGAATTTTGGAATGAAAATAGATTTGAAGGGTTAAATGAAAATGAATCAGGTATTTACAAAATGCTCGATACACTACAAACTGTTCCAAAGTTTAAAAAAATATACAATTTAGCTACCATACTTGGTAGTGGTTATATTCAGGTTGGTAAATTTGATTACGGACCAATTTTCTCAACGTTTGGATATAATGATGTTGAGGGGTTAAGAGTAAGAGCGGGAGGCAGAACTTATTTTGGCCCTAATGACAAATGGAGATTACAAGGGTATGCTGCGTATGGTTTTAAAGACAACAAGGTTAAATATGGTTTGTTAGGAAAATGGATGGTTGATACTAAAAATAGAATCATCCTATCATTAGGAAACAGAAGAGATGTAGAGCAAATAGGAGTAAGTTTAACAACTTCAAATGATGTTTTAGGAAGAAGTTTTGCATCATCATCATTGTTTTCATCCGGAACTAATAATAAATTAACTTCAATTAATTTAACTACACTTGGTTTTGAAATGGAACCTGTTAAGAACTTCATTTTCCAAACCAATTTTCTTATAGAACATTAAAATCTGCTTCTAATGAATTTAGTTTAGATTATTATACCGATTTAACGCAAACAGAAATTAAAAGTGAAGTTAAACAAGCTGAAATTAATTTAGTAGCAGAGTATACGCCAAAAAGAAAAACAGTGGGTTATGGTGTAGATAGATTAGAAGTAGATAATAATTATGCTCGCCTTTTTCTGAGCTATAGCAACGGAATGAAAGGTGTTTTTGATAGTGATTTTAATTATCAAAAAGTACAGTTTTATTACAGACAACCTGTTTTAATTGGTGGTTTTGGACGTTTGTTTACAACTTTTGAAGCTGGTAAAATATTTGGTGAAGTTCCACTTGGTTTAATGGGAGTAATTCCAGGAAATCAATCTTATTTTTCAATCGAAAACACATATAATCTTTTAGATTATTATGATTTTGTTGCCGATCAATATGCTTCTTTACATTTTGAACATAATTTTGGAGGAAGATTGTTTTCAAGAGTTCCTTATTTAAGAAAACTTAATTTAAGAGAAATTATTGGTGTTAAAGGAGTTGTAGGAAGTGTTTCTGATGAAAATATCATGATTAATGCTTCGGGGTTAAATTATGTTTCGCCAGAAAATTTATATTGGGAATATCACGCAGGTGTAGGAAATATTTTCAAAGTTTTGCGCATTGATTTTGCTTGGAGAGGTAGTTATTTAGATATGCCAAATGCAAGAAAATTTGCTGTAAGAGCTTCTTTCGGATTCTACTTTTAATGAAACAAGCTGTTGCTTATCTTTTAGATGCTGATGCTATTTTTGAAAAAATTATTCAAGAATACGGAATCCCTGTTCAACCTAAAAGACCTCAAGGGTTTGAAACCTTAGTTTTACTTATTTTAGAACAACAAGTTTCAATAGATTCTGCTAAAGCTACATTTTTAAGACTCAAGCAAGCAATTCCTGAATTCTACCCGGAAAACCTTTCTCTTTTTCCCGATGAAAATTTTAGAACTTGTGGTGTAAGTCGTCAAAAAGTGAAATATATAAAAGCACTTTCAGATGCTGTAATTTCAAATGAATTAGATTTGGCGAGTTTAGAATTTAAACATCCTGATAGTGTTCGACAAGAGCTTATTAAGATAAAAGGGATTGGTAATTGGACTATAGATATCTATTTGATGTTCTGTTTAAATTCTCCTGATATTATTCCTCTAGGAGATATCGCTGTTGTAAATACTATGAAAGAACTTCTCGATATCCATACAAGAGAAGAAATGGAAGAATATGCTTTAAAATGGAAACCATATCGTTCTTTTGCAACGTATTTTCTATGGCATTATTATTTACAAAAAAGAGGTAGAAAGATTACATATTAAATCTATGTAAAATCTATACTTTTTTTGCAAAACTCTTTTGTTTCTAATGTTTTATAATGGTAACTTTGGACCCGCTTTAAAAATATAAGATAATGACAGCAGATAAAATTACTACATTTGATGTATTGATTGAGATTCCAAGAGGAAGCAGAAACAAATACGAGTACGATTTTGAATTAAAAAGAATGCGTTTTGACAGAATGTTATTTTCGTCAATGATGTATCCTGCAGATTATGGTTTCATTCCAGAAACTTTAGCTTTAGATGGTGACCCATTAGATGTTTTAGTTTTAGTAAATGAACCAACTTTCCCAGGTTGTGTTATGGAAGTAAAACCAATTGGTGTTTTCCACATGGCAGATGATAAAGGACCAGATGAAAAAGTAATTTGTGTACCAGTTTCAGATCCAATTTGGAATAAATTAAACGATTTAAAAGATGTAAATCCTCACTTAATTAAAGAAATCGAACATTTCTTCCAAGTATATAAAGACTTAGAAAACAAAAAAGTTGATGTTGAAGGTTGGGGAGATGTTAACGAAGCAAAAGAAATTTTAGTGAAATGTACAAACCGTTTCAACGAATTAGAAAATAAGCCAGAAGGATTATTTAGTATCAAATAATTCTTTAAAAGCTACAAGTTTTTAAAAGGCAAAAATCCTAGGATTTTTGCCTTTTTTTTATATTTTTTTTGTAATATTATTAAAAATTAATTTTAACAACCAAATTTTTATGGATAAAATAATGATATATGTGCCCATTATTATGGCACTATTGGGTTTAGCATTCATGGCTTATAAAAGAGCTTGGGTTTTAAAGCAAGATGCTGGCGATGGTAAAATGAAAGAAATTTCAGATTATATCTACGAAGGCGCCTTAGCATTCTTGAAAGCAGAATACAAATTATTAACCTTTTTTGTAATTGGAGCAAGTATTACTTTAGCAGCAATTTCATATTTTGTTCCAACTACTCACATTTTAATTGTTGTAGCTTTTATTTTTGGAGCTATTTTCTCTGCTTTAGCAGGAAATATGGGAATGAAAATTGCAACTAAATCAAATGTACGAACTACACAAGCTGCACGTACAAGTTTACCTCAAGCATTAAAAGTTTCTTTTAGTGGTGGTACAGTTATGGGATTAGGAGTTGCTGGTTTAGCAGTTCTTGGTTTAACAACATTCTTTATTGTTTTATATCAAGTATTTATGAACGGTGGTTGGACATCTTCTGAAGATATGACAATCGTTTTAGAAACATTAGCAGGTTTTTCATTAGGAGCAGAATCTATTGCATTATTCGCACGTGTAGGTGGTGGTATTTATACAAAAGCAGCTGATGTTGGAGCCGATTTAGTTGGTAAAGTTGAAGCTGGTATTCCAGAAGATGATCCTCGTAATCCTGCAACAATTGCCGATAACGTAGGAGATAACGTAGGAGACGTTGCGGGTATGGGTGCCGATTTATTCGGTTCTTATGTTGCAACAGTTTTAGCAGCTATGGTACTAGGAAATTATGTAATTAAAGATATGGGTGGTGCCATTGATGACGTTTTTGGTGGAATTGGACCAATTTTATTACCAATGGCAATTGCTGGTTTTGGAATTTTATTTTCAATTATTGGAACATTATTAGTAAATATTTCTTCAGATGATGCCAAAGAAGCTCAAGTACAAGGAGCTTTAAATAAAGGAAATTGGCTTTCAATTGCTTTAACATTAGCGTCATGTTATTTCTTAGTACAGTATATGTTACCAGAAACTATGAAAATGGAGTTTTATGGTGAAGGTTTAAAAGAAATTTCATCAATGCGAGTATTCTATGCTACTATCGTTGGCTTATTTGTAGGTGGTGTTATTTCATCAGTAACAGAATATTATACAGGTTTAGGAACAAAGCCAGTTTTAGCTATTGTACAAAAATCAGCTACTGGAGCAGGAACTAACGTAATCGCTGGTTTGGCAACAGGTATGATTTCTACTTTTCCAACAGTACTTTTATTTGGTGGTGCTATTTGGGCTTCATATGCATTAGCAGGTTTCTATGGAGTTGCATTAGCAGCGTCAGCTATGATGGCTACAACAGCAATGCAATTAGCTATTGATGCTTTTGGACCAATTGCCGATAACGCAGGTGGTATCGCTGAAATGAGTGAATTACCAAAAGAAGTTCGTACAAGAACAGATATTTTAGACTCAGTAGGTAATACTACAGCAGCAACTGGAAAAGGTTTCGCAATTGCTTCAGCAGCGTTAACATCTTTAGCATTATTTGCAGCGTATGTTACTTTTACTGGAATTGACGGAATTAACATTTTTAAAGCTCCAGTTTTAGCGATGTTATTTGTTGGAGGTATGATACCCGTTGTTTTTTCAGCTTTAGCAATGAATTCAGTTGGTAAAGCAGCAATGGATATGGTTTTCGAGGTACGTCGTCAGTTTAAAGAAATTGCTGGGATTATGGAAGGTACTGGTAAACCTGAGTATGGTAAATGTGTTGAAATTTCTACAAAAGCGGCTTTACGCGAAATGATGTTACCAGGAATTTTAACTATTGGTTTCCCTATTGCTATTGTGTTATTAGGTAAATTAGTTTATGCAGATAATAACCAGTTAGTAGCTGAAATGTTAGGTGGTTATATGGCGGGTGTTACTGTTTCAGGTGTACTTTGGGCTGTATTTCAAAATAATGCTGGTGGTGCTTGGGATAATGCTAAAAAATCTTTCGAAGCTGGTGTAGAAATTAACGGAGAAATGACTTTTAAAGGATCAGATGCTCACAAAGCAGCTGTAACTGGAGATACTGTAGGAGATCCATTTAAAGATACTTCTGGTCCATCTATGAACATCTTAATTAAATTAACGTGTTTAATTGGTTTAGTAATTGCTCCAATTTTAGGAGGTCATTCTGCTACTACAGAAAAAGGAGCTTGTTGTGCAAAAACTGAAATGACTAGTGGAGCTCATGGTCAATGTGATTTATCGAAATGTGCAACAATGACTAAAGAAGAGTGTGCAGCATTTTGTGAATCAAATGGTTGTTCAGAAGCTTGTAAAGCTAAATGTATGGCTCAATATGATGAGAATGGAAAATATATTGGTGAAGGACATCATGTTCATGGACCAAATTGTAATCATGGTACAGAAATGAAAATTGTTGATATGAAAGTTACCAAAGAGAAAAGTGATGATGGAAAAGTGAAAGCTGTAGTGACGTTAACAACAGATGTTAATGGAGAAGTAAAAACAGAAGAGTATGTTTTTGAAGGAGATGATTTAGAAGTTCAAGCAGCAATTGATAAATTAGGTCAAAAATAATCTATTTTATAAATAAAAAAAGCCACTCTTTTGAGTGGCTTTTTTTATTTGAATTTATTTTGATTTTGTGGTCTTATTCTTTTTTCTTTTTCCCGCCAAGTAAACCATTTAAAGCGTTTTTAACACCGTCTTTAATTTGCTCTTTTGGTGCAGTTGTAGTCGTTGTTTTTGTAGTATCAGTTGTACTTGTTGCATTTGAAGTAGTAGATGAACTATTTCCTCCTAATAAATTACTCAACGCTCCAGTTCCTTGATTAATTAATTTGTCTTTTTGCATTTTAACTAATTGTGTAACTAAATTAGTGGTTGCAGCTTTTAAATCTGTTTTAACAGCCGGACTTGTAAAGCTACCTGTTAAGTTTGCAGTTACTGGAACACTCTCTATTTTTTGTTGATCTGCAGGAGTTAATTTAGAAATTAATGAAGTTACTTCAGTTCCTAAATATTTAGCAGGAACATCAAATTTTACATCATAATTCATGCTTTGGTCAAAACCGTGTGTTCCACCAATAGTCATGTTAATATCTTGGTATTTTAAGTTCATTGGTTTTAACGCTACTTTTCCATCTTTAAAAGAAAGTGAAGCTTTAACATCGTTTAAATTTAATTTGCTAACATCTACAAACTTAACATTTGAACTTAATGAACTTAATAGTTTCGAATTACTTTCGTTAATTGAAGTCGATAATAATTGCCCTACTAAATCACCAGAAATAGTTTTTAGATTCGGTGTCATATCTTGCTTTAAGTCTCCTGATAATTTAATTGTTGAGTTTAATTTTCCATTGATTGTATTGGCAATAGGAGCAATACTTTTTAACATGTCTAATTGCGTAAACGATTCGGCAATGTTAACCGCATTTAATCCTAAATCCATATTGAATTTTGGTGTATCACCTTTTGTAGAAACGGTACCAGTTAAACCAATGTTCCCACCAAAAATATCCATTTTTAAATTTGAAAGCGTTACTGCTTCATCTTTAATAGCTAAGTTCCCAGATACATTTTTTAAGTTTAAATTATCATAAACAACAGTTCCAGCTTTTGCAGTTAAAGAACAATCTAAGAATGAAGGAATTTTTACGGCTTCAGTAGTTTTTTTACCTTCTTCGTTAGTTGTAGTAGTTGGCGACATAAAATCTGAAACTACAAGTTTTCTAGAATTCATATTGAAGTTTCCTTTTAAAACTTGATTCTTAAACAAGAATCCGTAAAGGTTATCTAAACTACCATTAACTTGTAAAACACTATCACCTGTTTTAGCATCGAAAGCATTTAAACGAATTTGGCTTGTATTAAATACTACTTCAGTATTATTAATTTTGAATGGTTTTGCCATTTCTTCGCCTTCATATTGGAAGCCACTTAATTGAATAATTCCTGAGTTTTGAATATTTTGATATTGACTTTTCTCAACAGAATTCATATCAAATTTTGTAGTAACATCTGCTTTTAAAATACCTGTTAAAGGTTTTTCTAATTTTACAGGATATGCTTTTGTAACATTAGCTAAATTAACTACACCTTTAAGTTCAGCATTAACTAATGGATTTGTGTCAAGATTTCTAACATTTGCTTTAGCATTAAAAACATCTTGATCTATGGCGAAAGATAATTGATCTAAATTCACATAGGTATCACTCATTAAACCTGTTTCGTTTACAATGTGAGTATCAATAACAATATTTTTAACCGATTTTGGTAAATCAGGATATTGGAACGAAGCATTGTTAGAAGCTAATTCAATATTAAATTTTGGAATCGTAGTTTCTGTTAATTTTCCATCAACTTTACCAGAAACTTTAAATTCACCAGTTGTTTTAACTTGACTAATGTTTCCTGCATAAGCTTCTGGAACTAATCCTAAGAAGTTTTTGAAATCTGAAGTTGGTGTTTTAAATGTTAAATTATATAACTGACCATCTTCTAACATTTGAAGAAAACCATTAAACTCTAATGGTAACTGATTAATTAAAGCTTTATTTTCTTTAAACTCGAATTTCATTTTATCTAAATCGATTCCTAAAACAGCATCTAAATTCAACATTACATTATTCATGTATTTAGCGCCATCCATTTCAAATGATAAACGGGTAGTAGTTTCAGTATCTAAATCTAGTTTTTGAGCTGCAAAGTTTCCTTTTCCTTTATGATTTAATTCATTTAGGGCTAATTTCATGTTAGAACCTTCATCTAAATAAGTTAGTTTAAGATTCTCAATTTCGTAGTTTTGAATGCTCAAATTAAAAGGCGAACTCTCACTTTCTTCTTTCTTTTCATCAGTTTTTAATGCGATATCATAGTTGGCTACGCCATCTTTGTTAAAATAACATTTATAACAGCATTAGAAGAGCTAAAACTTTCTAAATTCATAGTTTCGTTTTCACTTTTGAAAAGTTTTTTAATGCTCATTTTTAAATTCAATTCACCAGAATAAAACAAAGTATCACCTTCAAAAGGAGCTTTGTTAATAATGCTTAACTCTTCAATAGTAACATTTGCTTGCGGAAAGCTTTTTAATAAACTTAAATCTACATCTGTAAAAGCAACTTTAGCATCAACATTTTCGTTAATGGTTTTTAATACCATACTTTTTATCTTGTCTTTAAAGATAAATGGAGCTGCAGCAAGTGCAACAACACTTACAAGTAAGAAAATACCAACTATTTTCAGGATTTTTTTTGCCATAAAATTGTTATTAATGGTGAATTTAATTTCAAATTTAAGGCCAAATTACCCAAAAAGGTTTAACTTTTCGTTAAAAAAATAACTTAATCGATTGAAATTTCGTCGTTCAACTTTAAATTAAACCTTTTTCTAAAAATAAATACAAAAAGGTATAAAAATGGAGTGTCTAACAATGCAATGAATAATTTAAAAGCAAATCCGCTGATGAATAATTTCCCGAAAACATTCCAAGGTAAAATTTCAAAAAAGCACAATAAAAGCAATACTGTAAATGTGTCTACAGCTTGAGAAGTTATGGTTGAGAAATTGTTTCTTACCCAAAGCATTTTACCACTGGTTACTTTTTTCCAAAAATGATAAACTTGTATGTCTATATACTGTGCTGCCAAATAAGCTAACATAGAAGCTAAAACAGCAAGAGCGGTTTGTCCAAATACTTTTGTAAACAAAACATCATCGACAGGAGAACCTTCTATTGCGGGAACATGATTGGCAACATATACAATTCCTAAAGAAAATATTGAAGCAAAAATACCACTTGTAACTACTTGATTAGCTTTGTTTTTCCCATAAATTTCAGAGATTAAGTCGGTAATTAAGAATGTAATAGGATAAGGAAGTACGCCAACTGATATTTCAAAAAATTTAGCTCCCAAGAATTCTGATTTTCCAAATGGATACCAGTAAAAAAACTTTTGAAAAATTAAATTGGACACAACAAGAGAACAAATAAAAAGTCCGCTTAAAATAAAATAGATACGTTGTGCTAAAAACTTGTCTTTTTGATTCATAGTTACACAAAAGTAAATAAAAAAAGAGCTACTAGTAATTTAGCAGCTCCTTTTTAAGTTTTTATTGATAATTGTTTAATTGATGTTTAAACTGTATGGCATTAAAGCTTGAACACCCTTAAGTTGGTTTGCTCTCTTAATTTGTTCTAAAACTTTATAATTTTCTTCGCCTAATTCTTCTTTTAAAATGGCTTCTTTAGATAAGTTCATTTTTGCCATTCCAAATTTTGCCAAAATATCATCGAAATTCTTTTCATATTCTGGGAAATTTTTGGTTTGTAAGAATCTGTTTTACCTAATTTAGCGGCATAAGCAATAGCATTATCTAAACCACCTAACTCATCTACTAAGCCAATTTTTACAGCATCTAAACCTGTCCAAACTCTTCCTTGAGCAATACTGTCTACTTGAGAAGTGGTCATTTTTCTACCACTTGCAACTCTATTTAAGAAAGTTGAATAAATAGATTCGATACTTTCTAAAGTTATATTTTTAAAGTTTTCGTCTACAGGTTCAAAAACGCTATAACCACTAGCATTTTGATGTGTTTTTACTTGTTCTGCATTAATACCGATGTTATCTGCCAATTGTTTGAAATTTGGAAGCATACCAAAAACTCCAATAGATCCAGTAATAGTACTTGGTTCAGCAAAAATTCTATCAGCATTACAAGAAATATAATAACCACCAGATGCCGCTAAATTACCCATAGAAACTACAACTGGTTTTACTTTTTTAGTTAATTCAATTTCTCTCCAAATTAATTCTGAAGTTAAAGCGCTTCCACCCGGACTGTCAACACGTAAAACAATTGCTTTTACATCATCATCATTTCTTGCTTCCTCAAGCGATCTTCTTATAGAACCTTCACCAATAATATTAACATCGCCTTCGCCACCTTGAATTTCTCCTTGAGCATAAATAACCGCGACAATGTCTTTTTTACTGAAATCAGTTGCTGTTGTAGCTACATTTTTAGCATAATCTAAAATGGCAATTTTGTTGTATTCTTCTTTTTATCTACGCTTAATTTTTTCTAATACCGTTATGAAATTCATCTTCATAAGCAATCTTGTCAATCATATTTTTAGCTAAAGCTAATTCTGGCGTTCTTCCACCAAGTGAGTTAGCAATACTATTTAAACTATCAACAGAAATTTTTCGACTCTTAGAAATATCATTTACAATTGTTTCCCATGCCGAATTCAATAGAACAGTCATTTGTTCACGGTTCTCTGGACTCATTTCTTGAGCTAAGAAAGGTTCAACAGCACTTTTGTATTTACCATGTCTAATAACTTCCATTTTAACTCCAGTTTTTTCTTGAAGTTCTTTCATGTAAATTATCTCAGAAGCTAAACCTTTAAAATCTAGTTCACCAACAGGGTTTAAGTATAAAGTATCGGCAACAGAGTTTAAATAATAGTCTTTTTGAGTAAGATAATTAGAATAGGCAACAACAAATTTACCTGAAGATTTAAAATCTTCAAGTTTATCGCGTAACGCTTTACTTTGTGCTAATCCTAATCTTGAAAAATTATTTAAAATGGAAATACCTTTAATTTTTTCATCTTTTTTAGCATAATCAATAGCATTTAAAACATCTGAAAGTCCATTGTATTTGGTTTCAAAATCTTTGTAATTTAAGAAGTTAACTTCAAATTTTCCGCCATAATCTAATTCTACTTCAGATAAGTCTAATTCAATAACAGAGTTTTCTTTTACTGTAACAGTTTCAGTATCACCACCAAAAAGTAGTCCAATAAACATAATTCCAAAAAAGAACAACATGCAAAAGACAAAAATTCCAATTACAGTTGCTAATACATTTCCTAAAAATTTCATTCTATCAGTAATTTTATTTAATGGTTAGTCCGTGAATTGTTAAAAATGTTACATGTTCATAAAAAAATAAATTTGTTAGGTTTAAAGTGTAAAATTGTTTGTTATTTTGCTCTCAATGAATCAAAATCAAATTGTAATAGCATTAGGAAGCAATCAAGGAAATCGTCTCGATTTTTTAGAACAAGCTATAGCCGCAATTCATCATAACATTGCTACAGTTGTTCAAACTTCAAGAGTTTACGAAACACCAGCTTTAGGTTTTGAAGGCGACGCTTTTTTAAATGCTGTTGTTTTGGTTCATACTTCTAAGTCTGCTTCAAAGGTTTTAAAACAATTATTAAAATTAGAAAAAGATTTAGGTCGCATTCGTTCTAATGAAAAAGGATATACATCACGAAAAATTGATTTAGATGTGATTGCTTGTAATGAAGAAATTACAGAAGCAAACGAATTGCAAGTGCCACATCCAAGAATGCAAGATAGAAAATTTGTCTTGTTACCGTTCTCCGATTTGAATTTTCAATGGAAGCATCCTGTTTTCAAAAAATCAATTCAAGAACTTTTAGAAATTACTCAAGACAATTCAGATTGTACGGTTTTTGGAAAATTAAAATCACCTTTACAAGATTTACAATTCGACAACTACAATTACATTGCAATTGAAGGAAATATAGGTGCGGGAAAAACCACACTTTCTTCTAAAATTTCTGAAGATTTAAATGCAAAATTGGTTTTAGAACGTTTTGCTGATAATCCTTTTCTGCCAAAATTTTATAAAGACCAAAATCGCTATGCATTTCCGTTAGAAATGTCTTTTTTAGCCGATCGTTACCAACAATTAACCGACGATTTATCGCAGTTCGATTTGTTTAAAGATTTTATTGTTTCCGATTATCACATTGTAAAATCATTGATTTTCGCCAAAGTTACGTTACAAGAAGATGAATTTCGATTGTACAAAACCATGTTTGACATTATTCATAAAGAAATGCCAAAACCCGATTTGTATGTGTATTTGTATCAAAATACAGAACGATTATTGGCCAACATAAAAAAACGCGGTCGAAATTACGAACAAGAAATTCCAGCCGAGTATTTAGAAAAAATCAATCGTGGTTATTTAGATTACATCAAAACGCAAACCGATTTAAATGTCTTAATTATCGATGTCTCCGATTTTGATTTTGTAAAAAACCAAGAAGATTATGTGAAGATTTTAAGTGAGATTAAAGAGAAGATAGATAATAGAATATAGAAAATAGAATTTCGTTTTGGAAAATATTAAAAACATATTTGTAAATAAGGAGAAAGCGGCTATTTCTTTCTCAATTGGATGTTTTTTTGTGTTTATAGGTGTTTTTTATATTGATGAAATGATAAATTTTGATATTAAACCTCTTAAAAGTATTATGCTGTTATTAGGTTTATTACTTTTTAGCTTTGGGATTGTTCATTCTGTTTATCTGTTATCAAAAAAAACACCAATGTTAATTATAAAAGATGAAGAAATTATAATATCTATTTTCTTAAGGAAAATAGAGTTGTTAAGTTTGAAGAGATAGAATCATTTTTTTTAGTTGAAACATATCATCGAGGTTTTGTTTCTAATAGAAATATATTTATTGAATTAAAAGAGACTTCAATAACACCCTCAAAGGGTTGGTTGTGTAAACTCTTGAATGGAATTATTTCCAAAAAAATTACTAACTCAAAATACAGTATTCAAACCATTTTTTTAGATATAAATCATGATGAATTATTGAAAATTTTGAATAAAAAATTAAGAGATTTTAATAAGAGTAAAAATTAAAAATCTCTTTTCTATTTTCTTTACTCTTTTTTCTCAAATATCTTCTGAAACAAATCCCAAATTACAATTCCAGCACTAACCGAAATATTTAGCGAATGTTTGCTTCCTAATTGTGGAATCTCAATAACACCTTCACTTAAATTAATTGCTTCTTGCGAAACACCTTTAACTTCGTTACCAAAAATTAAAGCATAACGTTCGTTTGTTTCCACTTGAAAATCATTTAACATGATTGAATTTTCCGTTTGTTCTACAGAATAAATTTTTAGCTTTTCCGCTTTTAGTTTTTGAATAACTTCTAAAACATCTTTTGCATATTCCCAAGCAACAGTATCTGTTGCGCCAAGAGCAGTTTTATGAATTTCTTTATTTGGTGGCGTAGCTGTAATACCACACAAGTAAATTTTTTCCAACAAGAACGCATCACTCGTTCTAAAAACAGAGCCAATATTGTGTAAACTTCTAATGTCGTTTAGAATTACAATAATTGGTGTTTTTTCAGATTCTTTGAATTCGTCTTTACTAATGCGATTTAATTCTTCGTTGGCTAATTTTCTCATGTTGCAAAAATAGATATAAAGTGTCAATTAGACAATTTGAATATGTGTCAATTTTCAGTATTTTGGCAAAGCGAAGCTTTGCATTCTTTTACGCAAGAATAGTTTGAAAAAGCTCTGAAAAACAGGAGTGAAGCGACGCAGAGTTTTTCAAACGGTTTTAATCTATGATTAAAAATTCCTCGTAAAAGTGTCCTTTCTTTTGTTTCGTTTTCTTTGGACAAGCAAAGAAAATGAAAGAGGAAAACAAATTAAATTGTCTAAAGAAATTTTCAAATTACAGTCTATTTAAATATTGTCATTGCACACGATTTTATTACCTTCGCAACTACACTAAAATTTAAGAATTGTGGCTAAGAAAGAAGCAACGAAAACTAAAGAAAAAAAGGAAACTCCATTAATGCAGCAATACAATAGTATCAAGGCAAAATATCCTGATGCTTGTTTGTTGTTTCGTGTGGGCGATTTTTATGAAACCTTTGGTGAAGATGCTGTAAGAGCCGCTGGAATTTTAGGAATTACTCTAACTAAAAGAGGTGCTGGTTCTGATAGTGAAACAGCTTTAGCGGGTTTTCCACATCATTCTTTAAATACCTATTTGCCTAAATTAGTAAAAGCTGGACTTCGAGTAGCTATTTGTGATCAATTAGAAGATCCAAAAATGACTAAAACTATTGTAAAACGTGGAGTTACAGAACTGGTAACACCTGGTGTTGCAATGAATGATGAGGTTTTACAAGCTAAATCAAATAATTTCCTAGCTGCCGTTAGTTTTGGTAAGAAATATTTAGGAGTTTCATTTTTAGATGTTTCTACAGGTGAGTTTTTAACGGCTCAAGGAAACGAAGAATATGTCGATAAGTTATTGCAAAATTTTGGTCCAAGTGAAATTTTAGTTCCAAAGCAATTCAAAACGAAATTTAGAGAAGTTTTTGGCGAAGATTATCATACTTTTTATTTAGAAGATTGGATTTTTAAAGAAGATTATGCCGTTGAAAGTTTAACCAAGCATTTTCAAACCAATTCACTAAAAGGTTTTGGAATTGAAGAATTACAAGAAGGCGTTATTGCTTCTGGTGCGGTTTTGTATTATTTATCGGAAACCCAACATAATAAAATTCAACACATCACCAATATTCAGCGTATTGCGGAAGATGCTTACGTTTGGATGGATCGTTTTACGATTCGAAATTTAGAGTTGTATCATTCTACGAATGTAAATGCGGTAACGCTTTTAGATGTCATTGATAAAACCTTGTCGCCCATGGGCGCGCGTTTGCAAAAACGTTGGTTGGCTTTGCCATTAAAAGATGCAAGTCGAATCGAAAGTCGTCATGAAGTCGTTTCGTATTTGAAAGAGAATAGTGAAACATTACAATCGATTCAATATCAAATCAAACAAATTTCCGATTTAGAGCGTTTGATTTCTAAAGTGGCTGCTGGAAAAGTTTCACCAAGAGAAGTCGTTTATTTAAAAGAATCTTTAGACGCTATTGTTCCCATTAAAGAATTAGCATTAAAAAGTTCGAATGAAGCTTTGAAAACTATTGGTGATAGTTTACATGCTTGCGAATTACTTCGTGAGAAAATTGGAAATACTTTAAATCAAGATGCACCTGTAAACATTAATAAAGGAAATGCAATTGCAACTGGAATTAGTGAAGAGTTAGACCAACTACGAAATATTTCTCAAAACGGAAAAGCGTATTTAGAAGATCTAGAGCAGCGCGAAAGTGAAACCACTGGAATTCCTTCTTTAAAAGTTGCTTTCAATAATGTTTTTGGCTATTATATCGAAGTTCGAAATACTCATAAAGATAAAGTTCCTTCAGAATGGATTCGTAAGCAAACTTTAGTAAGTGCAGAGCGATATATTACCGAAGAATTAAAAGAATACGAAGCCAAAATTTTAGGAGCCGAAGAAAAGATTCAATTGTTAGAAAATCAAATTTTTGAACAGTTGATTAACTGGATGGCAACGTATATAAAACCCGTGCAACATAATGCGAATTTAGTAGCGCAATTAGATTGTTTACAATCGTTCACGCAATTAGCAATTGAAAATAATTATGCCCGACCAATTCTTGACGATTCTTTCGATTTAGAAATTAAAGAAGGTCGTCATCCAGTAATTGAAAAACAATTGCCTGTTGGTGTTCCCTATATTTCAAATGATGTGTATTTGGATAGAGAAAGTCAGCAAATCATTATGATTACCGGACCGAATATGTCGGGTAAATCGGCAATTTTGCGCCAAACAGCTTTAATTGTATTGTTGGCTCAAATGGGTAGCTTTGTTCCTGCCGAAAGTGTTCGAATGGGAATTGTAGACAAGATTTTTACGAGAGTAGGAGCAAGCGATAACATCTCAATGGGCGAATCGACTTTCATGGTTGAAATGAATGAAACTGCTTCCATTTTGAATAATATTTCCGATAGAAGTTTAGTGCTGTTAGATGAAATTGGTCGCGGAACTTCTACGTATGACGGAATTTCAATTGCATGGGCTATTTCCGAATATTTACACGAACATCCGCATAAACCAAAAACGCTTTTTGCTACGCATTATCACGAGTTAAATGAAATGGAGGCAATTTTTGAGCGTATTCAAAACTTTAATGTTTCGGTTAAGGAATTAAAAGATACGGTTTTATTTATTCGTAAATTAGTCAAAGGTGGCAGTGCACATAGTTTTGGTATTCATGTTGCTAAAATGGCTGGAATGCCACAAACGGTGATTCAAAAAGCACAGAAAATGTTGAAGAAATTAGAGAAAGATCATTCTGCTGAAGAACTAAGTGGATTAAAATCAACAGATGATGAACTACAATTAAGTTTTTTTAATTTAGATGATCCACTTTTAGAGGAAATTAAAGAAGAAATTGTGAATTTAGATATCAATACATTAACACCTGTGGAGGCTTTAATGAAGCTAAACGAAATAAAACGAATGTTAGGTAAAAAATAATTTATTCGTAATCAAAGCATTATAAAAAGTTATTTTTTTTATTAAAAAGTACTTGTAGAAAGAAAAATATATTATATATTTGCACTCGCAATCAAGAAAAACGTTCTTATTTATATGCGAAAATAGCTCAGTTGGTAGAGCGCAACCTTGCCAAGGTTGAGGTCGCGGGTTCGAACCCCGTTTTTCGCTCTATGAAAATTTAAATTTTGCTCGAGTGGTGGAATTGGTAGACACGCTGGACTTAAAATCCAGTGGACATTAGTCCGTGCGGGTTCAAGTCCCGCCTTGAGTACAAAAGCCTTTTTGCTTAGTCAAAAAGGCTTTATTTTTTAAATTTTCAAATAATCCAACGCTCGAGTGGTGGAATTGGTAGACACGCTGGACTTAAAATCCAGTGGACATTAGTCCGTGCGGGTTCAAGTCCCGCCTTGAGTACAAGAAGCTTCTAACTTAGTTAGGAGCTTTTTTGTTTTTATAGAATTTATATCTTAATAACTTTTCTAGATTCTTAGTTAAAGATTACACACAATTGTTTATTTTGCATTAACTATAAAAAACACAAATGGCTACTTTTGTTATCACTAAACGACTTAATGGGTTTTATAAATATGAATTGCTTTCACGTAAAGCGAAACCTATTTTCACAGGTAATGATTTTGAGTTGCGTTTTGAATGTGAGGAAGAAATTGAATACTTAAAACGTCATGTTGAAGATTTAGTTTTTCTGCGATTTCGTTCTGGAAACGGAAAGTTTTTCTTTAGAGTAATTTTGCATGAAAAAGAAATTGCAAAAAGTAGAAAATATACCACTCAGTTGTTGTTGCAAAAAGGAATAAATGAGGTACAAAAATATGTTTCTACAGCTGAGGTTTTAGATTTTTCTTTAAATAACGATATATTTGGCGAAACGGCATAAAAAAAGCTCCACCTTGTGGAGCTTTATTTTTTTCTAAAAGCTTAGATTATTTTGCAGCTTCAACAGCTTCTTTAGCTTCAGTAGCAACTTCTTCAGTAGCAGCAACAGCAGAATCAGCAACTTCTTGAACAGCCTCAACAGCCTCTTCAGTTGTAGTTTCAACAGCCTCAACAGCTTGTTCTGTAGTAGCTTCAGTTTCTTGAGCAGCTTCTTTACAAGATACGAATGTCATAGCAACTAATGCTAAGCTTAAAACAACTTTTTTCATCTTACTAAATTATAAAAGGTTAATTATTAATTCGTAGCAAAGATATAAATTTTTTGACTTGACAAAATGTTTTTACAATTTTTTTTTAAAATATTTTATTTTTTTTATAAAACCTCATTTTCAAAGGGTTATCAAGATAAAATATAAGCCTAATTTTATTAATTACTACCTTTTTTTGGATGAACCAAATTCATTTCGTCAATTAAATGCTTCGCACCTGCATATTTATCGATAATAAATAATACATAACGAATGTCAACCATAATGTTTCTGCATATTTCTGGATCGTAATGAATGTCGCTCATAGTACCTTCCCAAACACGGTCAAAGTTTAAACCTATTAAGTTTCCGTTTGCGTCTAAAGCTGGACTTCCAGAGTTTCCTCCTGTTGTGTGATTTGTAGCAATAAAACAAACAGGCATCTTTCCGTTCTCTGCATATTGACCGTAATCTTTATTTTTAATCAGGTCTAATAATTTAGCTGGAACATCAAATTCGTAGTCACCAGGAACGTATTTTTCCATGACACCTTCTAAATGTGTAACTGGTTCGTAATAAACAGCATCACTTGGGTTGTAACCTTTTACTTGTCCGTAAGTAATTCTTAAAGTGCTATTAGCATCTGGAAAGAATCTTCCATTAGGGAACATTTCTAATTGAGCTTTCATATACTCGCGTTGTAATGCACCAATTTCTAAATTTAATGCATCATATTTTGGTGCAATATTAGCATAGTAATTATCAGCTAATTTTTTAACTAATAAATATCCTTTATCTTTATTTAAGTTTTTGAATACTTTTTTTGCATCACCTTCCATTAAAGATTTTAATCCGTTGTACGATGTTAATTTTGATTTTGAATATACTTCGTTTACAATTTTATTTTTATCTAATGCTTTTAAATCAGATGAAAGTAAAGGTGATTTTTCTAAATAAAGTGCAATTAATTTTTCAGCAACTTTTTCATCAACTTGAGCATTAAAATCTTTGTAGAAACTTTCAAATCCTTTTACGGTATTATCTTTTCTATCATTAAATGCTTGTTCACCTTTAGCTTTGTAAACTTGTTCTAATTGATATAATTTAAAACCAGCACTTAACAATTCAGTATTTCTTAAAGCAACTTCAATAAAATAATCTCTTGCTAAAGCATAATCGTTTATAGCAGAATAATTTTTTTCAAAACTTGAAAGTAAATTACCATATTCGCCTTGTTTACCATTTTTAGTAACTTGTTTTAAGAATTCGGTTTCATATTCTTTTTTAAGTTGAATAGCATTTGATTTTTTTAAACCTTGACTTTCTCCAATCCATTTTTTCCAATAATTAGCTACACTTGCGTATTTTGAAGCATATTGAATTTTAATCGCTTGATCTTTACGCATAAATCCGTCTTGAACTTTTAAAGCCGCATCGCGAACTTCAATTTTAGCAGGATTTAAAGTGTTAACAATTTGCTCTACAGCAAATGAAGGTAAATATTCTTGTGTTCTTCCAGGGAAACCAAAAACCATTGTGAAGTCACCTTCAGAAATTCCGTCGATTGAAACAGGTAAAAAGTGTTTTGGTGTATAAGGAACGTTATCCTTTGAATATTCTGCAGGTTTATTGTCTTTATTGGCATAAATTCTGAAAATAGAGAAATCTCCAGTATGACGAGGCCAAACCCAGTTATCAGTATCAGAACCAAACTTACCAATTGAACTTGGTGGTGCGCCCACTAAACGAATGTCTTTGAAAGTTTCAGTTACAAATAAAATGTATTGATTTCCTTCATAGAAAGTCTTGATTTTATTCTCTTGCCAAGCTTCTTTTGGAAATGAAGTTTGAACTCTTGAAATATTTTCTTGAATTTTCTTTTGTTTATCTGTTTCTGAAGAAAGTTGTGCAACGCCTTCTAAAACCGTGTTGGTAACATCGTGAATGCTTACTATTAGAGTAGCAACCATTCCAGGATTAGGTAATTCTTTATCCATAGACATCGCCCAGAAACCGTCTTGTAAGTAATCGTGTTCCACAGTAGAATGACTTTGAATTTCACCATAACCACAATGGTGATTTGTAAGTAATAATCCTTTTGGCGAAATAATTTCAGAAGTACAACCGCCATCAAAGTGAATAATAGCATCTTTAATACTAGAATTGTTGGCGTCGTAAATATCTTCGGCAGAAATTTTCATGCCTAAGCGTTGCATTTCGCTTTCGTTCATTCCTTTTAACATACTTGGAATCCACATTCCACCTTGTTGTGCAAAAATTGGGAATGAAAGTAAAACGATAAGTAATTTTAAAATTCTCATTTTTTAATAGGTTTTAATGTCGCAATTTACGGAAAATATAAATTAGCGTTAATTATTTAGGTTTTTGTTAAGAATGTGATTGATTATTTTTGAAGTTGCTCCTTTATTCATTTGAACAAAAGTTTTGCAAATATGACCTTTCTCTAATCGTTCGTCTGAATTGTATAAAAGCGAATCGAAAGCCAATTTTAGTTCATTTTCATTTTGAATTGAAATACAACCTTCTTGATGAACTAGAGCCGTTGCTTCCGCAAAGTGAGCATAATTTGGACCAATTATAATTGGAATACCAAAAGTGGCTGGTTCCAATATGTTGTGAATACCTGGGCTTCCGAAGCCACCACCTACATAAGCAATATCCGCATAGCTGTAAATTTTGGTTAAAATACCAATGGTATTGATTATGAAAACTTGTGTTTTTTTCAATTCCTCATTGTCATTTCGAGTGAAACGAGAAATCTCATTTTGATATTCACTAAAAAGAATCGATTTTTTATTTATCACTGATTTCAGATTTAAAATCTGTTCTTGTTTAATGTTATGAGGTGCAATAATAAACTTTACACTTTCTGAACTCTGATTGATATAATTAACTAACAATTCTTCATCTTTTGGCCATGAACTTCCAATAACTATTAGAGTTGACTTGTCAGTTCGAGCGGAGTTTAGAAATCTAAAATTATCAATAAAATCTAGCGAATTATCTCTATTTAAAATATCAACTACTCTATCAAAACGTGTGTCACCAGAAATAGTAACATTTTCAAAACCAATAGATTGAATCAATTTTTTTGAGGAATCATTCTGAACAAAAAAGTGATTGAAAGTTTTTAACGCTTTTCTATAAAATCCGCCATACCATTTAAAGAACGCTTGTTTTTCTCTAAAAATTCCTGAAACTAAATAAGTTGGAATATTCATACGCTTCAACTCGTTAAGGTAATTTGGCCAAAATTCATATTTAATAAACAGCACTAATTCAGGATGAAGAGTTTTTATGAACTCTTTTGCATTTGATTTAGTGTCAAGTGGTAAATAAACAGTTACATCGGCTAACGTGTTGTTTTTTCTAATTTCATAGCCTGAAGGTGAAAAGAATGTTACAGCTAATTTATGATTAGGGAATTCCTTTTTTAAAGCTTCCATAACCGGAATGCCTTGCTCATACTCACCTAAAGAAGCGGCATGAACCCAAATTACTTTATCACCAGAGTTAATTTTACTTTTTAAAGTTGAAAAAACATCTTTTCGACCATTAACAAAAAGTTTTAGTTTCGGGCTAAAAGGGGCTAATAGCTTTAATATTAAACTAGCAATGTGTATTAAAATGTTATAGAAAAATAGCATGCTCACAATTTATATGCTAAAATACGTTTCTTTTTCTTTATGCTAAAAAGTAGCACATTATTTCTTACTTTTGTTAAGCTAAATTTTATTACAATGCGAAAATTACAAATGGTTGACTTAAAAAGTCAATACGAAAAAATAAAAGACGAAGTTAATGCTTCTATTCAAGAAGTTTTAGATACAAATACATACATAAATGGACCATTGGTTCACCAGTTTCAAGCTGATTTAGAAAAATATTTAGGTGTAAAACACGTAATTCCTTGTGCTAATGGAACAGACGCATTACAAATTGCCATGATGGGATTAGGGTTAAAACCAGGTGACGAAGTCATTACTGCCGATTTTACGTTTGCTGCTACAGTTGAAGTTATCGCATTATTACAATTAACTCCAGTTTTAGTGGATGTTGATATGAATAATATGAATATTTCAATTGAAGCAATTAAGAAAGCAATTACGCCAAAAACAAAAGCAATTGTTCCAGTACATTTATTTGGACGTGCAGCAAATATGGACGCCATTATGGAAATTGCAAACGAACACAATTTGTATGTTATTGAAGATAACGCCCAAGCTATCGGTGCAGATTACACCAATAAAGATGGAAAAAAACAAAAAGTTGGAACTATAGGCCATGTTGGAGCAACTTCATTTTTTCCTTCAAAAAACCTAGGATGTTATGGTGATGGTGGTGCAATTTTTACAAATGATGATGAATTAGCACATACGTTAAGAGGAATTGTAAATCACGGTATGTATGTTCGTTATCATCACGATGTAGTGGGAGTGAATTCACGTTTAGATAGTATTCAAGCAGGTGTTCTAAAGGCTAAATTGCCACACTTAGATACGTACAATAAAGCAAGACAAGAAGCAGCAAGAAAGTATTCGGTTGCTTTAGGTGTAAATACTAATTTGTGGGTGCCAACCATTTGCGAGAATTGTGATTGCCATGTTTTCCATCAATATGTATTTAGAGTTCTAAATGGAAAAAGAGATGGATTGTTAGCTCATTTACAAGAAAAAGGAATTCCTTGTGCTATTTATTATCCAATTCCTCTACATAAACAAAAAGCGTATTTAGATTCTCGTTATAAAGAAGAAGATTTCGGAGTAACCAATCAATTGTGTGATGAAGTTATTGCATTGCCAATGCACACAGAATTAGACGATGAGCAAATTAAATTTATTACAGATTCGGTTTTAGAATACGTATAATAGTGTTCAGTCTCAGTATTCAGTCTCAGTTACTGTTTACTGCGACTGCAACTGAAAACTAAAATATGAAGATACTAGTTACAGGCGGTTTAGGTTTTATTGGTTCGCATACGGTTGTAGAATTACAAAATGAAGGATTTGAAGTTGTTATTGTAGATAATTTATCAAATTCATCTATTGAAGTTTTAGACGGAATTGAAAGAATCACAAACAAAAAACCACTTTTTGAGAATATAGATTTACGCGATAAAAAATCGGTTCAAGATTTTTTTGTAAAGCATCAAGATATTGATGGTGTAATTCATTTTGCAGCGAGTAAAGCGGTTGGCGAAAGTGTTGAAAATCCGTTGTTGTATTACGAAAATAACATCAATGCTTTAGTTTATATTTTACAAGAATTACAAGCTAAGGCAAAGGCCAATTTTATTTTCAGTTCGTCATGCACAGTTTACGGTCAAGCTGAAACCATGCCAATTACTGAAAATGCACCGGTTCAACAGGCCATGTCTCCTTATGGGAATACCAAGCAAATTGGTGAAGAAATTATTTTAGATGTTGCCAAAGTTTCTAATATCAATGCTATTTTATTACGTTATTTTAATCCAATTGGTTCACATCCTTCAGCTGAAATAGGAGAATTACCTCTAGGAGTTCCACAAAACTTAGTGCCATTTATAACACAAACAGCTGTTGGTTTACGAAAAGAATTATCCGTTTTTGGTAACGATTATCCAACGCCTGATGGAACAGCGATACGTGATTACATTCATGTTGTTGATTTAGCAAAAGCACATGTTGTAGCTTTACAGCGACTTTTGGAAAATAAAAATTTGGACAAAGTAGAAACGTTTAATATTGGAACTGGAACCGGAAGTTCTGTTTTAGAAGTGATATATGCTTTTGAAAAAGTTTCCAATCAAAAATTACCCTATAAAATTGTAGGTAGAAGAGAAGGCGATGTTACAGAAGCGTATGCTAATACCGATAAAGCCAACAATGTTTTAGGTTGGAAAGCCAAATCTTCTTTAGAAGAAGCTTTAGCAAGCGCTTGGAAATGGGAACAAAAAATTAAAAAATAGATTTATAAAAAAACTCCAATTTAAAATTGGAGTTTTTTATTTTATTAAGATAAAGAATTAATCAACTCTTTCATCCATATATTCTACTTCTTCTTTTACTTCTTCACCAACTTTTTGAGCTGTAGAATCAATTGCTTCAACCGCGTTTTCAGTAGCAGTTTCTATATCAGTTGCAACAGCTTCAGTAGCTTCTTCCACTTTGTCTTTGGTTTCTTCTTTACATGACGCCAATGATAAAATTGCTAAGAAAGCAAAACTTAAAAATACTTTTTTCATATTAAAATAGTTTTATAATTATATAAGCTTCAAGTTACAAAAAAAATGAGATAAATTACAAACAATTCCTTATAAAACAAGTTCGTAGTATAGTTCGTCAAAAGTTTTGTCTAAGTCTTTGCTAAATCCAGAATGTGGTCTTGAGGTTTGAATACTAGAACTTTTTATAGCGGTTAGCCATCTAAAACGTTCAGCTAATTCAAATTCAGCAATTGGTCCGCCTTCTTTTTTGCCCGAACAAATTTTGGTATAGGCAGCCAAGTTTATTGCTAATTGTTCCACATCAAATTCTGGACAAAATAGTGTTATTTTCTCTGTCGGAATTTGGTATTGAATGCGCAAATACTTTTGGCGTTTGCAAAACAACATCAAACCAATGTTTATAAATTCTTCGCGTTCTACTCTTGGTACTACACGAATGACAGCGTAATCATATAAGTGTTTTTCGTGCATCTTGAGCTTGTTTTAAAAAAGTTGAAGCATTTTCTAATCGAAGGGATAAGAATTTTAAGTAAACCAATTTGATTTCGTCTGCCGATAAATCGGTTTCATCCCATTGCAACCATTCTTCTGGAATTCGATCTACAATTTCTTTTAAAATCGAAGGATTCAGTTTGGAACTAAATTCAGCATGTGCTTCTTCTAGTTTACTTGCTTTGGGCAACAAAACATGATCTTTGATTAATGCAAACGGAGTAACGGCAGTTGTTTCCCAATTGTTCCATGAATGATGAAAATAGAATGAAGCACCATGATCAATCAGCCATAATTCTTTTTTCCAAATCAACAAGTTTGTATTTTTAAACGTTCGATCAACATTGGTAATAAAAGCATCGAGCCACACAATTTTTGACGCTAAAAGCGCATCGCAATCATTCACGGCTGCATCAAATGTCAACGCGCCCGATAAATAATGAAGTCCTAAATTTAAACCTTCGCTAAACTTCAGTAAATCTTGAATTTCTTCATCGGCTTCAGTTCTTCCAAACGCTTCGTCTAAAGTAACATAAACCAATTCAGGAACCGGCAAACCTAAATAGCTCGCAATTTGACCTCCTAAATATTCAGCAATTAATGCTTTAACACCGTGACCGGCACCTCTAAATTTAATTACATATTTAAAATCGTCATCAGCTTCGGCCAACGCAGGAAGCGAACCACCTTCGCGTAGTGGCGTAATGTATCGAATGACGCTTACTGTTCGTAAATCCAAATTCATAAAGGGAATTTCTTTTTACAAAGATAACTAAAAAAATGCCGAAGCTATTTAGGGTCTAATTACCTTGTGAATTAATTGTTTGTAGTTCGGTTTGTTTGTCTTGTAGTAGTTACATGAACGACATCGTGATATAAAAATCAATGATTTCTTCGAAATAAGTCGTCATAGGTAAATACGACCAATCATGAGAACCACCTTTTATAGTATGAAAATAATAAGGCGTTTCTAAATTTTTTAAATGTTCAGCAATTGACTCGGAGCCATATAACATGATGTAGCCTTTGTCATTTGCATTACAAAAACGATGGGGCGCAAAATTATAAGGAACCAAATTATCAGCAGTTCCGTGAAAAAGTTGTGTAGGAATTGCGTTGTTGTAGTTTATTTTGTCTAACGTTGATAAAGCTCCAGCCATACTTATTACCCCAGCATATTTAAAGTTAGTAGGTAGCATGTTGTTGTCATACACATAAACCATATTCAAAACCGTTTCAGCACCAGCGCTTGAACCTGCGAGAATTATTTTGTTAGAGTCGATGTTGAATTTTTTATTGTTGTCGAGAATATATCTTATCGCTAAACTCACATCGTGCGAAGCCGAATTAAAAGCTTCTATTTTTTTAGTGGCTTCCACATCGCAACCAAAACCAATGTCTTTCATCGTTAATCGATACGAAACAGAAGCAACAGCATAACCACGTTGCGCAAGTTTGTTGGCAAATGCCATAGTATAGTAATCATTTCTTGTTCCGCCTGAAAATCCGCCACCATGTACAAATATTACTAATGGTAAATTTTTCTGAGAATTGTCCGCTTTATAATAATCAAACTGAAGTGATTCGTTTTCTACTTTGCCATAAGTGTACGTAGTTTTAGTAACTTTAGAAAAAACACTGTCCTTGTAAATGGTTTGTGCAGTTACCACTTGGAATGCTACAAAGAAAAGAATCGCTGCGAAATGTTTAAATGACATATTTTAAAACTTTTAAATAAAGTTAAATAAAAAACTCCGATTGAATTTCGGAGTTTTTAAAGTTTTATGCAGATATTGTTTCTACTTCTTTATTGATTTTGTTTACCAAACCAACTAATACTTTTCCTGGACCAACTTCCGTAAAACTAGTAGCTCCATCAGCAATCATTTGGTTAACAGATTGTGTCCATCTAACCGCTCCAGTTAATTGAGCAATTAGGTTTTTCTTAATTTCACTTGCATCAGAAATAGCACTAGCTGTAACATTTTGATAAACTGGACAACTTGGAGTTGAGAAAGTAGTTGCTTCGATAGCTGCTGCTAATTCTTCTCTAGCTGGTTCCATCATAGGAGAGTGGAAAGCTCCACCAACAGGTAAAATTAAGGCACGCTTTGCACCTGCTTCTTTCATTTTTTCACATGCAGCTTCCACCGCTTTGTATTCGCCAGAAATTACTAATTGTCCCGGACAGTTATAATTGGCAGCAACTACAACACCATCAATTTGTGCACAAATATCTTCAACAATTTTGTCATCTAAGTTTAAAACAGCCGCCATAGTCGAAGGTGTAATTTCACAAGCTTTTTGCATGGCCATAGCTCTTTGAGAAACCAATTTTAATCCGTCTTCAAAAGACAATGCACCATTGGCTACCAAAGCAGAAAATTCACCTAAAGAATGACCAGCAACCATATCCGGAGTAGCGTTTAAGGTTTTAAATAAAATAACCGAGTGTAAAAAAACAGCAGGTTGTGTAACTTTTGTCTCTTTTAATTCTTCGGCAGAACCTTCAAACATAATATCAGTAATTCTAAAACCTAGAATTTCGTTAGCTTTTTCAAATAATTCTTTAGCTTCGGCTGAGCTTTCATATAAATCTTTACCCATTCCGGTAAATTGAGCTCCTTGGCCAGGAAATACGTATGCTTTCATGATGTTTTCAAAAATTTAGACAGCAAAAATACATTTTTTTCACGAGAAGCACTCATTTTGCTTTTTAAAACACAACTTGTCGTGTGTTTCGCTATACAAGGTAACGCTTCACCCACGGCTAAGCATCACTTGTTTCTTTTAAAAAATAAAAAACACCGCATTTTATAATGTGGTGTTTTTCACTACGAAACCAAAAACTACTTATTATGAAAAATAATTTATTGTTTTAAAAGTTGTAATTCAACTTCAAGTTTAACGTCTTCTCCAACTAGTACCCCTCCAGTTTCTAGAGCAGCGTTCCAGTTTAGACCAAATTCTTTACGGTTAATTTTTCCATAAACATTTAATCCTGCTTTAGTATTTCCCCAAGGGTCTTTCATTAATCCACTAAATTCTGCTGGGAAAGAAACACTTTTCGTAACATCTTTAATAGTTAAATCACCAGTTACTTCATAGTCGTCTCCTTTAGGGGCAAAAGAGGTTACTTTAAAAGTTAATTTTGGAAATTGTTCCGCATCAAAAAAGTCAGCGCTTTTTAAATGGTTATCACGGTCAACATTTGCAGTATCAATAGAATTTGTATCAGCTGTAAATACTATTGAAGCATTTGTAAAATCATCATCTTCAGTTTCAAAAGAACCTCCATAAGTATTAAACTTTCCTGAAACATTAGTAAACATCATGTGTTTAACTTTAAAACCCACTTTTGAATGGGTTGTGTCAATAGTCCAATTTGTCTTAGCCATAATATAATTTTTTTGTTAATATTTAGTTTTGTAATTAATACATAGGTACTTCCATTAATAGAAGTTCAGCGTCAGAATCCGCAGTGATTTTAACTGAATCAAAATCCCAGATTCCATAACCATCTCTAGTTTCCAAATTTTGTTCACCAACCGTAACGTTTCCTTTTAAAACAAAAACATATAGCCCGTTTTTAGTATCGTGAATTTTGTAATCGGTTGTAAAACCTTTGTCAAAATTTCCCATGTGAAACCAAGCGTTTTGATGAATCCAAACTCCGGTATCATCAGCATTGGGTGATAGTATTTGTTGCAGCTTATTATGTCGGTCTTCAACATTTAATGTAATTTGATCATAACGAGGTGTTACATTTCGTTTGTTTGGGAAAACCCAAATTTGAAGAAACTTTACTAGTGAGTCTTTGTTTTTATTATATTCACTATGCATTACACCAGTTCCTGCACTCATTACTTGTATGTCACCATGCTTAATAACAGTGGTGTTTCCCATGCTGTCTTTGTGTTCTAAATCTCCTTCAAGTGGAATAGAAATGATTTCCATATTTTCGTGAGGATGCGTTCCAAAACCCATTCCTGATGAAACAGTGTCATCGTTTAAAACGCGCAATACTCCAAAATTTACTCTATCGGGATTGTAATAATTAGCGAAGCTAAAAGTGTGAAAACTTTTTAACCAACCATGATCAGCAATTCCTCTACTATCGGCTTTGTGTAAAACAGCATTTTTCATAACATTTGAATTGGTGTTAGGAATATGATTAAAGCCAACGTGATTATTATCTTCGATTTCTTTTTCTTGACTTGTAAAAGTGCTACCTAATAGCAGACTTGAAGCAAATAATCCATTTCGTATAAAATCGGCTCTTTTCATATCCTGAATTTTTATACAACAAAGTTACAATGAGGTTATGCCTAGGATACTTAATCTAGGTTAAGAAATGTAATGTATTGATAAAAAAGTAGTTAAAAAATGTTAAAAGGAATTGTTTCTTAGCATTTTAGATTTCATCTTACTAAAAAACTCGGGCGTAACACCTATATATGCTGCTATATATTTTTGAGGAATGCTAGCCATTAAGCTCGGGTATTTTTGACAAAATTTTTCAAAGCGTTCTTCAGCTGTTAAACTTAAATTATCCATTAAGCGTTCTTGATTGGCAACTAATGAATTTTCAATTAATATTCTGAAAAAACGTTCAAGTTTTGGAATTTTATGAAATAATTCTTCTTGATTTTCACGGGAAAGTAAAACTAATTCGGCATCTTCAATAACTTCGATGAATAAATGTCCTGGTTTTTTGGAAATTAAACTATACATATCGCCAATCCACCAATCAGCACAAGCAAAACTTAAAATATGTTCAACAATATTATCGTTTATGGTAAAACTTCTTAAAATACCTTCGTTAACAAAATAGGAATACTTGCTGATTTCGCCCGCATTTAAAAGCATGGTTTTAGCTTTTACTTTTTGGTTTCGGTCTTAGATAAAAATAATGTTTTTTCTTCTTCAGTTAAAGTAATGTGTTTGCTGATGTTATCTAAGATTAATGGCATGTTGTAATTGTGTTTGTATAAAGATATGTAAATTATTTCGTATAATTTAAACTGATATTTTCGCTAAATAATCAAAATGTTCTCCTTCAAGAATTAGTTCACATTGTAAACCATTAGCATGAGCCGCATTTTGTAACGTATTATAATCGATGTACATCCAATTAAATGGTTCTTCTTTTTCACCTTTATAAGAAATATCAAAAACTACTTCACCATAATAATCCACATCAGTAGGGATCCATTTTCCGCCATCTTCATCTTCGTCAAACATATAAATAATATCAGAAGAATCTAATAGAATTTGACCGCCTTCGTTCAAAAGTGATTTCAGTTTTACTAAAAACTTCGAAATGTTTTTCAGTTTGCCACACATTCCAGCACCATTCATCAATAATAAAATAGTGTCATATTTGTCATGCTGAAGACTTTCAGCATCTATCTTCATTACATCTTGAACGAAAGCTTTTTTTAAGCCTCGAAGTTGACAAGCTTCAATGGCATTTGCTGAAATATCAATAGAAGTGACATCAAGATTTCTTTCGTTTTGTAAATACAGACTATGACTTCCCGCGCCGCAACCTACATCAAGCACTTTTCCTTTTGCCAATTGTAATGCTTTTTGTTCCATTTTTGGCATTTCGTTATAATCACGAAACAAATACGCAACACTCATTTCATCAGCTTCACTAATTGAAGTTTCAGTAATTAAATCTTCAGGATTATTATTGGTTTGGAAATCTAAAATGGCTTTTCCGAATAAATCTTTCATTTCAAGTTTATGTATTTATATGGTTATTTGTTAAGTCGTTTTTTTAATTTTACATCCAAATAAAACAAATTGACAAATCCACGAATTGACATATTACAAAAGTTAGCCAAAGATAAGCATAACGAGAATAAAAAGTATTTCGATAAACTAAAAAAGAAAGCGCCTAAAAATCTCGATTATATAATGCAAGATTTACACGATGCAGAATTTAAACGAACTGATTGTTTAGATTGTGCGAATTGCTGTAAAACAACTGGACCGCTTTTTACTACGGCTGATATTGAACGCATTGCAAAACATTTACGATTAAAACCCCAACAATTTATTGAGCAATATCTTCGAATTGATGAAGATAAAGATTATGTATTGCAAAGTGTTCCTTGTACTTTTCTAGATAGCGATAATAAATGTTTTATTTACGATGTTCGTCCGAAAGCTTGTCGCGAATTTCCGCATACCGATAGAAATAAGTTCTATCAAATTTCAAATCTAACTCTGAAAAATGTTGCAATTTGTCCGGCAGCATATAATATTGTAGAAGAAATGAAAAAGAAATTGCCTTTGTAAAATGAAAAAAATATTTCCCTCAAAAGTTGATATTGCTTTACCAATTCTATTCGTTGTAACTTCTATTCCTGCAATTGTGGTTGGAGTAAGAGATAAAGATTTGATGGTTTTTGTAATAATGATTGCAACATTTGGGTTCATGATGTATTTATTATATGATACAAATTATACGATAACTGAAGGTAATTTAAAAGTGCATTCGGGATTCATAGTCAATAAAAATATTCCAATTTCTGAAATAAAATGTATAAGGAAAACAGATAGTCTTTTAAGCGCACCAGCTTCTTCACTAACGGAAAGGATTGAAGTTTTATATGAAAGCAAAAAATCTATTATTATTTCTCCAAAAGATAGAAAAGAATTTATTGAAGAATTGTTGAAACAGAATTCTGAAATTGAAGTTGAAGTTTAAAAAAGTCTATCCTCTATTATTCATAAATCAAATACTGTTTTCTCATTTCTTTAAATTGTTTTAAACCTTCTTGCCAAGAAGCTCTAATTTCTTTTTCTGAAATTCCACTTTCAATTTGTTGTTGTAGTTTTTTGGTTCCGGCAAGTTTGGTGAAAAACGAATTAAAGAATTTCGATTTATCGGCTGTTTCATTGTAAGCTTTTAATAACCAATTCAATTCTAAACGATTTATTTTTTTAATTCCACTCAAATCTTCTCCGTAACACTCCTTATTATTATATAAAGGATCTTTTGCTCCTTCATTTGGTTTCGGAATAAAACTAAATTTTTGAATTGGTAAAAAAGGAGAACCATAAATTTGGAATTGTTTATTGGTGCCACGACCAACACTTACATTCGTTCCTTCAAAAAAACATAAACTCGCATATAAATTTATAGATTGATCATTTGGTAAATTGGGTGAAGGTTTTACAGGTAAAGTATAACTCATATTTCTATTGTAGTTTTCGCAAGGAATTACAGTTAGTTTACATTGAATTCCCCGTCCTGAGCCTGTCGAAGGATCAAGCCATTTCTCACCATTTATCATTTTAGCATATTCACCAATGGTCATGCCATGTAAAACCGGAATTTTATGCATTCCTACAAAACTTTTAAATTCTTCTTCAAGAATTGGTCCATCTACAATAGCAATATTAGGATTTGGACGGTCTAAAACTAATAACGGAATATTTTGCTCGGCACAAGCTTCCATTACATAAAGTAGTGTAGATATATAAGTGTAAAATCTCGCACCAACATCTTGAATATCGAATATCACAACATTTATTCCTTCTAATTGTTCGGGTTTTGGTTTTTTGTTGTTTCCGTAAAGTGAAATAATAGGTAAACCAGTTTTGCTGTCTTTTCCATTTGCAACATGTTCGCCAGCATCGGCAGTTCCTCTAAAACCATGTTCTGGAGCGAAGATTTTAGTAACTTCAACTTTTTGGTCCAATAAAAAATCAACTAAATGTGTTCCATCAGAAAGAATCCCAGTTTGATTGGTTACAATGCCAACTTTTTTGTTTTTGAGAATTGACAAATACTTTACGGAATTATCAGCTCCTAAAATTATTGGTTTCTCTAAATTTATATTATTGTCAGTTCGAGCGGAGTTGAGAACTTCAATATTTGCCTTTTGCCTTTTACCTTTTGCCTTTTTACTTGAAATCGAATTTCCACATGAAAAAACAACTAAAACCAAGAATAAAAATGTATTTTTGAAGAATAATTTCGGAATCATAACCATTGAATTTAGAATATTTCATAGCCAAACGACTTACCGCTGCTAAGAGCCATAAAAGTAGTGTTTCTTCTCCAATTATTAAAATTGCAACTGTTGCTATTGCATTAGGAATTTTAATGATGATTATTTCTGTTGCAACAGGAATTGGTTTGCAAAGAAAAATACGCGAAAAAGTATCAGCTTTTAATGGACATGTTATTATTTCTAATTTCGACGATAATCAATCTCAGGTTAATACTGTTCCTATTTCTACGAATCAAAATTTTTATCCAAAGTTTAATTTAGTTGATGGTATTAAACACATTCAAGCTGTAGCAAATAAAACCGGATTAATTCGTACAGAAGAAACGGTTGAAGGAATTGTTTTAAAGGGTGTTGGTCAAGATTATGATTGGAATAATATTAAGGAGTATTTAGTACAAGGTAAATTACCTAAAATTTCTGATCAATTAACGGACGAAATTATAATTTCAGAATTTCTTGCAAGTAGATTGAAAGTAAAGTTAAATGATGTTTGCCGAACCTATTTCTTAAAAGAAGGAGGAAAAGGCTATAATCTAAGAAGTTTTAAAGTAGTCGGGATTTTTAATTCCGGATTTCAAGAGTTCGATGCTAATTATATTATAGGAGATATTAAGCATGTTCAGAAAATAAATAAGTGGCAAAAAGACCAAGTAGGACAATTCGAAGTTTTTTTAAACGACTTTGATAAAATAGAAGAAAAAGGGAATGAAATTTACAAAACCATTCCTCCTACATATAATAGTATAACAATTGCAGAAAAGTATTACAGCATTTTTGAGTGGCTCAAACTTTTCGACTTTAATATTATTGTAATATTAATAGTAATGATTGTGGTGGCTACTATTAATATGGTAGTAGCTTTATTAGTGCTTATTTTAGAGCGCACACAAATGATAGGTATTTTAAAAGCATTAGGTGCTACAAATTGGAGTGTTAGAAAAGTTTTTCTTTACAATGCATTTCATTTAATAGCTCGCGGACTTCTCTGGGGAAATGTTGTTGCGATATTCTTACTAGTTATTCAAAAGTATTTCGAAGTAATAAAACTAAATCCACAAAACTATTATGTAAATGTTGCGCCTGTTTATATAGATATACCTTATATAATAGTATTAAACATAGGTACAATATTAATATGTATAATGGTATTAATAATTCCTTCATACATTATTACGAAGATATCACCGGTTAAAGTTATCCGATTCGATTAATTTTCATTTTTAAGCAGCACATTTATATTTTTTCATAGTGAAATTGTACCCGCTGTTCATTATATCTTTTTTTATTTGGTCTTTTTTTTAGGCTGAAACGACAGTTTTAGAATCAGACATTTTGTTTTAAGAGCTTTTTTTAGGCTAAAAAAAGGATGTCATTGCCATCGGGGCTGAAAAAACGTGTGCAAAAAAAATCCTTATACTTATATATTATATAGTAGAGCTACTAAATATACAACAGTATTAAAAGCCTTAATAAAGGGTTTATAAAAAAAGGTAAAAAAAAGTTTTTTTGTAAGTTATTGTAATTCAGTGGTAAGAAAAAAACTTTGCAAAAAAGGATAAAAAAAGGTTATAAAAAGTTTGCGAATACGGAAAAGAGTTCTACTTTTGCACCCGCTTTGATAAGGCAAAGAGTTCATAGAAATACTGAAAAACGGATTAAAAAATTTTTAAAAAAAGTTTAAAAAAGATTTGGTTTGTAAGAAGTAAAGATAGTATCTTTGCCGTCCGCAAATGAGTCGTTAGACGAATTCACTGAACACAATTTAAAGATAGGTTTTAGTGAAGTAAAACGAGGAAGTTCTTTTAGAAAAATGACAAAAAAATAGGTTTGAAAAAATTAAAAAAAAGTTTCAAAAATATTTGCGAGTTAAAAAAGAAGTTGTACTTTTGCACCCGCTAAACGAAAGAATAGCGAAAGACATAGAAGAATACGTTCATAGACATATTGGATTGACAGCATACAAAATTAAGAGAGTAAGACTCGATTAGAATTAACCTAGCACTTATCGTACAATATTAAAAATACTACGATGAAGAGTTTGATCCTGGCTCAGGATGAACGCTAGCGGCAGGCCTAACACATGCAAGTCGAGGGGTAGAGGAAGCTTGCTTCCTTGAGACCGGCGCACGGGTGCGTAACGCGTATGCAATCTACCTTGTACAGAGGGATAGCCCAGAGAAATTTGGATTAATACCTCATAGTATTTTCGAATGGCATCATTTGATTATTAAAGTTCCAACGGTACAAGATGAGCATGCGTCCCATTAGTTAGTTGGTGTGGTAACGGCACACCAAGACGATGATGGGTAGGGGTCCTGAGAGGGAGATCCCCACACTGGTACTGAGACACGGACCAGACTCCTACGGGAGGCAGCAGTGAGGAATATTGGGCAATGGTCGGAAGACTGACCCAGCCATGCCGCGTGCAGGAAGACGGCCCTATGGGTTGTAAACTGCTTTTGTACGGGAAGAAACCCTCCTACGTGTAGGAGCTTGACGGTACCGTAAGAATAAGCATCGGCTAACTCCGTGCCAGCAGCCGCGGTAATACGGAGGATGCGAGCGTTATCCGGAATCATTGGGTTTAAAGGGTCCGTAGGCGGTCTTATAAGTCAGTGGTGAAATCTCCTAGCTCAACTAGGAAACTGCCATTGATACTGTAGGGCTTGAATTTTTGTGAAGTAACTAGAATATGTAGTGTAGCGGTGAAATGCTTAGATATTACATGGAATACCAATTGCGAAGGCAGGTTACTAACAAACGATTGACGCTGATGGACGAAAGCGTGGGGAGCGAACAGGATTAGATACCCTGGTAGTCCACGCCGTAAACGATGGATACTAGCTGTTTGACGCAAGTTGAGTGGCTAAGCGAAAGTGATAAGTATCCCACCTGGGGAGTACGCACGCAAGTGTGAAACTCAAAGGAATTGACGGGGGCCCGCACAAGCGGTGGAGCATGTGGTTTAATTCGATGATACGCGAGGAACCTTACCAGGGCTTAAATGGGAGACGACAGTTTAGGAAACTAGACTTTCTTCGGACGTCTTTCAAGGTGCTGCATGGTTGTCGTCAGCTCGTGCCGTGAGGTGTCAGGTTAAGTCCTATAACGAGCGCAACCCCTGTTGTTAGTTGCCAGCGAGTAATGTCGGGAACTCTAGCAAGACTGCCGGTGTAAACCGTGAGGAAGGTGGGGATGACGTCAAATCATCACGGCCCTTACGTCCTGGGCCACACACGTGCTACAATGGCAGGTACAGAGAGCAGCCACTTAGCGATAAGGAGCGAATCTATAAAACCTGTCTCAGTTCGGATTGGAGTCTGCAACTCGACTCTATGAAGCTGGAATCGCTAGTAATCGGATATCAGCCATGATCCGGTGAATACGTTCCCGGGCCTTGTACACACCGCCCGTCAAGCCATGGAAGCTGGGGGTACCTGAAGTCGGTGACCGTAAGGAGCTGCCTAGGGTAAAACTAGTAACTGGGGCTAAGTCGTAACAAGGTAGCCGTACCGGAAGGTGCGGCTGGAACACCTCCTTTCTAGAGAAATGATAAGATGGTTAATAAAAAAGAGCTTTTACTCTCGCTGTTAGTTCAAAAAATAAGTTTTAAATACAGAGTCTCGTAGCTCAGCTGGTTAGAGTACTACACTGATAATGTAGGGGTCGGCAGTTCGAGTCTGCCCGGGACTACTAATTTTAAGATACTAGGAAATTTTAGAAGTTGAGAGGTTATGAATTATAACATTCGTAATTCGTAATTCACAATTAATAAAAATTGGGGGATTAGCTCAGCTGGCTAGAGCGCCTGCCTTGCACGCAGGAGGTCATCGGTTCGACTCCGATATTCTCCACGAATCACTTAGGTGATAAAAGTTCATTGACATATTGAGAAAAGAAAAACATAAGTAGAATAGAAAGCACAGTTTTGCATTTAAATGTAAGACTAATAAGTACAATAAGCAAAATAAGGGCGTATGGGGGATGCCTAGGCTCTCAGAGGCGATGAAGGACGTGATAAGCTGCGAAAAGCTGCGGGGATTGGCACATACGAATTGATCCGCAGATATCCGAATGGGGCAACCCACTATGTTGAAGACATAGTACCCGATAGGGGGCGAACCCGCTGAACTGAAACATCTAAGTAGGCGGAGGAGAAGAAAACAAAAGTGATTCCGTAAGTAGTGGCGAGCGAACGCGGATTAGCCCAAACCAAAGTTGTTACGGCAATTTTGGGGTTGTAGGACCACGACATTTCTTGCGGATTGAATTAGAATAACCTGGAAAGGTTAACCAAAGAAGGTGATAGTCCTGTATAAGTAAGAGAAGATAAGGATAGTGGTATCCTGAGTAGCGCGGGGCACGTGAAACCCTGTGTGAATTTGGCGGGACCATCCGCTAAGGCTAAATACTCCTGAGAGACCGATAGTGAACCAGTACCGTGAGGGAAAGGTGAAAAGAACCGTGAATAACGGAGTGAAATAGATCCTGAAACCATACGCTTACAAGCGGTCGGAGCCCTTTAGTGGGGTGACGGCGTGCCTTTTGCATAATGAGCCTACGAGTTACCGTTGCTGGCAAGGATAAGGTATTAAGTACTGGATCCGTAGCGAAAGCGAGTCTGAATAGGGCGCCATAGTCAGTAATGGTAGACGCGAAACCGTGTGATCTACCCATGGGCAGGTTGAAGCTGTGGTAACACATAGTGGAGGACCGAACCGGTTGACGTTGAAAAGTCTTCGGATGACCTGTGGGTAGGGGTGAAAGGCCAATCAAACTCGGAAATAGCTCGTACTCCCCGAAATGCCTTTAGGGGCAGCGCTTATGGAGTTTATTAGAGGTAGAGCTACTGATTGGATGCGGGGGCTTCACCGCCTACCAATTCCTGACAAACTCCGAATGCTAATAAATGCTCATAAGCAGTGAGGGCATGGGTGCTAAGGTCCATGTCCGAGAGGGAAAGAACCCAGACCATCAGCTAAGGTCCCCAAATGTATACTAAGTTGAAAAAACGCGGTTTGTCTGCTTAGACAGCTAGGATGTTGGCTTGGAAGCAGCCATTCATTTAAAGAGTGCGTAACAGCTCACTAGTCGAGCGGACGAGCATGGATAATAATCGGGCATAAGTATACTACCGAAGCTATGGACAGATTAATCTGTGGTAGGGGAGCATTCTAAACTGGGTTGAAGGTGATCTGCGAGGATTGCTGGACTGTTTAGAAAAGCAAATGTAGGCATAAGTAACGATAATGCGGGCGAGAAACCCGCACACCGAAAAACTAAGGTTTCCTCAGCTATGCTAATCAGCTGAGGGTTAGTCGGGTCCTAAGGCGTACCCGAAGGGGGAAGTCGATGGCCAACGGGTTAATATTCCCGTACTACTTATAATTGTGATGGAATGACGGAGTGATGAAAGCACCGCGAACTGACGGAATAGTTCGTTAAAGCACTTAGCTATATCTTTTATAGGCAAATCCGTAGAAGATGGTGAAATGCGATAGTACTCGGAGTCTTCGGACGATGGGATAGTGTGCCTAAGGGCTTCCAAGAAAAGTTTCTAAACTTAGATTATAAGTACCCGTACCGTAAACCGACACAGGTAGTTGAGGAGAGAATCCTAAGGTGCTCGAGAGATTCATGGCTAAGGAATTAGGCAAAATAGACCTGTAACTTCGGGAGAAAGGTCGCCAGCGCAAGCTGGCCGCAGTGAAAAGGTCCAGGCGACTGTTTATCAAAAACACAGGGCTCTGCAAAATCGTAAGATGAAGTATAGGGCCTGACACCTGCCCGGTGCTGGAAGGTTAAGAGGAGATGTTATCTTCGGAGAAGCATTGAATTGAAGCCCCAGTAAACGGCGGCCGTAACTATAACGGTCCTAAGGTAGCGAAATTCCTTGTCGGGTAAGTTCCGACCTGCACGAATGGTGTAACGATCTGGACACTGTCTCAGCCATGAGCTCGGTGAAATTGTAGTATCGGTGAAGATGCCGATTACCCGCAGTGGGACGAAAAGACCCTGTGCACCTTTACTATAGCTTAGTATTGACCTTGGACACGTGATGTGTAGGATAGGTGGGAGACTTTGAAGCGGGTTCGCAAGGATTCGTGGAGTCATTGTTGAAATACCACCCTTTGCTTGTCTGAGGCCTAACCCCGCGGATGCGGGGGACATTGCTTGGTGGGTAGTTTGACTGGGGTGGTCGCCTCCAAAAGAGTAACGGAGGCTTCTAAAGGTTCCCTCAGCACGCTTGGTAACCGTGCGTAGAGTGCAATGGCATAAGGGAGCTTGACTGAGAGACATACAGGTCGATCAGGTACGAAAGTAGAGCATAGTGATCCGGTGGTTCCGCATGGAAGGGCCATCGCTCAAAGGATAAAAGGTACGCCGGGGATAACAGGCTGATCTCCCCAAGAGCTCACATCGACGGGGGGGTTTGGCACCTCGATGTCGGCTCGTCACATCCTGGGGCTGGAGAAGGTCCCAAGGGTTGGGCTGTTCGCCCATTAAAGTGGCACGCGAGCTGGGTTCAGAACGTCGTGAGACAGTTCGGTCTCTATCTACTGCGGGCGTTAGAAATTTGAGTGGATCTGATTCTAGTACGAGAGGACCGAGTTGGACTGACCTCTAGTGTATCTGTTGTCTCGCCAGGGGCACTGCAGAGTAGCTACGTCGGGAAGGGATAAGCGCTGAAAGCATATAAGCGCGAAACCCACCACAAGATGAGATTTCTTTTAAGGGTCGTGGAAGATGACCACGTTGATAGGCTATAGGTGTAAAGGCAGTAATGTCATAGCCGAGTAGTACTAATAACCCGTAAGCTTATGTACGCGTCTCCCCCGCATTTTTGCGGGGGAACTTTCTTTCTGAATTATAAAATAGATTCTTTTCTCAATATGTTAAAATATTGCAACAAAGTTGCAGTTATGAGTTTTGAGTTATAAGTTAAGAGTTTTTAAAACTGTAAACTATAAACTGTGAACTGAAAACTAAAAACTTAAGGTGGTTATTGCGTCGGGGCTCACCTCTTCCCATTCCGAACAGAGAAGTTAAGCCCGATTGCGCCGATGGTACTGCATAACTGTGGGAGAGTAGGTCGCTGCCTTTCTTTTGAAAACCCTATCCATATCGGATAGGGTTTTTTGTTTTATAAACTTTTCTTTTTTTTGGATCTGTTATCCCAAAATATAGCCCCGATGGAAGCGGCATCCTTTTTTGAGTTACTTCCATTTAGCTCGAACTGACAAAAAAACAAAAAAGATACAGCGAACAGCGGGACAACTATTTATTTTTAAGCGATTGTGTGCTAATTATTTTTATTAAGTGAATGCGCTAAATTTCTACCATCGGCAATAGCGTTTACTACCAACGAAGCGCCAATTCGGGCATCGCCAATAGTGAGATATTTAGAATTTGAAGTACTGTAATTTTTACGAGCAAATTTTTCTCTGTTCCAATTAATGTGGTTTCCAGAAATAGCAATAGAACCCGTGAACCCGATGGCGATTAAAACCAAATCGCAAGGAATGGTTCGGCTAGTGTTGGCAACAATTTCTTTGGTTCGGTTGCCGTTTTGGTCAAAACCAAGAGTTACCTCGCTAATGGTTATGGAAACGATCGCTTTGTTTTCGTCAACATTGAATTGGGTGGCATAATTTTTAAAAATGCGTTGGCTGCCTTCTTCGTGAGAAGTCGAATCTTTATATTGGTAAGCATCTAAAGGCCAAGGCGTTTTTTCGGAACGATCTTTAGGAGGCTTTTCATGATAATCCAATTCGGTGACAGATAAAGCACCTTCTCGATTGGCTGTTCCAATGCAATCAGAACCGGTATCGCCACCGCCAATGACCACAACGTGTTTTCCGTTGGCATTGATTTCTTTTGAGTTGATTTCGCCAGAAACTAATTTATTGGTTTCCGTTAAATATTCCATGGCATAATGCGCGTTGCTGAAATTTTCTAAAGAAATATCATACTGACGTTCTTTTTGCGCTCCAATAGCAAATATGATTTTGTCGAATTGCTGTTCGAGTTCCGTTAGCGGAATGTCTTTTCCGATTTCCGTTTGAGAATGAAATTCAATTCCGACTTCTTTTAACAGCTCGATTCTTCTTTTGACTACCGATTTGTTCAGTTTAAAATCGGGAATTCCGTAGGTCAACAAACCACCAAATTCTTTATCTTTTTCGTAAACAGCAACACTATAACCATACGAATTTAAATAGTAAGCAGCAGCTAAACCCGAGGGGCCGGAACCAATGATGGCAATTTTAATTCCGTTTCGCTCTTTCGGTTCTTCGTTGATAATCCAATTGTTTTCAAACGCTTTTTCGATTATCGTTTTTTCAATTTCTTCAATGGTTACGGCATCACTATTAATGCCTAAAACACAACCTTGTTCGCATGGAGCCGGGCAAATTCTTCCGGTAAACTCGGGAAAAGGATTGGTTTTCGACAAAATATGATAGGCATCTAGCCAACGACCTTCAAAAGCCGCTTTGTTAAAATCGGAAATATTATTGTCCAACGGACATTTGTAATGGCAAAACGGAACGCCACAATCCATGCAACGAGCCGATTGTTCTTGTTCGTTTTTTGAGTCAAAAGGAGAAGTGAATTCGGTAAAATGTTTTACTCTTTCTGCAACTTCTTGTTTTTGAGGTAATTCTCTTTTATATTTTAAAAATCCGTCCATTTCAGTTTCATTTAGTATTCTGCAACTTTTGTTTGGGTTGCCAAAATGATTTTTTTGTATTCGTTAGGAATTAATTTCACTAAGTGATGTTTTGTAACGTTCCAATCGGCTAAAATTTCTTTCCCAAGTGTACTATTGGTTAATCGAATGTGTTCCTGAATTTTATCGAATAGAAATTCATGTTCGTTAGTAGTAATTTCATCGAATTCTAGCATTTCGAAATTCACCATAGCTTCTAAATTTTCTTGCGTTTTGTAGAGATACGCAATTCCTCCGCTCATTCCGGCACCAAAATTTTTACCAATGGTTCCTAGGACAATCACTTTTCCTCCGGTCATATATTCGCAACCATGTGCACCAACGCCTTCCACAATCACATCGGCACCCGAATTACGAACTGCAAAGCGTTCGCCGGCTCGTCCGTTGATAAAAATATTTCCGGAAGTTGCACCATATAAAGCAACATTACCCACGATGGAATTTTCTCGCGATAAAAAGGTTGCTTCTTTTGCTTTTTTAGCGACCAATTGACCGCCCGAAAGTCCTTTTCCAAAATAATCGTTGGCTTGACCAATTAAATTTAAGAACAAATTAGCATGCGCAAAAGCACCAAAACTTTGTCCGGCAGAGCCAATGAAATTCAATTTAATATATGGTGTTTTTTCAAGATTTTCCTTTTCATATTTTACCATGTAATGCGATAAGGTAGTTCCAACACTTCGGTCTAAATTAAAAATCGTGTAATTTTTTTCAATGAAATTCTCGCCTTTGAAACGCGGGAAAATTTCGTCAACAATTCTTTGGTTTAAACTTCCTTCCAAATTAAAAGCCTGACAACTAAAAATATGATTTGGAATGTTGTAAGTGTTGTGCGCTTTATACAAAAGAGCGTCTAAGTTTAGTGTTTTGGTTTTCCAAATGGTGCTGCTATTCGGATCTACTTTTAAAACATCTACTTGACCAACCATTTCATTAATGGTTCGGAAACCAAGAGAAGCCATAATTTCGCGAAGTTCCGTAGCAATATGTGTGAAATAATTGATGACATATTCGGGTTTGCCTTTGAATAATTCACGCAATGTTTTGTTTTGGGTTGCAACACCAACCGGACATGTATTCGTATGACATTTGCGCATCATAATACAACCTTGCGTAATCAAAGCAGCAGTAGAAATACTCCATTCTTCGGCACCTAAAAGTGTAGCAATAGCAATGTCTTTAGCCGTGCGCAATTGACCATCTGTTTGTAAAACGACACGATCGCGTAAACCATTCATTACCAAAGTTTGATTGGCTTCTGCCAAACCTAGTTCCCACGGTAAACCCGCGTGTTGAATAGAACTAATTGGTGAAGCTCCGGTTCCGCCATCGTAACCCGAAATCATAATAGCTTCGGCTTTTGCTTTTACCACTCCGGCTGCAATTGTTCCTACGCCAGCTTTGGAAACCAATTTCACATTGATTCTCGCCGAAGGATTAGCTGATTTTAAATCATAAATAAGTTGGGCTAAATCTTCAATAGAATAAATATCGTGATGTGGTGGTGGTGAAATCAAACTCACGCCCGGTGTGGAATGACGCACTTTCCCAATCCATTCGTCTACTTTATAACCCGGAAGTTGTCCGCCTTCGCCTGGTTTTGCGCCTTGAGCAACTTTAATTTGGATTTCGTTGGCTTCCGTTAAATATTCGATAGTTACACCAAATCTTCCGGAAGCAACTTGCTTAACCGCAGATCGCATTTCTGTTTTTTCGTAACGAATAGGATCTTCGCCACCTTCACCTGAATTGGATTTTCCGCCAATTCTATTCATGGCAACTGCTAGGGAAGTGTGTGCTTCCCACGACAATGAACCAAAAGACATAGCTCCGGTTGAAAATCGTTTTAAAATCGAAGTTACAGATTCGACTTCTTCCAATGGAACGCTGATTCGTTTTCTGAATTTTAATAAGTTGCGAAGTGAAATTTTTTCGCTTGAATTGACTAATTCGGCAAATTGTTTATATTGTTGGTAATCGTTTTTCCAAGCCGATTGTTGTAATAAATGAATAACTTCTGGCGAAAGTAAATGTTTTTCACCTTCTTTATTCCATTGGAAAAAACCACCAGTTGTTAAATAATGTTCGTTGAAATCGTAAGCATAGTGGTGTTTTTGCAAAATTTCTTTCGCAATATCATCAAAGTTTAAACCTTCAATGCGCGAAACGGTTCCTGTGAAAGCATATTGAATGACTTCATTGTGAATACCAACTGCTTCAAATATTTGAGCACCATGATAAGATTGTAATGTTGAAATTCCCATTTTAGAGAAAATCTTCAATAGTCCGTCATTAATTGATTTAGTAAAATTTTTATAGTAATAGGCTTTTTCGTCTTCTTTTTGATATTTTTTGCAATAAGCATCAATGGAAGCAAAAGCCATGTATGGGTTGACCACATTAGCTCCGTAACCAATTAAAGTAGCGAAATGATGCGAATTTAAAACATCGCCAGCTTCAACGGCTATTCCGGTTCTAACGCGTAATTTTTTACGAGTTAAATGATGATGAATGGTTCCGACTGCTAATAAGGATGGAATTGGAGCCCATTTATCACTAGAATTTCTATCGGAAATAATTAAAATATTGATTCCTTCGTCTAACAAGGCTTTGTCTGCTTCTTTGCAAATTTTTCGAAGTGCTTCACGCAATCGTCCTGGTTTTCCATCAGCCTCAAAAACAGCATTGATTTGTTTACTTCTAAAATTGGTATGATCAACTTGGCGAACAGCTTCTAATTGTTCGTTTGTGGCAACCGGATGTTCAAAAGTAATTTGTTTGCAATGTGCCGGAGTTGTCGATAAAATATTAAACGAGCGACCAATACTCGTATTCAGCGACATCATGATGCGTTCGCGAAGCGGATCAATGGGCGGATTGCTGACTTGCGCAAAATGTTGCTTGAAATAATTACTCAAATGTTGGGGTTTATCGGAAAGGATTGCCAAAGGCGAATCGAATCCCATAGAACCAATAGGCTCTTTGCCAGAAGTAATCGTTTCCACTAAATGGCGGTCGATATCTTCTTCGCTAAAGCCAAACATTTTCTGTTTTACAAACAAGTCTTCCGGATTTTCAATTGCATACGATTTGTTGCGTTTCGGAAGTTGTTCAATACTGATTTCGTTATTGGAAATCCAAGTTTTATAGGGTTTTTGGTTGACGATTTCCGCTTTTACTTCGTCGTCTTCAATAAAACGCTCTTTGTTTAAATCGATCAAAAATATTTTTCCCGGTTCCAAACGCCCTTTACGGTCGATATTTTCTTCTTCTATGGGTAAAGCGCCTGCTTCCGATGATAAAATGATTCGACCATCTTTGGTAAAACAAAATCGTGACGGACGTAATCCGTTTCGATCTAAAGTTGCGCCTACAAAATCACCATTGGTAAAACACAAGGAAGCCGGACCGTCCCAAGGTTCTATTAACGAAGCGTGATATTGGTAAAAATTGCGTTTGGCTTCGTCCATATTTTTATCTTCTTGCCAAGCTTCTGGAATTAACATCATCATGCTATACGGCATACTTCTTCCGGCTTGATAGAGCAATTCTAACATATTATCTAAATTGGCAGAATCGGAATTTTTATGATTAACCACAGGATTTAAAGTTGCAATATCTTTGGGAGAAAAATGCGAAGATTCAATATGATTTTGGAAGGATTGCATCCAGTTTACATTTCCTTGAATGGTGTTAATTTCGCCATTGTGTGCCAAAAAGCGGAACGGTTGTGCCAAATGCCATTTCGGAAATGTATTGGTAGAAAATCGGGAGTGAATTAAAATAACTTTCGATTTGTACAACGGATTGGACACATCTAAAAAATATTCTTTCACTTGGAAAGTAGTCAATTGACCTTTGTATACAATAGTCTTAGACGAAAACGAAGCGATGTAGAAATTTTCGTCCGTTAGGCTAAATCGCAAGTGGATTGTTTTTGTGATTTCTTTTCGCAGCACATACAAACGACGTTCAAATTCACGAGAATCGCCAGAGAATTCTTCATGAGAAACAAAAAGTTGTTCGATAGCAGGTTCGGTTTCTTTAGGTGCATTTCCTAAAGATTCGTTATTTACGGGAACTTTTCGGTAGCCCAACAAATCAAAACCTCTGTTTTCTAAAATAGCATTGATGGTTTCCCGACAAAGAGCACGTAATTTTTTATCTCTTGGAAAGAAAATCATTCCCACGCCATAATGTCCTTTTTCGGGTAATTCAATTCCTATTTTTGTCAATTCGCTTCTGAAAAATTCATCTGGAACTTGCGTTAAAATTCCGGCACCGTCACCCGAACAAGAATCGATTCCTGTTCCGCCACGATGTTCCATATTTTCCAACATGGTAATTCCGTCGGCAACTAGTTGATGATTGGCTTCGCCGTGAACTTGAGCAATGAATCCTATTCCGCATGAATCGTGTTCAAATGAACTTCTATATAAACCTTGATCTTCCATAATTTAATTCTGATTTCATTTACAAAAAGTAGTTTGTAAATGGTCGATTTTATAAAATCGGAACTATTAAGTTATGAAAAAAACAGCAAACACAGTAGTATTTTGAAAAGAATTATTGAAAATATAACATAATGTTGTAAAAAATAAGCTTTATTGAAAAAAGTGCTATTAAAAATGCAAAAAAAAAGAGTTCAGTTTTTGCTGAACTCTTTTAAAATTTATTGTGAAAGATTATTTTACTAATCCTCTTGAAATTACAATTCGTTGGATTTCTGAAGTTCCTTCGTAAATCTGAGTGATTTTAGCATCACGCATCATACGTTCCACATGATATTCTGCAACGTAACCGTTTCCACCGTGAATTTGAACCGCTTCATTAGCTACTTCTAAAGCTACTTCTGAAGCATATAATTTTGCCATTGCACCAGAGTGCGCAATATCTAAACCTTGATCTTTTTCAGATGCTGCTTTATGCACTAATAATCTAGCTGCTGTAGTTTTTACGTGCATGTCAGCTAATTTGAATGCAATTGCTTGATGTTGAAAAATTGGTTTACCAAAAGCAACTCTTTCTTGAGCATATTTTAAAGCTAATTCATAAGAACCTTGAGCAATACCTAATGCTTGAGAAGCAATTCCAATACGTCCGCCATTTAAAGTAGACATGGCAAAAGCAAAACCGAAACCATCAGCACCAATTCTGTTTTCTTTTGGAACTTTTACATCATTAAATAATAAAGTATGCGTGTCAGAACCACGAATACCCATTTTCTTTTCTTTTGGACCAACTTCAAAACCTGGCATTCCTTTTTCTACAATAAGAACGTTAATCCCTTTGTGTCCTTTTGAAGCGTCAGTTTGAGCAATTACTAAATAAGTAGAAGCAGTTCCACCATTTGTAATCCAGTTTTTTGTTCCGTTTAATAAATAATGGTCACCCATATCTATTGCAGTTGTTCTTTGAGAAGTTGCATCAGAACCCGCCTCTGGTTCTGATAAACAGAAAGCTCCAATTACTTCACCTTTTGCAAGAGGAGTTAAATATTTTATTTTTTGTTCTTCTGATCCATATTTTTCTAAACCAGCACAAACTAAAGAGTTGTTTACAGACATGATAACAGCAGCAGATGCATCTACTTTAGCAATCTCTTCCATAGCTAAAGTGTACGAAATACTGTCTAAACCAGCTCCACCATATTTTGGATCCACCATCATACCCAAAATCCTAGTTCAGCCATTTTTTTAACTTGCTCAGTAGGGAAAATTGAATGTTCATCTCTCTCAATAACGCCAGGTAATAATTCTGTTTGAGCAAAATCTCTTGCTGCTTGTTGAATCATTAAATGCTCTTCGCTTAATTTAAAATCCATAGTATTTAAATAAAAAGTTTGTGTTTTGTTTAAAAAAAGTTCCCAAATGTAGTCATTTGCTATCAAATTTTCAATATGAATTTGTAATTTTAACCCCATGATTAAAGAAAACTACAACGTTATAGGCGTAATGTCAGGAACTTCCTTGGATGGAATTGATTTTTCTTACTTAAAATTCTATAAAAAGGACCAAAAATGGAATTTTGAGGTTCTTAATGTTGAAACATTTTCTTACAATTCGAACTGGAAAGAAACTTTAAATAGTGCCTTTTATTTAAAAAAGGAAGAATTAGATGTTTTAAATAAAAATTACACTCAATTTTTAGCAGGCCAAATTCAATTATTTATTGATAAAAATAAAATAGAAGATGTTGATGCGGTTTGTAGTCATGGACATACTATTTTACATCAACCTGAAAAAGGGCTAACATTACAAATTGGAAATTTACCTGAAATAGCCACTATATTAAAGAAAACTGTTGTATGTAATTTTAGAGTTCAAGATGTGAAATTAGGTGGGCAAGGAGCACCATTGGTGCCAATTGGAGATGAATTACTTTTTTCAGAATATGATTATTGTTTGAATTTAGGTGGTTTTTCTAATGTTTCATTTAATGAAAACGGAAAACGTATAGCTTTTGATATTTCACCTGTTAATATAGTGCTGAATTATTTTACTGAAAAAATTGGTTTTCAATATGACAACGAAGGGGAATTAGCAAAATCAGGAGTTATTAATAATCAATTATTAAAAGAGCTAAATGCTTTAGATTTTTATGAGAAATCATATCCTAAATCGCTAGGAAAAGAGTTTGTACAAAAAGAAATTCTACCTATAATAAACAAATATGAAATATCGATTAATGATATTTTAAGAACATTCGTTGAACATATAGCTATTCAGCTTGTAAAAGAAATAAAAGATAATTCGAGCGTTTTAATTACTGGCGGAGGCGCTTATAATATTTTTTTAATTGAAAGATTAAAAGAACTAAATCCAACCGCAAATTGGATAATCCCAAATAAAAAATTAATCGAGTTTAAAGAAGCTCTAATATTTGGATTTTTAGGTGTTTTGAAGTTAAGAAACGAAATTAATGTTTTGGCTTCAGTTACTGGAGCGTCTAAAAATCATTCTTCAGGAAATATTTTTCACTATCCTCAAAAAGATTGTTAGGAAATCGCTAAAATATTTTGTTTCAACTATTAGAACGACTTATAATATGTATATTTGTGAAACTTAAAATTAACCCAAACTAATGAAAGATTTACTTCAAAAATTTGAAAATAAAGAACCAGAAATTGTATTTAATTGGAAAGATCCTGAAACCGATGCAGAAGGGTGGACAGTAATAAATTCTCTTCGTGGTGGTGCTGCTGGAGGAGGAACTAGAATGCGTAAAGGATTAGATATGAATGAAGTACTTTCTTTGGCAAAAACTATGGAAGTAAAATTTACTGTTTCAGGTCCAGCAATTGGTGGAGCTAAATCAGGAATTAACTTTGATCCAAATGATCCTCGCAAGAAAGGCGTTTTAGAGCGTTGGTACAAAGCAGTGTCACCTTTATTAAAAAATTATTATGGTACAGGTGGCGATTTAAATGTTGATGAAATTCATGAAGTAATTCCAATGACAGAAGATTGTGGTGTTTGGCATCCACAAGAAGGTGTTTTTAATGGACATTTTAAACCTACTGAAGCTGATAAAATTAACAGAATTGGTCAATTACGTCAAGGCGTAATTAAAGTTATTGAAAATCCTAACTTTTCACCAGATGTAAACCGTAAATATACAGTTGCAGATATGATTACGGGTTATGGTGTAGCAGAAGCTGTTCGTCATTATTATACTACATTTGGTGGTGATGTTAAAGGTAAAAAGCTATTGTACAAGGATTTGGTAATGTCGGTTCAGCTGCAGCTTATTACTTATCTCAAATGGGAGCTAAAGTAGTTGGTATTATAGATAGAGATGGTGGTTTAATCAACGAAAACGGATTTTCATTCGAAGAAATTAAAGAATTATTCTTAAACAAAGATGGAAATAAATTAGTAGCGGCTAATATGATTCCGTTTGAAGAATTAAATAAAAGAATTTGGTCAACTGAAGCGCATATTTTTGCACCTTGCGCTGCTTCTCGTTTAGTAACAAAAGAGCAAGTAGATCAAATGATAGCTTCTGGACTTGAAGTAATTTCAAGTGGTGCAAACGTTCCATTCGCAGATAAAGAAATTTTCTTTGGTCCAATTATGGAAGAAACAGATAAAAAAGTAAGTTTATTGCCAGATTTTATTGCTAACTGCGGTATGGCTAGAGTATTTGCTTATTTTATGGAATGTAAAGTTCAAATGACAGATGAAGCTATTTTCTCTGATACTTCAAATATTATTAAAAACGCAATTCAAAAAGTTTACGATTCAAATGCTGATAAGAAAAACATCAGTGCTAGAGCTTTTGAAATTGCATTAAAACAACTAATCTAATTTTTAATGGAAACTTTATTAATTGTAATTTTTATTCTTGGATATTTAGGTATTGCTATGGAGCATACTTTTAAAATAGATAAATTAATCCCTGCTTTAGGAATGATGGCTATTTTATGGGCTATTATTGCTGTAAATCACATGCAGGTTTATGAAATTTTACCAGGAGTTGGTAAAGAAGCGCATCATGTAGAAGGTGTGTTGTTACATCATTTAGGAAAAACAGCTGAAATTTTATTTTTCTTAATGGGAGCTATGACTATTGTTGAAATTGTAGACTATTTTGACGGTTTTTCAACTATTAAGTCATTTATTAAAACAAAAAGTAAAACAAGATTACTTTGGTTGTTCACTACTTTAGCGTTTGTCTTATCGGCTATTATCGATAACCTTACTGCTACAATTGTTCTAATCACAATTTTACAAAAAATCATTAAAGACAAAGAAGTTAGACTTTGGTTTGCCGGTTTAATTGTTATTGCTGCTAATGCTGGTGGTGCTTGGTCACCAATTGGTGACGTTACTACTACAATGCTTTGGATTGCTAATAAGGTTTCAGCTGCTTCTTTAATCGAACACGTATTAATTCCTTCAATTCTTTGTTATGTAGTTCCTGTAGTAATTGCTTCTCGTATGGCAATTTTTAAAGGTAAAGTTGAGGATGATACAACTGAAGAAGAAGAAAGTTCGTCAAAATATGGTTCTGTAATGTTTTACCTTGGATTGGGTGCTATTATGTTTGTTCCTATCTTTAAAACAATTACACATTTACCACCATACGTTGGTATGATGTTATCTTTAGCTATCGTTGCGGCTATTGCAGAATTTTTGAGTAATCGTGAATTCAGCATGGGTGGAGCAACAGCTGGTGAAGGTTCTCATAATCATAGCCCAGTTCATAAGTCACTTTCTAAAATTGAGATGCCAAGTATTTTATTTTTCTTAGGTATTTTAATGGCGGTTGCTGCTTTAGAATCTTTAGGAATGTTATTTGATTTTGCTGGAATTTTAGAAGCTTATGTCCCAAATTTAGGAACAGAACACCATTCAACAAAAATTTCTGATTTAGTTGTATTGTTATTAGGAGCGGGTTCAGCTGTTATTGATAATGTGCCTTTAGTAGCAGCAAGTATTGGAATGTTCCAAATTGGTATGGATGAACCAGCCTGGCATTTTATTGCTTATGCTGCAGGAACAGGAGGAAGTATTTTAATTATTGGTTCTGCTGCGGGTGTAGTAGCAATGGGAATGGAAAAAATTGATTTCTTTTGGTATTTGAAAAAAATTGGTTGGTTAGCCTTAATTGGATTTTTAGCAGGATCGGCTGGTTTTATAATTATTAGAGATGTAATTTTAAATGCTGCTCCATAATATAATTTTTTAAAAGAATTTTCGTTACAATAATAAAAATATAAATATGAGTTTATTTCTTCAAGCAGATAGTTTAGCAATTGCTAACGAAGTTTTAACTGATGATCAACCAGTAGAAAAAACCTTATCAATTTGGGAGCTTTTAACTAGTGGAGGAATTGGTGGTCAAGCCATTATTTTAGTGCTTTTTATTTTGTTGTTTTTAGCTTTGTTCTTGTATTTCGAACGCTTAATGGCAATTAATAAAGCAAGTAAAATTGATGCAAATTTCATGAATAATATTAAAATGAATATTATGTCAGGTAAAATAGATAGTGCTAAAATGCTTTGTGCTCAAACTAATTCCCCAGTTGCTCGTTTAATTGAGAAAGGAATTTCTCGCATTGGTAAACCACTTGAAGATATAAATACGGCTATTGAAAATGCGGGTAACTTAGAATTATATAAACTAGAGAAAAATACAAGTATGCTAGCTACTATTTCTGGAGCTGGACCAATGATTGGTTTCCTTGGAACAGTTTTAGGTATGATTCTTGCTTTCCATAAAATGGCAAGTGGAGGAGGGCAAATAGAAGTTGGTGCGCTTGCAGAAGGTATTTATACTGCAATGACGACTACAGTTGTAGGTTTAATTGTAGGTATTATTGCTTATATGGGATACAATCACTTAGTTGTTAAAACAAACAAAGTGGTAAACCAAATGGAAGCAAATGCAGTAGAGTTCTTAGATTTATTAAACGAGCCAGTATAGTATGAGAATTGGTAAAAACAAAAATAAAGTATCAACAGAATTCAATATGTCGTCAATGACGGATATTGTTTTCTTGTTGCTTATATTTTTTATGCTTACCTCCACAATGGTTACTACAAATGCCTTAGACTTAGTTTTACCTAAAGGAAAAGGAAAAACAGATAGTAACAAAAGTTTGTCGGTAAGTATTGATAAAGATTTGAACTTTTTTATCGACAAAAATAAAGTCGACGAAACTCAACTTGAAGAGCTTTTGCTAGCTCAAATGCAAGGAAGTGAAAATAAAGCTATTGTTTTACGTGCCGAGAAATCGGTACCTCACGAAAAAGTAGTTTATGTAATGGATATCGCATACCGCAATCAAATAAAAATGGTTGTAGCAGTTAATCCAAAATAAAAATAAGAAGCTAATTCCTGCTGTGCGCTGTATCTTTTTTGTAAGTTTTGGTTAAATCGAGAACAAAAAAGGATGTCGCTTCCATCAGGGCTAAAAAGTACAATTATGAAGTTTTTAGAAACAACAGAAGAAAAAAGTCGTTTGCTATTACAAGCGCAATCTTCGCTGTACTTTTATTAATAGTGCTTTTCTTTGGGATGACTTACATGGATCCTCCGCCAGAAAATGGTATTGCTATAAATTTTGGTACTAGCGATGTAGGACAAGGTGAAATTCAGCCTACAGAGCCTATAAAGAGTGCGCCAACTCCAACTGTAAGTGAGCCTGTAACGTCTAATGAAGAAAATACATTAACTCAAGACGACGATTCGCCAGTTGTGGTAACACCAAAAAAAGATAATACAAAACCAAAAACAGAAACTCCTAAAGAGACTCCTAAACCTAAGGTTGAAACTCCAAAACCGTCTAGCTCCACTACAAATGCTTTAGATGCATTAATTAATGGACCAAAATCAGATGGAAATACTACTGGTGGTCATGGAGATGATGGTTTACCTGGAGATAAAGGAGATCCTAACAGAAGTATTTATGCCAACAGTTTCTATGGTGGCGGAAGTGGGAATGGAACTGGTGGAGGAAGAGGTTATGGTTTGAATGGAAGAAATCTTGCCAAAAAGGGTGAAAAAGTTCAACAATGCGGGAACGAAACGGGCAAGGTTATAGTTCAAATCACAGTTAATAGAAGTGGTGACGTAATTAAAACTCAGTATGTTAAAGGCACAACTAATACAACTCCATGTGTATTGGATGCAGCTTATAGAACTGCAAGAAATTATAAATGGAAAGCAGATAGTAACGCACCTGACACACAAATAGGTTGGATTGAGGTTAATTTTACAGTAGGAGAATAAAACAATTATATAACAAGCAATCGGTATCGATTGCTTTTTTTAGCCCCGACAGTAGCTAACTACCGTGTAGTGCGAATGGCGGGAATTACATTTACCAATACACCAAAATTTTGCTCCAAATGAATTATAAAGAAACAACAGAATGGCTTTTTAATAAATTGCCCATGTTTCAACAGCAAGGGGCCAAAGCTTATAAAGCTGACCTAAAAAATATTCTTGCGTTAAGCAATCATTTAAATAGTCCACAAAAGTATTTTAAAATTGTTCATGTAGCAGGTACAAATGGTAAGGGTTCAACAAGCTCTATGTTAGCTTCTATTTTACAAGAAGCAGGTTATAAAGTAGGTTTGTTTACTTCACCTCATTTAAAAGACTACCGTGAAAGAATTAAAATTAACGGGGAAAAAATTTCAAAAGAGTTTGTCGTCGATTTTGTTGCAACTAACAAAACTTTTTTTGAAGAAAACTCACTGAGTTTTTTTGAAATGACCACCGGGTTAGCATTTTCATATTTTCATAAAGAAAAGGTTGATGTTGCAATTATTGAAGTTGGTATGGGAGGTCGTTTAGATTCTACCAATATTGTTGAGCCTATACTTTCTGTAATAACAAATATAGGGTTTGATCATAAACAATTTCTTGGCGATACACTTGATATGATTGCTTATGAAAAAGCGGGAATCATTAAACCTCGTGTTCCAGTAGTTGTGGGAGAAACAACTAAAGAAACAAAGCGAGTTTTTGAGGCCATTGCGGCTTTAAATTTATCGGAATTGCATTTTGCTGAAACAAAGAGCTTTCCTCATTATGAATGTGCATTTAAAGGAGATTATCAAGAACATAATATCAAAACGGTTTTAACAGCGATTTCATTGTTAAAAATTCATTTTTCGGTTACTAAAAAAGATATTGAAAACGGATTAAAGAATGTTGTGGTAAATACTGGTTTGTTAGGACGTTGGCAAGTTTTACAAGAAGATAATCCTTTTATAGTTTGCGATTCTGCGCATAACGAACATGGGTTAAAAATTGTAATTAATCAATTAAAAAAACTAGATGTTAAGCGACTTCGTTTTGTGTTAGGTTTTGTAAATGATAAAGATTTGGATGAGATTTTAACACTGTTTCCAAAAGATGCTCAGTATTATTTTTGTAAGCCAAATGTAGCTCGTGGTCTAGAAACGGATAAATTATTTGAATTGGCTCAAAAAAATAATTTAGTTGGTAAAATTTTTAATTCGGTAGCTGAGGCTTATAAAACAGCAATTCAAGATTCAGATAATGAAGATGTTATATATGTAGGCGGAAGTACTTTTGTTGTGGCTGAGGTTGTGTGATTTTAAGCAGAAATAAAAAAATACATTTTTTTATTTAAAAAGATTTGGAATAATAAAAAACTGTCTTATATTTGCACCCGCATTACAGAAGTAATCACTGTAAGGGCGATTAGCTCAGTTGGTTCAGAGCACCTCGTTTACACCGAGGGGGTCGGGGGTTCGAATCCCTCATCGCCCACTAAAATTAAAAAAACGCTTAAGATTTCTTAAGCGTTTTTTTATTTCATTTAATTGTTAATTCAAGTAAAAAAGCGAACTTATTTAAGTTCGCTTTTTTATTAAAGTATATCTAAAGTTCTTTCTAAACTCATGCCTCTTGATCCTTTTATGAGGAACAATTCATTTTTTATTTTTTCTTCTTTAAATTCACTACTAAAGGAATCAAAATCTTTAAAAAACTTAATGTTGTTAGAGTCATTTTGGTTTTCGTAAAAATGTTTACCGACTAGCCAAAATTTTACATCTTTTTGAGAAGTGCATAATGCTATTATTTTTTTGTGTTCTAAAGCACTTTCTTCTCCTAATTCGAACATGTCACCAAGTATTGCTGTTTTGTTTAATTCAGCTAGCTGAAAAAAGTTTAGCAAAGCGGCTTCCATGCTACTAGGGTTTGCGTTGTAAGCGTCTAAAATTATTTTATTGGAATTCTTCTCTATTATTTGTGATCTGTTGTTGTTGGGAATATATGATTCAATTGCATTTTTAATATCTTCATTGGATATATTGAAATATTTACCAAGCGTAATTGCTGCATTAATGTTATTTGAATTGTAAATTCCAATTAAGTTTGATTGTATAATAGTATTCTCAAATTCAATAGCAACCATTGGATTTGCTGTAATGTTATCTATCAAAACATTGCTGTTTTTTTCTTTAGTTGAAAAAGTATAGCGTTCAATGTTTTTGGTTTTTTCTTTTTGAATTGGATCATCTAAATTTACAATACACTTTTGATTGTTATTTTGTAAATAGTCGTAAAGTTCACTTTTCCCTTTAATGATGCCTTCAATTCCTCCAAAACCTTCTAAATGAGCTTTTCCAAAATTTGTAATATAGCCAATATTTGGTTCTGCTATAGAACATAAAAATTCTATTTCTTTTTGGTGATTGGCGCCCATTTCAACAATTCCTATCTCAGTTTCACTAGTGAAACTTAATAATGTTAAAGGAACTCCAATATGATTATTCAAATTGCCTATAGTAGCTTTTGTTTTAAACTTTTTTGAAAGTACAACATTGAATAATTCTTTGGTTGTAGTTTTTCCGTTACTGCCAGTTAAACCAACAATGGTTAGGTTAATTTCCTTTCTGTGAAAGTTTGCAAGTTTTTGGAGTGCTTCTAATGAATTGTTAACTAATATAGTCCTATTATCAATATGATAATTACTATCGTCAATAACTACATATTTTGCGCCTTTTTCTAAAGCTTCTTTTGCAAATTCGTTTGCATTGAATTTTTCTCCTTTTAAGGCGAAAAACATACTGTCTTTTTGAATATTTCTAGTATCTGTAGTTATGCCTTTTGTTTCAAGAAATTTCTCGTAAAGTTGACTTGTTTTCATATGGCGAATATAATAAAAAGCCCTTTCAATTGAAAGGGCTTTTTTGTATGAAGTATGAAAATTATTTTTTAGGGTTTCCTCTAGGAGTCTTTTTGTTAGACTTAGGACCTACTTTAGACATTGCACATCTAAATCCAATGTAGTCAGTTGCCATATCTTGAGGGAAATATCTTCTTTGAGCAGGATCTAACCAATATGCTCTGTCTCTCCAAGAACCACCTTTGTAAACTCTTACATTGTCGTCAACTAAAGTCGTTCTCTTATCAGACTTATCGTATGTTTTAACCATTTCACCTAAGCTGTCTGCTTGAATTTTGTGTTTTGGTGCATCATACATTGTATATTTTTCGTTTCCACCTTCTTCAGCTTCCTCTTCATCTCCACCAAAACGGAAGTAACGTGTTGAAGCTCTATCACCATCTCTATAATTTCTGTTGTCAGAAGTAGAGAATTGTGTTCTTAAATAAGTTTCGTTTTCATCAACTGGAATTTGTGCAATTTGACCAGGGAAATTTCTAGCCATAATTTTTCCGTTGCTCAATGTATCGTAAGTGATGTTGTCAGCAGTAACTAATTCAGTACTTCCGTCTTCACCAATTTTGTTTTTCATGTAAACGTTACCTCTGAAATAGTTGAAATCATTTACTTCGTCGTCAACCATTGGTCTATATACGTCAGCAACCCATTCTGCAACGTTACCAGCCATATCATATAAACCAAAATCATTTGGAGCATAAGATTTAACTTTGTTTGTGATATCAGCACCGTCATCAGACCATCCAGCAACCCCGCCGTAATCACCTTTACCTTGTTTAAAGTTTGCTAATTGATCACCTCTATATTGACGTTTAGATGAACGTGTATATTGTCCACTCCAAGGGTATTTCTTTTGTCCTTTGTATATGTTGAACTCTCTGTTACCAACAAGAGCCAAGGCAGCATATTCCCATTCAGCTTCAGTAGGAAGTCTATATTCTGGTAAAATTAAACCAGAGCTTCTTTGAGCGTAAACGTTTTTCTCTTCTTCAGTAGCTTCTTTTCTTCCACTCATACCTTTTTTAAGTACGATTTCCTCATTTCCGCCATAACTTTTGTTAGGAGTTGCTAAATAAGTCTCAGTATCAAAAGTAGAAGTTGCAGTTACTGATTCTGCAAAATCAATTTTTGCATCTTTTTTCAAGTAGCCGTTTTTCTCTAAAATATTTTCGTTAACACGATTCGTTCTCCATTTACAAAACTCCATTGCTTGAATCCAATTAACACCTACTACTGGATATTCTGCATAAGCTGGATGTCTTAAATAGTTATTTGTCATAGTTTCGTTGTAACCTAAACGGTTTCTCCAAACTAAAGTATCAGGAATTGCACCTGTGTAAATGTTTTTATAATTTTCGTCTGTTGGAGGGAATACAGTTTTAACCCAAAATAAGTATTCGGTATACATTAAATTGGTTACTTCAGTTTCATCCATAAAGAATGATTGAACATGTTGTTGAGTAGGTGTGTTGTTCCAATCGTGCATTGGATCATCAGCAACTTTACCCATTGTAAATGTTCCTCCTTCTACAGGAACCATTCCTGGAGGAGTTTCTTGTTTTTTGTACTTGGTGTTGTATTGAAAACCACCGTTCTTGTCATTAATTTTCCAGCCAGTAGCTTTAGAACCACCTTTAGAACTTGACCCTTTACTACAGCTTGATAAACCTATTGCTACCGACAGTGCCAATAACAACTTTAAAGCCATCATTTTCTTAATTTTCATACTTTAGTAGGTAATAATTTTAGTGGTGCAAGATAATAATTATGAATTAAAATGCAACATGAATTTAAAAAAATCTAAAAAAAATTAATTTTATGTTAAAATGCACTTTAATAACGTGTAAATTATGTATTTATTGTTTGTGAATTAGTATAATAGAAAATATTTTTATCTCTTTGTAATATTAAGAAAATAAATACGTTTTATAGCTGTATGAAAAAGGAATTTTTACTCTTACTTTTTTTAAGTTCTTTTCTGTGGTCACAAAATAGAAGAGAAATTGCTTTGGATTGGAGTGGTTTTAGATCGCATGAAATTACAGAAGGCGTTTATTTTAAATATCCTTATGGAGGTAATTATACTGATGTAAATTTAGATAAAAAAGCAATATATATTAAAGAGGTTTTTAAATCAAATTCTAAAATTGATGAAAATTCTTTAAAAATTATTTCAGTTGAATATGAATCTGTCAACACTATTGAAGTTTATGATTTAGATATAAGAGAAATAAAACCAACAATCAATGCAAAATTAGAATATGCAAATGCTAGAGGAGAACATTATTGTTTATTTTCGTTTTCACCTTATATTAAGGAAGGTAATTCTATTAAAAGAGTAAAAAAAATAAGTTACAATTATAATGAAACAACTGGTTTAAGAAACATCAGTCAATCTCAAAACGTTTTTGCCGCTCAGAATTCGGTTTTAGCGAGTGGTGATTGGTATCGTTTTTATATTGAAAAATCAGGAGTTTATAAATTGTCAAAATCTTTTCTCCAAAGTTTAGGTTTAAATGTTAATGTAGACCCACGAACTATTAAAATTTATGGTAACGGTGGAAGAATGTTGCCTTTATTAAATAGTGTTTCCTATCCTGTTGATTTAACTGAAAACGCAATTTCTTTTATTGGAGAAGATGATGGTTCGTTTGATGATGGTGATTATATTTTGTTTTATGCTGAAGGTGTTGATAATTGGAGTCAAGAAAATTTAACAAGTTTAAATTTATATACGGATAAGACTTATTATTATGTAACTGCTAATGCTGGTTCAGGAAAAAGAATTGAAACAGCCTCTGAACCAACAGCAACTCCAGATGTTGTTTTTACGAAATATAATTCAGAACAATATCACGAACAAGATCTAGTGAATATCGCTAAAATTAGTAGAAAATGGTTTGGGGAAGAATTTAATATTGATGATGAACAAACATTTAATTTTAATTTTCCGAATTTAGATACTACTTCATCTTTACAGTTTGAGGTTAATGTTGCATCAAAGTCTTTGACGAGTACTGATTTTCAATATTCAATCAATGGTCAAAATGTTGGAAATTCAAGTTTTACTGTTTTACCTTCACTAGGTTTAACAACTTTAGAAAGCACGAGAACATTTTCTGTAAATTCAAGTAATACCACAGTACAAGTAAAGCTTGCTTATAATAACGGAGGTGTGCCAACCTCAAATGGATATTTAAACTATATAAAGTTAAAAGCTACTAATAATTTAAGAGGTTATGGAGAACAATTTTTATTTTATAATTCGCAACAAGCTACTTCAATTGGTGTAGGAGAATATCAAATTTCTAATGCTTCTGGTATTTCAGAAGTTTGGGATGTTACCGATATTTATAATGCAAAGAAATATACTGTTTCTGGTGCTAATTATTCATTTAAAGTAAGTCTAGGTTTCAATGGAAGATATGTTGCAGTAGATAATTCTGATTATTATACACCTTTAAAAGAAAATAATTCTAAAATTGTAAATCAAAATTTAAAAGGAACAATTTTTCAAAATAACCAAGGGGCATTTCAGGATATTGATTATTTGATAATCACACCAAGTTTTTTAGTAAATCAAGCAGAAAAATTAGCAAATTTTCATAGAACTAATGCCGGTTTAAATGTCAAAGTGGTAAAGTTAGAAGAAATCTATAACGAATTTTCTTCAGGTAATCAAGATGTTGCTGCTATTAGAAATTTTATCAAATATGTGTATTGGAATGCATCAAGTCCTGATAAAAGAGTGAAGTATATTAACATGTTTGGAGATGCTTCTTATGATTTTAAAGATAGAGTTTCAAACAATACGAATATAGTTCCAATTTTTCATGCTTTGTCACCTGCTTTTTCGATGTCGGGTAGTTTTGTTTCGGATGATTTTTTTGTCTTAATGGATGATTCTGAAGGAACCATGACAAGTGGTTTTGATGGACTAGATATCGCAATAGGAAGAATGGTCGTTTCGTCAACTCAACAGGCTGATGAAATGGTGAATAAAGTTTTTGAGTATTATGATGAAAATTCTTATGGCAGATGGCGAAATTCTTATTTGATTTATTCTGATGATGCAGACGATGCAAGTGATGCTAATTTACAATTTCAAATTGATGATGTAGCAGATGAATTAACTCAGGAAAGACCATTTGTGAATGTTGTTAAAATCCATACAGATTCTTATATTCAGCAAGTAAGTGCTGGAGGTGAACGTTATCCAGATGCAAAACGAGATTTTATTGATAATATAGAAAAAGGTGTACTTGTTGCAAATTATTTAGGTCATGGAAATGAAGAGTTTTTGGCTAGAGAAAGATTGTTTGAAAGGTTAGAGGCTCAAAATTTAAATAACAAATATAGATATCCATTGATTGTCTTAGTAACTTGTGATTTCACAAGATTTGATGATCCTAGTAGAATATCTGGTGGAGAATATGCTTATCTAAACACAAAAGGTGGAGGAATAAGTTTGGTAGCAACAAATAGAGAAATCTCTGTTACAACGGGAATATTAATGAGTGGTTTAATTACCGAGCGAATTTACGCATATGGTGAAACTAAATATCCAACAGTTGCAGAAGCTGTACGAAGAGCAAAATTATTAACACCATCTTCAGATAGAAGGGTAGTCGCTTATATTGGTGATCCAGCTTTGCATTTGGCTATTCCAAAGCCTAAAGTTGTACTAACTGAAGTTAATGATGTTCCTGTAAATCAAAGTATGCCAGTATTCCAAGCGTTACAACCAATGAAAATTGAAGGGCAAATTGTTGATGAAAACGATGTTTTAATTTCAAATTATAATGGAGATGTTGCAATTCAAGTTTTTGATAAAGATATTAACCGTTCTACATTAGGAAATAACAATGCAACAAATGGTTCTGGTCAAGTAATTATTATGGATTTTGTTACTTTAGGAGAAACAGTTGTGAGAGGAAATGCTTCGGTAACAAATGGTAATTTTGAATTTAATTTTATTGTTCCTCAAGATATTCGTATTCCTGTGGGCAATGGAAAGGTTAGTTTTTATGCAAAACGTAATGCACCGTTGTTAGAAGATCAAACGGGTTATAATTTAGATATTCAAGTGGGCGGAGTGAATACGAATGCTCCGGTTGATAATACACCGCCAACAGTTCAATTGTATATGAATGATGAGAGTTTTGTAAGTGGAGGTGTTACAAATTGTTCTCCAATATTATTGGCACATTTATTTGATGAAAGTGGAATTAATACAGCAAGTGGAATTGGACATGATATTGTAGCGATTTTAGACGGCGACGAAACAAATCCATATATATTAAACGATTATTACGAAACGGAATTAGATGATTTTACTCGTGGTTATGTTCGTTTTCCACTTCGCGATTTAGAACCTGGAATGCATACCATCTTATTTAAAGCTTGGGATGTTTATAATAATTTAATAACAATGGAAATTCAGTTTAATGCTGTTTGTTCAAACGACGGATTAAAAATTGATAAAGTTTTAAATTATCCTAATCCTTTTTCTACTTATACAGAATTTTGGTTTACACATAACATGCCGTTTGAACCACTCGATGTTCAAGTACAAATTTTTACAATTACTGGTAAAGTAGTAAAAACAATTAACCAACAAGTAACTACCGAAGGTTTCTTGTCTCGTGAAGTAACTTGGGATGGTAGAGATGATTTTGGAGATAAAATTGGTAAAGGAGTTTATGTTTATAAATTGACGGTTCGTTCTAGTCTAACTGGCAAGAAAGTAGAAAAACACGAGAAACTTGTAATCCTATAATAAAATAGTATATTTGTCAACTTAATAATTTTTATAATGAAAAAAATAGCGGTTTTTTTAACTCTAATTGTTTCAGTTCAGTTTTTAAAAGCTCAAGATGGAGATAGAAGAGTAGTAACTACTGGTGTACCATTCTTATTAATTGCTGCCGATGCTCGTTCAGCGGGTATGGGAGATATGGGAGTAGCAACATCTGCAGATGCTTTCTCTCAACAATACAACCCAGCAAAATATGCTTTCTCATTAAAAAAACAAGGTTTTTCAGTGAGTTATACACCTTATTTAGCGTCAATTGCAAATGATATTAAATTAGCACAATTAACATATTATAATAGAATTAACGAACAGAGTGCTTTTGCAGGTTCTTTTCGTTATTTTGGATTAGGAGATATTCAATTAACAGATAGTAATGGAAATCCAACCACTAATGTAAACCCAAATGAATTTGCAGTAGATGGTTCATATTCATTAAAGTTAAGTGATCAATTTTCGATGGCTGTTGCGGGTCGATATATTCGTTCTAATTTACAAATTAACGATGGTACAAATGATGCTTCTGCAGCTTCTAGTTTTGCAGTAGATGTGGCGGCTTATTATCAATCAGAAGAAATTGCTTATAATGATTTTAACGGTCGTTGGAGAGCAGGTATTAACTTGCAAAACATGGGGCCAAAAATTAATTATAATAAAGATAATTTAGATGAGAATGCAAACTTTTTACCAGCAAATTTACGTTTAGGGGCTGGTTTCGATTTTATTCTAGACGAATACAATAAAGTTTGCGTAACAGGAGAGGTTACTAAATTAATGGTGCCAACACCTCCAGCTAAAATTCAAGATTATGATGTTGATGAAGATGGTGATATTGATGGCACTGATGAAGCAGCAGTAGATCAAATGAATAGTGATGCAATTTTAGATTACAGAAAAACAGGTTGGGTAAGCGGAATGTTTAATTCATTTGGAGATGCTCCTGATGGTTTTTCAGAAGAATTAAAAGAAGTAACATGGGCTTTAGGAGCAGAATATTGGTACCAAGATTCATTTGCATTAAGAACGGGTTATTTTCATGAAAGCGAACAAAAAGGAGCTCGTAAATTTTTTACTTTAGGAGCAGGATTTAAATATAATATTGTAAAAGTAGATGTTTCTTATTTGTTCTCTGCATCGAAAGTTAGAAATCCATTGGAAAACACATTGCGTTTTTCTCTTACATTTAACTTTGGTGATGATTACGATGAATTATAAAAAAGTATAACTTTAACTGAATCCAAATTCTAAAGAATTTGGATTTTTTTTCCTTAAATATGAAGCAAATTTCTGTTAATGCAAATTTTACCGTTTATAGTTCTATTGATGAACTTAATGAGGTTGAAAAAGAATTAATGAAAAAAGCCATTTCGGCAAGAGAACAAGCTTATGCACCTTACTCAAAATTTAAGGTAGGGGCTGCTTTATTACTAGAAAATAATGAAGTTGTGGTAGGTTCAAATCAAGAAAATGCAGCTTATCCCTCAGGTTTATGTGCAGAGCGTGTTACGATTTTTTACGCAGGTGCAAATTATCCAAATGTTGGATTTAAAAAATTGTTTATTTCTGCCTCACCTGAAGATCAATTATTAGCAAAACCAATTCCACCTTGTGGAGCTTGCAGGCAATCTATTGCAGAGTATGAAATTAAACAAGAAACTCCAATAGAAATTTATTTTATGGGAGGCACAGGAGAGGTATATAAGAGTGATTCATTGAGGAATTTATTGCCGTTACTGTTCGACAAGAATTATCTATAACGATTTCGTTGATAAAATTGATAAAAATTAACAAAAAGCAGGAAAAATATTGAAGATTAATTTTTTCAATATTTTTTGAAGTAGTATTTTTGCTAATTATAAATTTTTTGCAAAAAAAATTTTTTTAAAAAACAAACTAAACATGAAACCAATCACAAAAGAAGTATACCTAAAGTGGTATGAAGAAATGCAGTTTTGGAGAAAATTCGAGGACAAGTTGGCTGCATTATATATCCAACAAAAAGTTAGAGGATTTCTTCATTTATATAATGGACAAGAAGCTGTTCTAGCGGGTGCCTTACACGCTATGGATTTGTCTAAAGATAAAATGATTACTGCTTATCGTAATCACGTACAGCCAATTGGTATGGGTGTAGATCCGCGTAGAGTAATGGCAGAACTTTTAGGTAAAGCAACTGGTACTTCTCAAGGATTAGGTGGTTCTATGCATATTTTTTCTAAAGAAAAAGGATTTTATGGTGGACACGGTATCGTTGGTGGTCAAATTCCTTTAGGAGCAGGTATTGCTTTTGCTGATAAATATTTTGAAACAGGTGGAGTTACTTTAACTTATTTTGGTGATGGTGCTGCACGACAAGGTTCTTTACACGAAGCTTTCAATATGGCGATGAACTGGAAATTACCAGTGGTTTTTATCGTTGAAAATAATGGTTATGCAATGGGAACTTCAGTAGAAAGAACTGCAAACCATACAGATATTTGGAAATTAGGTTTAGGTTACGAAATGCCATGTGGACCAGTTGATGGAATGAATCCAATTAAAGTTGCTGAAGCTATGCATGAAGCAATTGAAAGAGCACGTCGCGGAGATGGACCAACTTTCTTAGAAATGAAAACGTATCGTTATAGAGGTCACTCTATGTCAGATGCGCAACACTACAGAACAAAAGAAGAGGTAGAAGAATACAAAAAAATTGACCCTATTACTCAAGTTCTAGATATTATCAAAGAGAATAATTACGCAACAGAAGCTGAAATTGAAGCTATGGATCAAAGAGTTTCTGATTTAGTTGCAGAATGTGAGAAATTCGCTGAAGAATCTCCATATCCAGATTTAAGCGTAATGTATGACGTAGTATACGAACAAGAGAATTATCCATTTTTACCTCATAAATTATAAGCATTATGGCTACAGTTATTACAATGCCTCGTTTAAGCGATACCATGACAGAAGGTACCGTAGCAACATGGTTGAAAAAGGTAGGCGACAAAGTAAAAGAAGGAGATATTTTAGCTGAAATTGAAACTGATAAAGCTACAATGGAGTTTGAGTCTTTCAATGCTGGAACTTTATTACATATTGGTATTCAAGAGGGACAATCTGCACCAGTTGATTCGCTTTTAGCAATTATTGGTAACGAAGGAGAAGATATTTCTGCTTTATTGAGTGGAGGAGCTTCTGCTCCAACTGAAGAGCCAAAAGCTGAAGTTAAAGAAGAACCAAAAGTTGCTGCTACTGCTGAATTTAAAATGCCTGAAGGAGTAAAAGTAGTTACAATGCCACGTTTAAGTGATACTATGACTACTGGTACAGTTGCAACTTGGTTAAAGAAAGTTGGTGACGCAATTAAAGAAGGAGATATTTTAGCAGAGATTGAAACTGATAAAGCTACAATGGAATTTGAATCTTTCAACGCGGGTACATTATTGTATATTGGTGTAGAAGAAGGAGGTTCAGCTCCAGTAGATACTATTTTAGCTATTTTAGGGCCTGCAGGAACTGATGTTTCTGGTGTGGTTGCTAATTATAAAGCTGACGGTTCATCTGAAGAATCTAAAAAAGAAGAAGTTAAAACTGAAGTAAAAGTAGAAGAGTCTGCTGCAACAGTTCAAAATACAAATACAGGAGGAAGAATTTTTGCTTCTCCTTTAGCTAAGAAAATTGCTGAAGAAAAAGGAATTAACCTTTCTCAAGTAAAAGGAAGTGGTGAAAATGGTAGAATTGTAAAAAGTGATGTGGAGAACTTTACTCCATCGTCGACTTCAACTCCAGCTCAAGCGGTTGCAGAAGCATCTCAAGCAGTTGCTGCGGTTAAACCATTTGTTCCTGCAGGTGAAGTTTTCCAAGAGGAAATTAAAAATTCTCAAATGCGTAAAACTATTGCGCGTCGTTTAGCAGAATCTAAATTTACTGCACCACATTATTATCTAACTATTGAGTTAGATATGGATAATGCAATTGCTTCTCGTGGAATGATTAATTCGTTACCAGATACTAAAGTTTCTTTCAACGATATGGTTATTAAAGCTTGTGCCATGGCATTAAAGAAACATCCACAAGTTAACTCTCAATGGAGAGAAGATGCGATGGTTTTAAATCACCATGTAAATATTGGTGTAGCAGTAGCCGTTGAAGATGGATTAGTGGTTCCTGTGTTGAAATTTACTGATGCTATGAGTTTGTCTCAAATTGGAGCTAATGTAAAAGATATGGCGGGAAGAGCTAAAGCTAAGAAAATTCAACCAGCTGAAATGGAAGGAAGTACTTTTACAATTTCTAACTTAGGAATGTTTGGTATTCAATCATTTACATCAATTATTAATCAGCCTAATTCAGCAATTTTATCTGTTGGAGCAATTATTGAAAAACCAGTAGTTAAAAATGGTCAAATTGTAGTAGGTAATACTATGACAGTTACTTTAGCTTGTGATCATAGAACGGTTGATGGAGCTACTGGAGCTCAATTCTTACAAACGTTAAAAGCGTTTATGGAAAATCCAGTAACTATGTTAGCGTAATAAAAGTTAATATTTATATAGAGAATCCCAACAATTGTTGGGATTTTTTTATTTTTACAAAAACTCATTACATGAAATTTATTCAATTAATTTTAATAGCTCTATTAATCACGTCTTGTAGATCAGTACAAGTTCAAAATGATACTTCTAATCAATCAAGGTCTAGTTCTGTAACTTTTTCTACATCTGAAAGTGTGGGTAAGACATTATTTTATTTAGCTTCAGATGAATTAGAAGGAAGAGATACCGGGAGTGAAGGGATTGAAAAAGCGGCAGCTTTCTTAGAAGATTTAATGAAGAAAAATGGAGTAAAACCTTATTTTAAGACTTATCGCGATACTTTATCTAATTTTGACAAACCCGCTTATAATATTGTAGGATATTTAGAAGGAAATGATCCAAATTTAAAAAATGAATTTGTAATCATTGGTGCGCATTACGATCATATTGGTAGAATTAAAGCGGTTAACGGAGATGATATTGGAAATGGAGCAAATGATAATGCTTCGGGTTCTACAGCAGTTACTGAGTTAATCAAATATTTTGGAAAGAATAAAGGAAATAAAAGAAGTTTGTTGTTTGTTTTCTTTTCGGCAGAAGAAAAAGGATTGTTGGGTTCAAAACATTTGGCGAAAAAACTTCATGATAAAAAATGGATTTGTATTTCATGTTCAATTTTGAAATGATTGGTGTACCAATGAAAAGAACAGATATGTTAATGTATATTACAGGATTCGGAAAAAGTAACATGGCTTCGAAAATAAATGAGATTGCAGGCGAAAATTTAGTTGGATATATTCCAATGCAAACCCAATATCAATTATTTAGAGCCTCAGATAATTATCCATTTTATACAGAATTTAATGTGCCGGCTCAAACGGTTTCAACATTTGATTTTGAAAACTTTGAATTTTACCATCAACCTGATGATGAGTTCGAATTAATGAAGCCAGAACATATGGCAAAAGTAGTTAATAAAATGATTCCTGTTTTGGAACAAATGATGAATGCACCAACTAAAGAGATTGAACTAAATGGAAAATAAAAACATTATTATTACAGGAACTTCAAGAGGTATAGGTTTCGAATTAGCTTTACAATTTGCCGATGCTGGACATCAAGTATTGGCAATTTCCCGTAAAATGCCAAAAAGCTTAATGGAGCATTCAAATATAACTTGTTTGTCTATAGATATTTCTGATGAAAATGAAATGGAACAAGTTGAAAAGTTTGTAAAAGATTCTTGGAGCAATAAAGTCGATGTATTAATAAACAATGCTGGATTGTTAGTCAATAAACCATTTGAACAATTAACCACTAGCGATTTTGAACAAGTTTATAAAGTGAACGTTTTTGCAGTTGCAGCGCTAACACAAGTTTGCATTCCATTTATGAAAAAAGGAAGTCATGTCGTAACAATAAGTTCGATGGGTGGCATACAAGGAAGTATGAAATTTCCAGGTTTAGCGGCTTACTCTTCTAGTAAGGGAGCTGTAATTACACTATTTGAATTATTAGCTGAAGAGTATAAAGAAAGCGGAATTGCTTTTAATGTCTTAGCGTTAGGAGCAGTTAATACAGAAATGCTTCAAGAAGCTTTTCCGGGTTATGAAGCACCTTTATCGGCAAAAGAAATGGCAAATTATATTTTCGATTTTAGTTTAAACGGAAATAAGTATTACAACGGCAAAGTTTTACAAGTAAGTTCAACTACTCCGTAGTTTTAATTATTCTATTTCGTCAGTTCGAGTGTTTTTTGCTCGATTCTCGATACTTTTTCTTTCAGAAAAAACTCGAACTGACGAGCAAAAAATATATCGAGAACAAGAAATTGATAACAATCCTCCAAAAATACCTTCCTGAACACGCTGTTCAACCTTGCTTTGAATTAATCAAAGCTAATCACGTGCATCTTAAAATTGTTAGTGAAAGACATACGCGTCATGGCGATTATCGAAAAGATGCTCAAGGCTATCATTTAATTACAGTCAATGCAAGTTTAAATAAATACCGATTTTTAATGACGCTAGTTCATGAGATTGCTCATTTAGTCGCTTTTGAAAAGTTTGGTAGAAATATTAAACCTCATGGAAAAGAATGGAAATATACTTTCCAACAATTGATGGTGCCTTTTATTCGCCCCGAAATTTTTCCTAATAAAGTATTACCTTTAATTGCCCGACATTTTAGAAATCCATCTGCGAGTAGCGATACAGATGCTTTGTTATCTGTAGCTTTAAAGGAGTATGATGATAAAGAAAGAATAAAAAATTATATCTTTGAAATACCAATTGGAGCCAAATTTCGTATTCACAACGGGAAAGTTTTTAAAAAAATTGCTTTACGAGTGAAACGATACGAATGTATTGAGTTGCAATCTGGAAGAGTTTATTTATTTCAGCCTAATGCTGAAGTAGAATTATTACCAAGTTAATTGTATGAATAAAAATTATTATGCCATAATTATGGCTGGCGGAGTTGGTTCTCGTTTTTGGCCAGTTAGTACAACCGATTTTCCTAAGCAATTTCATGATATGCTTGGAACAGGTGATACTTTAATTCAGAAAACTTTTACAAGGCTTTCTCAAATTATTCCAAAAGAGAATATTCTTATTTTAACAAATGAGGTTTATAATGATATTGTTTTGGAACAATTACCAATGGTAAAACAAGAGCAAATCATTTTAGAGCCTGCAATGCGAAATACAGCGCCTTGTATTTTATATGCTTCTTTAAAGATAAAAAAGGAAAATCCAGATGCTGTTATGGTTGTGGCGCCATCTGACCATTGGATAGAAGATGAGGTTCAGTTTTGTGCCAACTTACAACACGCTTTTGATTTTTGCGAAAGAGAAGATAACTTAATGACTCTAGGAATTCTTCCAACATTCCCAAATACAGGTTATGGTTATATCGAGTATGATAAATTAGATTCGAGACCCATTAAAAAGGTAAAACAATTTAGAGAAAAGCCTGATTATGCAACAGCTCGTAAGTTTATTCAAAGTCGTAACTTTTTATGGAATGCGGGTATTTTTGTTTGGAGTGTAAAATCGGTTTTGAATGCGTTTCAAGAATTTCAACCAGTTATGTACGATCATTTTATGCAAGGATATGATGTTTATAACACTACAAACGAAACACAGTTTATTAAAGAAAATTATCCTTTGGCCGAAAATATTTCAGTTGATTATGCAATTTTAGAAAAAGCACATAATGTTTTTGTTCTTCCTGCAACTTTCGATTGGAACGATTTAGGAACTTGGGGTTCATTACACGAAAAATTAGATAAAGACGAAAATAATAATGCTGTTGTAAATGCCAGAGTTCTTTTAGAAAATGCTTCAAATAATATTATTCGTGCAGAAGGGAAGAAATTGGTAGTTATTGATGGTTTAGACGATTATATTATTGTAGATAAAGATGATACACTTTTAATTTATCCAAAAAGTAAAGAACAAGACATTAAAAAAATTGTCGGAAAAATAAAATAATATGCAAGACGAAAACAAAAGTACTTTTAGCCAATCTGTTGCGAGTTTTAAAAAGTTTTTAGAAGAAATATTTGATATCTATAACGATACTGATAGAAATGCTACTATAGACGATATTAAAGCTGGTGTTGACATGAAAGGTCAAAACGCTTGGGTTTTAATTTTTTCAATTTTAATTGCATCTACAGGTTTAAATACAAGTTCTACCGCAGTTGTAATTGGAGCCATGTTAATTTCGCCTTTAATGGGACCTATTTTAGGAATGGGACTGTCATTAGGTATCTACGATTTAGATTTACTTAGAAAGTCGTTAAAGAATTTTGGAGTAATGGTTGTTTTGAGTTTGGTAACATCGTTTTTGTTTTTTAGTGTGCCAATGTTCCAAAATGAAACACCAGAATTAATTGCAAGAACTTCTCCAAATGTGCTTGATATTATTATAGCACTTTCTGGTGGTTTAGCTTTAATTGTAGCTTTAAGTAGAAGAAATAAATCGACAAACACTCTAGCAGGAGTAGCTATTGCAACTGCACTAATGCCACCGCTTTGTACAGCAGGTTATGGTTTAGCAACGGGGAAATGGAATTTCTTTGGAGGCGCATTATTTTTATTTACAATCAATACTATCTTTATCGCAACAGCTACCTATTTGGTGGTTAAGTTTTTGCGTTTTCCATTAAAAGAATATGCCGATGTTCAAAGAAAAAAACGTATTTCGCAAATATTAACTTTTATAGCATTGGCAATTTTTATTCCGAGTGTTTATTTCTTTTATCAATTGTATAAAAAGTCAGATTTTGAACAAAAAGTAGATTTAGTTCTGGCTGAATTAAAAGATGAAAAGGGAATTGGAGTTTTCGATATTCAAAAAGATTTTTCAAAACAGAAAGTGAGTTTTGCTGTTTTGGGAACCAATTTAGAGCGTAGCGAAATTGAGAAATTAGAGAAGAAAATGAAAGACTTTGGGTACGATAATACCATCATTCATTGTGTTCAAGATTTACAGAATCAAAAAACATTGTCTCGACTTTCAGAAATCGAAAATTCATATTTAACAACGCAACAATTGTTGTCTCAAAAAGAAGAGCAATTGCTTTTAAAGGATAAAGAAATTTTAGATTTAAAGAATAAATTAAGTAATGGTTCAACCGTTTCTTTTGTCGATGTTGCAAACGAAATTCAAAGTTTAAATGATAATATAGAAGAAGTTTCGTATTATAATATTTTACATACCAATTTTAAAAGCATCGATACAGTTCCGCATTTTGTAATTAAATTTAAAAAAGAGGTTTCTAATAAAATTATAGCAGAAGAAGTCGCTAAATATAAAAAATGGTTACAATCTAAACTTAAAAATCAAAAAGTGGTTGTAAAATCAGAATAGTTATTTATTGTCATTTCGAGCGTAGTCGAGAAACGGAAGTTCAGCGTAGCTAAATCTCATTATTTGATTATAAGACTCCTCATTTCATTAGGAGTGACAAAAAACGGTGTTATTTATCATCTTCAAGATACATTTTTCTTACTCGTTTAAATAATTCGGAAGAATAAACGAAATCGGTTACTGCTTCATTGTCGGTTTTAAAGATTTCTTTGTTCGAACCTTCCCATTCTAATAATCCATTTTTCAAGAACACAATTTTCTCGCCAATTTCCATTACCGAGTTCATATCGTGCGTGTTAATAACTGTAGTAATGTTGTATTCTTTCGTAATTTCTTGAATTAAATTATCAATTACAATTGCTGTTTTTGGATCTAAACCCGAGTTGGGTTCATCACAAAATAAATATTTAGGATTATTAACAATGGCTCTAGCAATAGCCACACGTTTTTGCATTCCACCTGAAATTTCCGATGGTTTTTTATGATGCGCATCTACTAAATTAACGCGTTCAATAACAAAATCGACACGTTCTTTTATTTCTTTCGGAGTTTTTTTAGAAAACATCTTCAAAGGAAATCCAACATTTTCTTCTACAGTCATACTATCAAAAAGTGCACTTCCTTGAAAAACCATTCCAATTTCGGTTCTTAAATCTTGTTTTTCATCTTTCGACATAGTAGAATAAATACGTCCATCAAAAGAAATAGTTCCGCTCTCAGGTGTGTGAATTCCTAGTAGAGATTTTAAGAATACGGTTTTTCCTGAACCACTTTGTCCAATAACTAAACTTGTTTCTCCAGCTTCAAAACGAGTTGAAACACCCTTTAAAACTTTTTGAGTGCCAAATGTTTTTTCTAAATCTTTAACTACTATCATTTGCTCAAAAGTAATTGGGTTAAAATATAGTTCATTAAAATAATCACTACTGAAGTCCAAACAAAGGAAATCGTACTTGCTTTACCAACTTCAAGTGCTCCACCTTTCATGTAAAAACCATGAAAAGAAGGAATCGTTGCCAATATAATAGCAAAAACAACAGTCTTGATAAAAGCATAAGTAATATGAAAAGGAATAAAGTCTTCTTGAATTCCAGTGATAAATTCATTGCTAGAAGCGAAACCGCCGTAAACAGCAGCTAAATAACCACCTACAACTCCTAAAAACATACTCAGTCCAATTACAAATGGGAAAAGTAACAGTGCTATTAATTTTGGAAACACTAAATAATTTAAAGCATTTACACCCATGACTTCTAAAGCATCAATTTGCTCAGTTACACGCATGGTTCCAATACTTGAAGTAATAAAAGACCCCATTTTACCAGCCATAATAATGGAAATAAAAGTAGGAGCAAACTCTAATATTACGGATTGCCTCGTGGCAAAACCAATTAAATATTTGGGAATTAACGGATTGGTTAAGTTTAATGCAGTTTGAATGGCAACCACTCCACCCACAAAAAATGAGATGAACGATACAATTCCTAGCGAATCGATAATTAAATCGTCGACTTCTTTAAAAATTAATTGTCTCATAACACTCCATTTTACCGGTCGGTTAAAAACCTCTTTGAGCATCATGAAATATTTTCCGGTTTGTTCTAAAATTCTAATTACAAACATTTTTATCTAATCGCTAAATATTGGCTAAAATACTAAATTAATGTGTCAATTCAGTAATTTGTCAATAAGTCAATTTTTAAAAATTAATAATAATTCAATGTTGAATTGGCACATTGTTATATATTGACTAATTCAAAATTTTTTCTTTCATTTTCTTCCAACGATAATTTCTAATGAACTTAGCTTGTTCGTCGGTTACTAAAAGTTGTTTTTTATTGGATTTAGCTTTCCAAAAACCTTTTATATAGTCGATAAAAAGAAACGGTTTACCTTTTCGTAATGCTAGTTTTAATGAAGCAATTGCGGTAATCCAAAATCCGTAACCTAAAGTGTAAAAAGCTTCGCCTTGTTTGTAACGAGAAGCTTTATTGTAGTTAGCACCAGTTGGTTTTAAATGTTTTACCTGTAAAGTTTCATCAGTTTTTACTTTCCAATTGTAAAATTTACACAACAACTCATCGACAGTATCCCAACCCATAGCAGTTCGTAACCCACCAATTTGCTCAAAGCATTCTTTTCTGTAGGCTTTTAAAGCACCACGAATATGATCTTTATCGGTTAAATTTTCTAAAATCCATTCACCATTTTTTTCGATATAACAAAATCCACCAGCCATTCCAATTTGAGTATCAGTTTGAAAATGATTGATTATAGTTTCAAAATAATTTTCTGGGAAAATCAAGTCGGCATCAGCTTTTACAATAATGTCAAAGTTTTGGTCTAAAGTCTCTAAGCCTTTGTTAAAAGCTAAGATAACTTTACTTCCGGGTAAGTGTTTCGCTTCAGATGAATTATTAACTATAGAAATCCAATTGTATTTGTCAATAAATGAATTTACAATTGTTTCGGTTTTATCAGTAGAATTATCGTTTACAACCACAACTTTAGTTGGTAAAACACTTTGCTTTACAAGAGATTCTAAAGTAAGTGCAATGTGTTGCGCTTCGTTATGTGCGGGTATTACAACGTAATAATTCATTTGATTTTGATAATTCTCAACAAAAATAAACAAAACCTCAGTTACACAAGAATTATCCTTATTTTTGTTTGATAATTTCAGTTTTCGTGCAGCAAAAAGTAGTCGTTATTATAGTAACTTACAACGGAAGTAATTGGTTGAACAAATGTTTGCAATCGTTGCAAAAATCGGTTATGCCAATTTCAGTTATAGCTGTTGATAATGCTTCTACTGATAATTCAGTTGAAATTTTAAAGCAATTTTCTTTTGTTGAGGTAATTCAATCTGAAACTAATTTAGGTTTTGGAAAAGCTAACAATATTGGAATTCAAAAAGCTTTGGAACAAAATTTCGATTATTATTTTTTACTAAATCAAGATGCTTGGATTGAATCAGATGCTATTCAAAATTTAGTTGAGGTTGCCTCACAAAATGAAAATTTTGGAATTGTAAGTCCGATGCATTTTTCGCCAGATGAAATTTCTTTAGATGTCAATTTTGAAATGTATTGGAACAGAAAAACGAATTCGATTTCTAGTGAAATTGATGAGGTTCCATTTATAAATGCTGCCGCTTGGCTATTGTCGAGAAAAGTTATTGAGAAAGTGGGCTATTTTGAACCGCTCTTTAATCATTATGGAGAAGATCGAAATTATACAGATCGTGTTCACTATCATGGTTTTAAAACGGTAGTAGTAAAGAACTCAAAAATTTATCACGATAGAATTATAACTAGAAGTTTTCAAAAAGATGTAAATCAGTCGAAATACAAAATGCTTGCTGAAGTTTTAAATGTAAATCATAATTATATTGATGGTTTATTGAACGCTTTTAGAAATGTAATTGGGTTGCCTAAATATTTTTCAAAATATTATTCTACTTCAAAAGTATTTTCAATGTTTTGGCAATTATTAGGCTATTATATACTTTTAAAGTTTCATTTTTTTACGTTGTTCAAAGCTAGAAAAAGCTATAAATAATGCAGGATTCACAATCACATAAACAAGCTTTTTGGTTTACTATTATCAATTATATTGGAATAGTTATAGGGTTGCTTTCAACATTATTTTTATATCCTTATGATTACGGATTTTATGGTGAAATTGCTTACATCGATTCGTTAGCGCAAATTCTATATCCTATTATGGTTTTTGGAGGTTCACAAGCGTTAATACATTTTTATCCGTCATTGAGTTTAGAAAATAAAAAGAGTTTGTTCCAATTTACAATTAAAACAGTTTTCAAGTTATTTATAGTGTTGACTGTTTTTTTGATACTGGCAGTAATAATATTTGATTGGGATAAAAAAACATATTTATATTATGCTATGCCTTTAGCAGTTTTAATGGCTTTAATAGAAGTTTTTAAACGTCAAGCGGCTAATTTACAAAAGATCGCTGTTCCCACATTTTACGAAAAAATAATTCCTAAAATAGCAATGGTTGTTGTTTTTGGAATTTTCTATTTAGGATATGTATCAGATAATGTGGCGTATGCTGTTTTTATAGTTTTTTATTTATTCTTAGCTTTTTTTGTTGCCAAATATGTAAGTCGAAAATTCCCAATTTCATTTGCTAGTAAAGAAGATTCATTTTTTTCAGATGTTTCAAAGAAGGAATATTTCAATTACTGTTTTTATTCATTTTTAGGAAGCTTTGGTTCTTTTTTAGCTTTTAGAGTTGATGGCTTAATGATTCCCGAATTTTTAGATTTTGATGCAAATGGAGCATATCGCAATGCAGTAAATTTTGCGGCAGCAATGGCAATTCCTGCAACAGGATTGTTTACTATTTATTCGCCACAAATTTCTGCTTTTATTAAGAATAAAGATTTTGAAACGTTACAAATGAAGTACACCGAAACAGCGAAGTTGTTGTTTTTTATAGGAGCTGTAATCTTGGGTTGTGTATTAGTTGGAGCTGAACCTTTTTTTAATTTATTAGCAACCAAAGATAAATTAGTAACCATATTACCCGTAATTTATATTCTAGGAGCTAATGTTTTATTTAATATGGCAACAGGTTTTAATTCGGAAATTATTTCCTATTCACAATATTATAAATTTAACATTATAGCGGTTTTAATTTTAGTTGTTGTAAATGTGTTACTTAATTATGTTTTTCTTACTCAAACAGAGCTTGAAATTGTGGGTGTTTCTTTAGCAACTTTTATATCTTTAGTTTTGTTTAATGTTTCAAAGTTGGTTTTTATTTATAAAAAAATAGGCATAATTCCTTTTGATCGAAACTATGCCCTTCTTATTATAGTCATGGGTATAATAATTGTGACTGGAGTTTTATTGCCTTCTTTTAAAAATCTTTGGCTAGAAACAATTTCAAAAGTTGGTTTTGTTTTGATTGCTTCATTAATTGTTGTTTACTTTACCCAATCGATTCCCTCTTTTAATTATTGGGTGAACCGATTTTTAAAGAATTAATTACATTTGATACACAAATGCATTAATATTCATTCCTGCCCCCACAGAAGCAAAAATGATAATATCTCCTTTTTCTAAATTTTGATTTTCTAACTGTCCTTTAATTAATAAATCATATAATGTTGGTACAGTAGCAACACTTGAGTTTCCAAGTTTATGAATACTCATTGGCATAACACCTTCAGGAGGAGTTTGTTTATACAATCTGAAAAAACGTTGAATAATAGCTTCGTCCATTTTTTCATTAGCTTGATGAATTAAAACTTTTTTCACTTTATCGATACCAATTCCACTTTTTTCTAGACATTCCTGCATTGCTTTTGGAACGTTTGACAGCGCAAATTCGTATATTTTTCTTCCATACATTTTAATGTATCGAACATCTGGGTCTAATTGTTTGTCGAAAGAGTTTCCGAAGAATAAGAAGTATGCTTCATCATGTGCAAAAGTTGCAGATTCATGAGCTAGAATTCCGCCTTCATCTTCCGTAGCTTCAATAATTGTAGCTCCAGCACCATCAGAATAAATCATAGAATCTCTATCGTGCATATCTACAACTCTTGAAAGTGTTTCGGCTCCAATTACCAAACATCTTTTTGCCATTCCAGCTTTTATAAATGCTTGTGCTTGAATTACACCTTCTACCCAACCCGGACAACCAAATAAAATGTCGTAGGCAACACATTTAGGGTTTTTAATTTTAAGACTATGTTTAACACGTGAAGCTAAACTTGGTAAAATATCAGATTGAATAGCGCCTTTTTTAACGTCACCAAAATTGTGTGCTAAAATGATATAATCTAATGTTTCAGGGTCAATTTTTGCATCTTCTATAGCTCTTTGTGCTGCAATTGCACCAATATCAGAAGCTAATAAATTATCGGTTACGTATCGTCTTTCTTCGATACCAGTAATTTCTAAAAACTTTCGAGCCACAACTTCATTTGGTTGAGGAAATTGTGAGCCATCTTCATTTAAAAAGTTATGCTGAGCAAAGTCATGGTTGGTTACTCTCTCAGTTGGGATATATGATCCAGAGCCAGTTATTTTAATATTCATAATTAAATTAGTAATTTGATAATCTAAATTACTTATTAATCAAATGCTCTCTTTTAAAAAAGTCTACTTTTTGAGTATAATTATGAATTTGTTATTTTTTTATGAGTAAAAATATCAAAAAGGTAAAAATAGATGTAAAAATCATTGGAATTTAATCTGCATAATAGTTGCCATGCTTAAAGCTTGAGTTTTCATTTGTTCGGCATAAGGGCCAATAAAATTCTCTTCTATCGTAGAATTAAAATGTGATAGCCAAGTATTAAAATGCTCTTTTGAAAAAGCATGCTTGTCGTGAACCTCTTTATGAATCGAAAACATATTGTTGTAATAACCGCCTTTTAAAAACAAAGATTGCTCCCAAAATGTAGCTAATATTTCAAAGTGTTCTTCTAAATGTTGGTCAACTAAAGTCACTTTCGTGAAGAAAAAACTAATCGAATCGTCTGCTAAAAGTTTATCGTAAAACTTTCGCATCACTAAAATTATATCTTCTCTGGTTTGAATGTCTTTCATTTTAAATCTCTTAAAAAGAAAATTGTCATTTCGAAACCGAATTTACTCGGTTGAAAAATCGCATTATTTTTATGGGATTTCTCACTTTGTTCGAAATGACAATTAATATTATACTGATCACTAATTACTAGTGACTAACTACTGAATTACATATACGCTTCAATTGGAGCACAAGAACAAACTAAGTTTCTGTCTCCGTAAGCATCATCTACTCTACGTACAGAAGGCCAAAATTTATTCTCAGCAATATAGTCTAATGGGTAAGCTGCCTTTTCTCTAGAATAAGGGAATTCCCAAGTATTAGCTGTTAACATTGCTAATGTATGAGGAGCATTTTTTAATACATTATTAGCTTCATCTTTAGTACTTTCCTCAATTTCTTTTCTAATCGAAATCATAGCGTCACAAAAACGATCTAATTCAGCTAAATCTTCAGATTCTGTTGGTTCAACCATTAATGTTCCGGCAACAGGGAAAGATACAGTAGGCGCATGGAAACCGTAATCCATTAATCGTTTTGCAATATCACCCACTTCAATTCCTTTTTCTTTAAATGCACGACAATCTAAAATCATTTCGTGAGCAGCTCTTCCCATTTCACCTGAGTATAAAACAGGGTAGTGTTCTTGTAAACGAGCTTTCATATAATTAGCATTTAAGATAGCAAATTCAGTTGCATTTCTTAATCCTTCAGCTCCCATCATAGTGATGTATCCGTAAGAGATTAAACATACCAATGCAGACCCATAAGGAGCAGATGAAATAGCTGTGATTGCTTGTTCTCCACCCACGTTTAAGATTGGGTTAGTTGGTAAGAAAGGAACTAATTTTTCATTCACACAGATTGGTCCAACTCCAGGTCCACCACCACCATGAGGGATAGCGAAAGTCTTGTGTAAGTTTAAGTGACAAAGATCAGCGCCAATTGTTGCAGGGTTAGTTAAACCTACCTGAGCATTCATATTTGCACCATCCATATAAACTAATCCGCCATTATCGTGGATTAATTGAGTAATTTCGATAATTGAAGATTCGTAAACTCCGTGAGTTGAAGGATAAGTTACCATTAAACAAGATAAATCATCTTTGTGTTCGATAGCTTTTGCTCTTAAATCTTCAACATCAATGTTTCCTTCTGGAGTTGTTTTGGTAACGATAATTTTCATTCCAGCCATTGCAGCAGAAGCAGGGTTTGTTCCGTGTGCTGATGATGGAATTAAACATACATTTCTATGGCCTTCACCGCGTGACATATGGTAAGCACGGATAGTCATTAAACCAGCGTATTCTCCTTGAGCTCCTGAGTTTGGTTGTAACGTTGTACCAGCAAATCCTGTGATTACGTTTAATTGCTCTTCTAATTTTTTAAGCATTGTGATGTATCCTTCTGCTTGTTCAATTGGAGCAAATGGGTGAATGCTGTTCCAGTTCGGCATTGATAATGGCAACATTTCAGAAGCAGCATTTAACTTCATAGTACAAGAACCTAAAGAAATCATTGAATGGTTCAATGATAAATCTTTACGCTCTAATTTTTTAATATAACGCATCAACTGACTTTCAGAGTGATGGTTGTTGAATACATCGTGGGTTAAGAAAGACGACGTTCTCTCTAAAGAACCGGGTAATTGGCTAGCAGTTGATAATTCAGTAACTGTGAAAGCTTCTTTACCTGTAGCTTCAGCAAAAATCGCGATGATTTGGTTGATATCGTTGATAGAAGTTGTTTCGTTGAATGAGATCGAAATAGTTTCTGCATCTACATAAAAGAAGTTAACTTCATTTCTTTCAGCAACAGCTTTTACTTTTTGAGCGTCAGCTTTTACTAAAATTGTATCGAAGAAAGCTGAATTCGTTTGGTAAATACCTAATTTATTTAAAGCATCTGAAGTTGTTACAGCTGAAGCATGTACTTTATTTGCGATGTATTGTAATCCTTTTGGCCCGTGGTAAACCGCATACATACCAGCCATAACCGCTAATAATACTTGAGCAGTACAGATGTTTGAAGTTGCTTTTTCACGCTTGATGTGTTGCTCACGAGTACCTAAAGCCATACGTAATGCACTGTTTCCGTTTGCATCGATTGAAACACCAATGATACGACCTGGCATTGAACGTTTGTATTCTTCTTTAGTAGCAAAGTAAGCCGCGTGCGGTCCGCCATAACCCATTGGTATACCAAAACGTTGCGTAGTACCTACAACCACTGAAGCACCCATTTCACCTGGTGATGTTAAAGTAGCTAATGATAAAATATCAGCAGCAACAGCAACTTTAATTTCGTTTTCAGTAGCTTTAGCTATAAAAGCACTGTAATCATTTACTTGTCCGTATTTTCCAGGATATTGTAGGATAGCTCCAAAAAAATCGTTTGAAAAATCGAAATCTTCATGGTTGCCTACAACTAATTCTATTCCTATTGGAGTTGAACGTGTTTGTAAAACCGATAAAGTTTGTGGTAATATTTCTTCAGAAACGAAAAATTTATTTACATTATTTTTCTTTTGATCTCTTGTTCTAACGTCAAATAATAAAGCCATTGCTTCAGCGGCAGCTGTACCTTCGTCTAATAAAGAAGCGTTAGCAATTTCCATTCCTGTTAATTCAATAACCATAGTTTGGAAATTTAAAATAGCTTCTAATCGTCCTTGTGCAATTTCAGCTTGGTAAGGCGTGTAAGCAGTGTACCAACCTGGATTTTCAAAGATGTTTCTTTGGATAGGAGCGGGAACTATTGTTGGGTGGTACCCTAAACCAATATACGATTTGAAAACTTTATTTTTTTTACCTAATTCCATGATGTGAGTTGCGTACTCATATTCGGTCATGGCAGGAGCAAGTGTTAAATCTTTTTTTAAACGAATTCCGTCTGGAAAAGTTTCGTAAAGTAATTGGTCCATGTTAGTAACACCAATTGTTTTGAACATGTGTTCTAGGTCAGTTTCTCTTGGCCCAATGTGTCTTAAAGCAAAAGCATCTGTTCTCATTTACAAATAAATAGGGTCTAATGTTTGTGTTGTTATTTTGGTACGCAAATGTAATTATTAATCTTGTAATAATTTCTTTTTAAAGTTCTAATTTTTGTTATTTTTTGAACAAAATCGGCTTGTTATTAACACATTCATTATTTTTGCTAAATGAAGTACTTCTACAAACTTCTCGACTTTTATATTGAAAGCAGTTTACATGTTGCTTTTGCTGTTTATGCACTTATTCGAATTACATTTTTAAAATTAAATTTGGCATATGATGAACCCGTAGCTTATTTTGGTTTCTACGGTACTATTGTAGGGTATAATTTTATAAAATATGACGAATTAGTTCGAGTGAGAAGAGTAGCGCTTTCCAAACGATTTAAAGCTATAATTGGATTGAGTTTTATTTGTTTCTGGATTACGCTCTATTATTTTTGGCAACTTGAAACCATAACAAAACTATTAGGAATAGGAGCTTTGTTTTTAACAGTTTTATATACGATTCCCTTCATTCCAAATAAATCAAACATGAGAAATTGGAGCGGAATTAAAATATTTTTGGTTGCAGTAGCTTGGGTTGCAGTAACCGTTTGGCTTCCAGTTATAAATGCACATTATCCAATTGATATTCTTGTAGTTTTAAAAAGTTTACAACGGTTTATTTTAGTCTTCGTTTTAATGCTGATTTTTGAAATTGTGGATTTACAGTTCGACGATTTGTATTTAAAAACGATTCCTCAACAACTAGGAGAGAAGAAGACTAAATTTTTGGCATATATTTTACTTGTTGTTTTTATTTTATTAGACTTATTGAAACCAGAGTTTACATTAAAAGTGTTTTTAATAAATTTAGTTTTTTCTATAATCCTTGGTCTTTTTACTTATTATGCTTCCAAAAAAAGAAATAAATATTATACTTCTTTTGGGTTGAAAGTTTACCCGTTTTTTGGTTAGTGTTATTATTGATATCATAATAGAAACCGAAGTTTAATTTGCTTCGGCTTCTATTATTTAAAATTCTATTTGTTAAATCAACCCAGCACGTTTCAACAAAGCATCTGGTGTAGGTTCGTGACCTCTGAATTTTTTATACAATTCCATAGGATGTTCTGTTCCGCCTTTAGAAAGGATATATTCTTTAAACTTGGTTGCTACTTCTTTGTTGAAAATTCCTTTCTCTTCAAAATAAGCAAAAGCATCAGCATCCAAAACTTCAGCCCATTTGTAACTGTAATATCCAGAAGAATAACCGCCTTGGAAAATGTGCGAAAATGAAGTACTCATACAATTTTCGGCAACATCCGGATATAATTTTGTGCTTTCAAAAGCAGCCAATTCAAATGCTTTTACATCGTCAATTGTTTGCGATTTTCCATGATACGCCATGTCTAATAATCCAAAACTCAATTGGCGAACGGTTGCTAATCCTTCTAAAAAGTTGGCACTTTCTTTAATTTTTTCTACATATTCTTGCGGAATAATTTCGCCTGTTTCATAATGCTTTGCAAATAAAGCTAATGCTTCGGGTTGGTAGCACCAGTTTTCCATCACCTGACTTGGTAATTCTACAAAGTCCCAAAATACAGAAGTTCCCGATAAACTTGGATAGGTTGTGTTGGCTAACATGCCGTGTAACCCATGACCAAATTCGTGAAACAAAGTAGTTACTTCGTTAAAGGTTAGGAGTGAAGGCTTCGTTTTTGTTGGTGGTGTAAAGTTGCAAACGTTCGAAATATGTGGACGCTCATTGATTCCGTCTTTAATATATTGTGATTTAAATGAAGTCATCCAAGCTCCATTTCTTTTTCCTTTTCTAGGGAAGAAATCGGCGTAAAAAACAGCAACTAAATTATTTTCAAAATCTAATCCTTCATAGGTTTTTACATCTTCGTGATATTTATCGATATCAAAAACCTCCTTGAAGGTAATGCCATATAATTTTTCAGCAATTGTAAATGCTCCGTTTAAAACATTCTCTAATTTGAAATATGGTTTTAGCTTTTCATCGTCTAAATTGAATTTTTTCTGTTTCAATTTTTCCGAATAATACGCGCTGTCCCATTTTTCTAATTGCTCAATTCCATCTAATTCTTTTGCAAAAGCAGATAATTCAGCAAACTCTTTATCGGCTGCAGGTTTTGCTTTTTCCAATAAATCATTCAAAAACGTTTTTACTTTTTCTGGATTTTTTGCCATTCGTTCTTCTAAAACAAAATCGGCATGTGATTTATAACCTAATAAGTTAGCGCGCTCGTGGCGTAAACGGACAATGTCTTTTACATTTTGTTGGTTATCGAACTCATTATTTTGAAACGCTTTTTTCCCGTAAGCAATAGAAATTTCTTTACGCAATTCACGATTGTCAACATAAGTAATAAAAGGTAAATAACTTGGAAAATCTAATGTAAAAATCCAACCTTCTACATTTTTACTTCTCGCCAAATCTGCTGCAGCTTCTTTTGCGCCTTCTGGCAAACCTTGTAAATCATCTTCATTAGTAACATGAAGTTGGTAATTATTGGTTTCTGCCAAAACATTTTCGCCAAAAGTTAGTTTTAATTTCGCTAATTGAGTATCAATTTCGCGAAGTTTTGTTTTTTGTTCTTCATTTAATAAAGCACCATTTCGAACAAAACCTTTGTATTTTTTATCAAGAAGTGTTTGTTGTTCAGTAGTTAAATTTAAAGTATCTTTTTTGTCGTAAACTGCTTTGATTTTTTGGAACAAATTTTCGTTTAAAGTAATGTCGTTACTAAATTCAGTTAACCAAGGCGAAACTTCTTGTGCAATTTTTTGCATTTCATCACAAGTTTCTGCTGAATTTAAGTTAAAAAAAGTACTTGATAAACGATCTAATTGTTGACCTGAAAAATCTAAGGCAGCAATACAATTTTCGAAAGTTGGCTCATCTGAATTTTGAATAATTTGATCAATCTCAGATTTAGCTAGTTCTATACACGCTTTAAAATTGTCTTTATAATCTGACAACTTAATTTGCGAAAACGGTGTAGTTTGATATTTTGTGTTAAAGTTTACTAAAAATAGCATAAAAAATTTGTTTTTACCGATAAAGTGTATAATTTTGTCGATGAAATGATGTGAGAGTCATTCCTTATTTGCCCTGAAAGAGTAGAATTTTTTTTATAGTTGTCACTTAATTGTGAATAGATTTCCCCAACTTCGGTTGGGGTTTCTGTTTTTATGAGTTTTTCAAATCCTCGGCAGCTTTCAAAACCGCATGTTTTAATCCTTCTTTATAAGCTACAATTTTATCTAAAACGCATTTGTCATTTGAACCAATAATTTGAGCGGCTAAAATTCCAGCATTTTTTGCTCCGTTTAATGCAACAGTTGCTACAGGAACTCCGCCTGGCATTTGTAAAATAGATAAAACTGAATCCCAACCATCAATTGAATTACTCGATTTTACTGGAACACCAATTACAGGAAGCGGACTCATAGAAGCAACCATTCCAGGTAAATGTGCAGCGCCACCGGCTCCAGCAATAATTACAGAAATTCCTCTGTTATGTGCATTACTGCTAAAATCTACTAATTTTTCCGGTGTTCTATGTGCAGAAACGATATCAACTTCTACTTCAATATCGAATCCTTTTAATATTTCTATGGCATCTTGCATTACCGGCATATCCGAAATGCTTCCCATTACTACGGCTACTTTACTCATTTTTGTTGTTTATGGTTTGTTGTTTATTGTTTTGAAATTATGAGATTCTTCACTTTGTTCAGACTCGAGGCAAAGCCGAACTGAGCAAAGCTAATGACATATACTACTTACTTCGACTAGACACTAACTACTGAGTACTAATCACTCGAATACTATTCTTGACTTCTTCAGCAATACGTCTGGCTTCTGTCATGTTTTCATTAACAATAGTTACGTGTCCCATTTTACGGAAAGGTCGTGTTTCACGTTTTCCATAAATGTGTGGTGTTACGCCATCAATTGCCATGATTTTTTCAATGTTTTCATAAACTACTTGTCCGTTGAAACCTTCTTCTCCAACTAAATTAACCATAATTCCAGCTACTTTACTATCTGTGTTTCCTAATGGTAAATTTAAAATTGCACGAATATGATTTTCAAATTGAGAAGTATAACTTGCCTCAATAGAATAATGTCCCGAATTGTGTGGTCTTGGAGCAACTTCGTTAACCAATATTTCATCATCTTCTGTTTGAAACATTTCAACAGCTAATAATCCTACATGTTGAAAAGCTTCTGAAACTTTTAAAGCAACTTCTTGTGCTTTTTGAGCAACTTTTTCATCTATACGAGCCGGACAAATTACATATTCCACTTGGTTAGCTTCTGGGTGAAATTCCATTTCAACAACAGGATAAGTTTTAACTTCTCCCGATTCGCTTCTAGTCACTATTACTGCTAATTCATTTTTAAACGGAACCATATCTTCCGCAATACATTCTACATCTGGGAGATTAACTAAATCTAGTGTTGAACGACAAATTTTAACGCCATTTCCATCATAACCACCAGTAGCACTTTTCCAAACAAAAGGAAATTCAATCTCATCTTTAGCTAAACTTTCTCTTAAATCATCTAGACCAACAAAACGCAAGTGTTTTGAGGTAGGAATGTTGTTTTTAACGTAAAAGTCTTTTTGTTTTCCTTTATTTTGAATTAAACGAATAGTTTTAGGCGATGGAAAAACTTTTTTTCCTTCAGCTTCTAAAGCGTCTAATGCATCTAAATTTACATTTTCTATTTCTATAGTTAAAACATCTACCATTTGCCCAAATTGGTAAACAGTATCATAATCAACAATGCTTCCTCTGTAAAAAGCATTACAACCAAAACGTGAAGGAGCTTCTTCACTTGGGTCGATTACTAAAGTTTGAATGTCGAATTTTCTTGTTTCGGTAAGTAGCATTTTTCCTAATTGCCCTCCACCTAAAATACCTAATTTAAAGTCTGATGAAAAATAGTTCATTAGTTATGTGTTGTTTGTCTGCAAAGATACTTAGACAATTGATAATTAACAATTGATAATTAACAATTTGTTATTTGTTGAGTTTCTTAAGTAAATTTCTTGACGCCGATTTATATGCTGCTGAATGATTTGGAAAGTCTTGAACTAAAATTTCTTTCAATTCATTGTTAATCCAGTCGTACTTTTTTCCAAAAACAAAAAGAGCTTTCATACAATACACTTTAGCTGCAACTTTTTCATCCTGAATGAGTCGGTCAATTAGAGTTTCAATAAGATTATGTTCTTGATCATGAGTAAGTGAAATACCATTTTTTCGATGGTTACTTTTAGCTAAGAAAAAACAAATTTTTGTTGCAGGACGAATTGCGGAATCATTTTTTAAAGTTGGTAAAACTTCACAAAATGAATTAATAAAAGGGACAAACGATTTTAATTTTTTTTCACAAACAAATTCAAGTGTCCAAAATGCCATAACATGACTTTGATGATAAAGATTAAATGCAATCTGCGTTAATTCCTCAATTTTTTCTTTACGAATTGCATAGTTGCAAGCGCTTATTCGACTTGTTCTGTGCGCATCGCTTTCTAATAACTTAATTTCTAATTCGGTTAACATGATGTAAATATACCTAATTTGCAAAAAAAGTATAATGTGTTACAAATAAATACAGCTTACTTCCTTAAATTTGTTGTTTATTTTTAAAAAACAACACAAGTGATTCAACTACACGATAAACATTTCGAAGCTTTTATCTCAGAAAAGGAGCTAGATTATGCTATTCAAAACTTAGCTAAGCAAATAGAAGACGATTTTTACGATGAGGTTCCAATTTTTGTTGGAATTTTAAATGGTTCATTTATGTTTTTGTCGGATTTGATGAAATATTATAGCCAACCGTGTGAAGTAGAATTTGTAAAATTATCTTCATATGAGGGAATACAATCGACTAACAACGTAAAACAATTAATTGGACTAAATCAAGATTTAGAAGGAAGAAGTGTAATTATTGTAGAAGATATTGTAGATACTGGTAATACAGTTGAAGAATTGAAACATATTTTTAAAGAAAAAGGAGTAAAACATTTTAAAATAGCTACTTTATTTTTTAAACCTGAAGCCTATACAAAAGACATCAAATTAGATTATGTAGGTATTCATATTCCAAACAAATTTATTGTTGGCTTTGGTTTAGATTACGATGGATTAGGAAGAAATTTAAAAGAAGTTTATCAATTAGCAACACAAAATACTAAAAACGAAATGATTAATATTGTACTTTTTGGGAAACCAGGAGCAGGCAAAGGAACACAAGCTGAATTTTTAAAAGACAAATACAATTTAGTACACTTGTCAACAGGAGATATATTCCGTTTCAATATAAAAATGATACTGAGTTAGGTCAACTAGCAAAATCATATATGGATAAAGGTGATTTAGTTCCTGATGAAGTTACTATCAAAATGCTTCAAGATGAAGTTGAGAAAAATCCAAATGCAAAAGGTTTTTTATTTGATGGATTCCCAAGAACTATTGCACAAGCAGATGCTTTAGATGCGTTCTTAAAAACTAAAAGTTGGGAGGTCACTGCAACAGTTGCTTTAGAAGCAGATGATGAAATTTTAGTACAACGTTTGTTAGAAAGAGGTAAAACTTCTGGTAGAGCAGACGATCAAGATGAAGAGAAAATCCGTAATCGTTACCAAGAATACAATGAAAAAACAGCTCCGCTAATCGATTATTATAAAGCACAAGATAAATTTCATTCAGTAGATGGAATTGGTTCAATAGCTGAAGTAACAGAGCGTTTATCAACTGTTCTAGATAGTTTATAGGAACAATTCAATTAGATATAAGAGCGTCCAAACAGGACGCTTTTTTTATGCATAAAATCAAAATTTCAAAATCAACTAATTATAGTATCTTTGCAAAAATTAAAAGTTAAGAAGACTTCTAACTTCTAACTTCTAACTTCTAACTTCTAACTTCTAACTTAGTTATGACAGAGGGAAATTTCGTAGATTACGTAAAAATATATGTGGCTTCGGGTAAAGGTGGAAAAGGTTCTACTCACTTACACCGTGAAAAGTTTATTGAAAAAGGTGGTCCAGATGGAGGAGATGGTGGTCGTGGAGGTCATGTTATTTTAAAAGGAAATAAAAATTTGTGGACACTTTATCATTTAAAATTTACAAAACACGTAAAAGCGGGTCATGGTGGCGATGGTGGTAGTAGCAGAAGTACTGGAGCTGATGGTGAAGATAAATATTTAGAAGTACCTTTAGGAACAGTCGTTAAAGATAAAGAAACAGGGGATTTACTTTTTGAAATTACAGAAGACGGAGAAGAAAAAGTATTAGCAAAAGGAGGAAAAGGAGGTTTAGGAAACTGGCATTTTCGTACAGCAACTAATCAAACGCCACGTTATGCGCAACCCGGATTACCTGGTGAAGAGATAGATGTAATTTTAGAATTAAAAGTTTTAGCTGATGTTGGTTTAGTTGGATTTCCTAATGCAGGAAAATCTACGTTACTTTCAGTTTTAACAGCGGCAAAACCAAAAATTGCCGATTATCCGTTTACAACATTAAAACCGAATTTAGGAATTGTAGCTTATCGCGATTTTCAATCTTTCGTAATTGCAGATATTCCGGGTATTATTGAAGGAGCCGCAGAAGGAAAAGGTTTAGGACATTATTTCTTGCGTCATATTGAACGTAATTCTACTTTATTGTTTTTGGTTCCAGCAGATGCTCCTGATATTAAAAAAGAATATGATATTTTATTAGATGAATTACGTCGCTACAATCCAGAAATGTTAGATAAAGACCGATTAATTGTAATTTCTAAATCGGATATGTTAGATGAAGAGCTAAAAGCTGAAATGAAAGTAGAACTAGATAAAGCATTTAAAGGGCACGATTACATGTTTATTTCATCTGTCGCCCATCAAGGATTACAAGAGTTAAAGGATAAACTTTGGAAAATGTTAAACTAAATAAAAAAGCAGCTTAAATAGCTGCTTTTTTATTTTACACTACTATTTGTTAAAAATACTTTAAAATTACGATTAAAAACCAGCTTCAAATTGAAGAATTCTGAAAATAGAAGTATCTTCGTAGCTGTCAAAATTATTTATTTATGAAAAAAATAGTACTGTCATTATTAATCGCTTTTTTCGCAGCACCAAGTTTACTTTTTGCTAACGAAGGAATGTGGTTTTTAATGTTTATTGAGCGATTAAATCATCGCGATATGCAAAAAATGGGACTGCAACTTACTGCAGATGAGATTTACAGCATTAACAACCATAGCTTAAAAGACGCTATTGTTCAATTTGATGGAGGTTGTACGGCTGAAATTATTTCAAAAGATGGTTTAGTGTTAACAAATCATCACTGTGGTTACGATGCTATTGCTGAATTATCTACACCAGAAGCAAATTATTTAAGAGATGGTTATTGGGCAGCAAATAGAGCAGCCGAATTAAAGCCAAAAAGCGTATTTGTGCGTTTCTTTGTTAGAATGGATGATGTTTCAAAAAGAATATTATCAAAAGTGACTCCTTCAATGACTGAAAAAGAAAGAGAAGCGGCTATTAATAAAGAAATTGCTTTAATTGAAAAAGAAAATTCTGAAAATGGTAAATATACAGTTTCAGTAAAATCGTTTTTCCAAGGTAATGAATATTACTATTTCGTTTACCAAGATTATAAAGATGTACGTTTAGTAGGAACTCCTCCAGAAAGTGTTGGTAAATTTGGTGGAGATACCGATAACTGGGAATGGCCTCGTCACACTGGAGATTTTTCAATGTTCCGTGTATATGCAGATCAAAATGGAAATCCTGCAGAATATTCTCCAAACAATGTTCCTTTAAAGCCTAAGCATTATTTACCAGTAAACTTAAAAGGAGTTCAAGAGAATGATTTTGCTATGATTTTAGGTTATCCTGGAAGAACAAACCGTTGGATGCCAGCTGGTGGAATCGATCAAAATGTAAAATATGCTTATCCAGCTTGGGTTGAAGGCTCAAAAATGGGTATGGATATGATGAAGAAATACATGGATAAAGACGATGCAGTTCGTTTAATGTATGCTTCAAAATATGCAGGTGTTGCTAATTATTGGAAAAACCGTCAAGGTATGATTGATGCTTTAACAAAGCACAAAACAGCAGCAACTAAATCTAAAAACGAAGCTAAATTTAATAAATGGGCTAATAAAGCTGAAAACAAAGCGACTTATGGTTCTGTTATCGAAGATATTAATGCTTATTACAAGTTAACAAACGAAAAAGCACGTCATGATAATTACTTAATGACAATGATTCGTACGAGTTCAATGGTAATGTTGCCAAGAAGATTAGGACGTCAATTTGTGAATTATGCTAAAACAGAACCTTCAAAAAGAGAAGCATTAAAAGAAGGGTTAAAAGCACAAATTGAAGAAGCTTATGCAGAAATGTATTTGCCAGCTGAAAAAGATATCTTAACAGCTCAATTAGGATTGTATGCAAAAAAAGCGGGTTATAAATTATCGCCAATAGTAGAAGAAGAATTAAAAGCTAATAATGGAGATTTTACAAATTATGTAAATGCAATTTTTGAATTGAGTTTATTTGGTTCAAAAGAAAAAGCATTAGCATTCTTAGATTTTCCAAATTTGAATTTTGTTGAGAACGATCCTATTTATTTATTAACGGATGATTTAATTAAACATTATTCATCAAAATCTGATGAGGTTACGGCTGCTGAGGAAAAATTCCAAAAGTCTTATCGTTTATTAGTAGATGGTTTAAGAAAATCTAAATTATCTACAGTTTTATATCCAGATGCAAATTCAACATTGCGTTTAACTTATGGGAAAGTAAGAGCTTTACCTGCAGATAAGAGAAATGATGCAAAGATTAATAATTATACTACTATGAAAGGTATGATTGCTAAATATAAGCCAAATGATCCAGAATTTGATATGCCAAAAAGAATGATTGAAATGTACAATAACAAAGATTTCGGTCGTTATGCTGATAAAGCTGGTTACATGCCCGTTAACTTCTTAACAGATAATGATATTACAGGTGGTAACTCAGGTTCGCCAGTATTAAATGGAAAGGGAGAATTAATTGGTTTAGCTTTCGATGGAAATATTGAAGCAATGGCTGGAGATGTTATTTTTGATCATAATTTACAAAGAACTATCAATGTAGATATTCGTTATGTATTATGGTTAATCGATAAGTTTTCAGGTGCAAAACACATTGTTGATGAAATGACCATTATCGAATAATTTAAAAATTATAGGTAATAAAAAATCCGATTAGAAATTCTAATCGGATTTTTTTATTGAGGTTTGTTTTAATTACATCATACCTGGCATTCCTCCGCCCATTGGCATTGCAGGTGTGTCTTCTTTAATATCAATTAAAGCACATTCTGTTGTTAAAATCATTCCAGCAACTGATGCAGCATTTTCTAAAGCTACACGTGTTACTTTTTTAGGATCGATAATTCCTGCTTTTAACATTTCAACATATTCTCCAGTCTTAGCATTAAATCCAAAATCGTTTTTACCTTCTAAAACTTTTGAAATTACTACTGAACCTTCGCCACCAGCATTTTCAACAATTGTTCTTAATGGAGCTTCAATAGCTCTATTTACAATTTGAATACCTGTTGCTTCGTCTTCATTTTCTGATTTTAAGTCGTTTAAAACAGATTTAGCTCTTACTAAAGCTACACCACCACCAGCAACAATTCCTTCTTCAACAGCAGCTCTTGTCGCGTGTAAAGCATCGTCAACTCTGTCTTTTTTCTCTTTCATTTCTACTTCAGAAGCAGCACCAACATATAAAACAGCAACACCACCAGCTAATTTAGCCAAACGCTCTTGAAGCTTTTCTCTGTCATAATCAGAAGTTGTAGTTTCAATTTGCGCTTTAATTTGGTTTACACGAGCCTTAATGTTTTCTGCATCTCCATTTCCATTAACAATTGTAGTGTTATCTTTGTCAATTGTAATAGTTTCAGCAGTACCTAACATTGCTAATGTTGCATTTTCTAAAGAGAATCCACTTTCTTCAGCAATTACTGTTCCACCAGTTAAAATAGCTATATCTTCTAACATTGCTTTTCTTCTGTCTCCAAAACCTGGAGCTTTTACAGCTGCAATTTTTAATCCTCCACGTAATTTGTTTACTACTAATGTAGCTAATGCTTGACCGTCTACATCTTCAGCAATAATTAATAAAGGACGACCCGATTGCGCTACAGGTTCAAGTATAGGTAATAATTCTTGTAAATTAGAAATCTTTTTATCGTAAAGTAAGATATAAGGATTGTCTAATTCAGCTATCATTTTGTCTGCATTGGTAACAAAATAAGGAGATAAATAACCTCTGTCAAATTGCATTCCTTCTACAACATCAACATAAGTATCTGTACCTTTTGCTTCTTCAACAGTAATTACACCTTCTTTACCAACTTTTGAGAAAGCGGTTGCAATTAATTCACCAATAGTTTCATCGTTGTTTGCAGAAATAGAAGCAACTTGTTTAATTTTTTCAGAAGAATCACCAACAGCTTGCGCTTGCTTTCCTAAGTCACCAACTAAAGCTTCTACAGCTTTGTCAATTCCTCTTTTTAAATCCATTGGGTTAGCACCAGCAGCAACGTTTTTTAAACCTTCTTTTACAATAGCTTGCGCTAAAACTGTTGCAGTTGTAGTTCCATCACCAGCTAAATCATTTGTTTTTGAAGCAACTTCTTTAACCATTTGAGCACCCATATTTTCTAATGGATCTTGTAATTCTACTTCTTTAGCTACAGAAACACCATCTTTAGTAACTGTTGGGCCGCCAAATGATTTTGAAATAATTACATTTCTACCTTTTGGACCTAAAGTAACTTTTACTGCATTTGCTAATGCATCTACACCACGTTTTAAACCATCGCGTGCTTCAATATCGAATTTTATTTCTTTTGCCATTTTATTTAAGCTTTATGCTTAAGGCTTTATGCCTAAAGCGAGTTTAACTTTTCTTTTAAATTGTAAATTTTACTTTTTATTATATTGATTTGAGTTTCTATTTCATTGAATTTTTCTAAAGAAATGTAATTCAAATCCTTTGATAGAATAATTAAATATTCTGTTTCATTAGCAGAGCCTAAAGCTATATTGAGAAATTGATTGAATTCTTTATCAGAGCTTCTTCCACAACCTTCTGCAATATTAGTAGGAATTGAAGAACTAGCTCTTCTAATTTGACTAACCAGTCCGTATAATTCTTCTTTTGGATAATTCGAGGTTAACACATCAATGTCCAAAGTTAAATTGTGACTTAATTGCCAAATATCATATTTTTTGAAATTTCTCACGCTTTATGCTTTCTGCTATTAGCCTAAAGCTAGTTAAAGTATTGCGTAAATTTCTTCTTCACGCATAATTAGGTAATCTTTACCTTCATACTTAAACTCTGTACCTGAATATTTGCCATAAAGTACAATATCGCCTACATTTACGGTCATTGTGTGGTCTTTTTTTCCACTACCTACAGCTACAACAGTTCCTTTTTGTGGTTTTTCTTTTGCAGTGTCAGGAATAATGATTCCTGAAGCAGTAGTTGTCTCAGCAGCCATTGGCTCGATAACTACACGATCTGAAATAGGTTTAATGTTTAATGACATATTTTTAATATTTAAATTAATAATTTACGTTTCCTTATTTTTCAGAAATTGTGCCAAATGTAATTTCTGACAATTTTGCTTATAATAAAAATGCCAGCACTGACATGCTGGCATTTTTGAAATTATTTCTGTTATATTTTATTTTGCTGCTTCTTCAGTAGCTTCTGAAGTTGTTGCTGCATTATCAGTAGTTTGTCCAGTTGCAGTATTTGCTTCTGGTGCTGCAGGAGTTTGAACTGCAGGAATTGTAACATCATCAGTTCCTAAAACCTTAGAATCTGTAGAGCTAGATCCAAAAGATAATGATGATAATAAAATTAATGCTAATAATACACCCGCAAGTGTCCAAGTACTTTTATCTAAAAAGTCAGTTGTTTTTTGTACACCACCTAGTTGGCCCGCACCTGCACCAAAAGTAGAAGACAATCCACCACCTTTAGGGTTTTGCACCATGATTGCTAAAATCAATAAGAAACAAACAATTGTTATTGCAATTAAAAATCCTGTAAACATAATCTAGTTATTATTTTGTTGTATTTTTTTAATATTTTCAATTTGGTCTGCAAAGAAACTACTTTTTTCTGGATATTTCAAAATTAAAATTTCATAAGCTTGTATTGCACGTTGATATTTTTTTGTTCTAGAAATATCTTAGCTAAAGTCTCGGTCATTAAATGTGTTGGTTCTTCGGTACTTTTCGCGATATTTGAAGGTGTTGAAGTGGTTTCTTTTACAGGTGAAATTTTTGGGTTACTTTCTATAAATTTATCAATTAAGTCAAATTTTTTGGTCTTTTCTTCTGTATTTTTTTTATCTATCTCATCTAAAGAACGTTCGATAGGGGAAATTTGTGTTAATTGAAGCCATTCGCTAAATGAGTGTTTTTCACTATTTTCAAAATGTAAAGGTTTACCAATTTCTAATTTTTCTTCAATTTCTTCAATTTCAGTTAATTTAGTAATGTTTTCAATTGCTATATTTTCCGCTTCATTTACATCAATATTGGAAATAATTTCTTCGGTTTCTTCAATATTACTTTTTTGAATTGTTTTAAATTCTTTCGAAGTTATAAAATCAAAAAGAATAGCGCGATCTTGAGTTAATGCTGCGGTTTTCTTTAATTCATAGTTGTATCTAAAACTTTCTTGGTTGTATAATCCTTTTAGATATAATGCTTTAGCGGATTGAAAAAAAGGATATTCTTGCAAAACTTGTTCAAGTGCAAGAGTTTGTTTTTCGTTAACCGCTTCTGGTTTGTTTAGTAAATATGTTAATTCAGTTATATTCAATTTACTACCATTTTGCTAAAGACTCGTTGAAAACGTCTTGTGTAATTCTTGTGTAAATTTCTTCTAAAGCAGTTGTTAAACGGCTTCCTGTCATTTGCTCATTTGCAGGATAATCGTGATAGAAAGAAAAACGTTTTTCAAAATTATCGTCTTCTTTTTTCTGATTTGTAAAACGCACCATTATGCCAATTGTCAATCTGTTTTGAGCAGCTCTTTGATCGGCAGTTGCGGTCATTGGAGTAATTCTGTATTCTACAATTTCTCCTTCATATAACAAATCACCACCTTGATTAACCAAATTCAAATTGGTTTGACTTTGTATTATGTCTTGTAATTGTAAAGTGAATGTTCTTTCAATTCCGGGCTCAACTAATTCAGCATTGTTTTGAAAATAATTTACTTGAAAAGTATTGGCGTCAATTTGACCTGTTCCTGTAAAATTGTAATATTTACAACCTGAAGTAGCAAATAAAAGTAATAAAGCAAATATTTTTAATGTCTTACTCATTATTATAAGTCGTATTGTTTTATTTTTCGGTATAAAGTTCTTTCAGAAATTCCTAATTCATCAGCCGCTGCTTTTCTTTTCCCTTTGTTACGTTCTAGTGCTTTTTTAATTAATTCAATTTCTTTTGCTTCTAAACTCAAAGTCTCTTCCTCTTCGACTGTTTCTGCAAATAAGAAATCATCATCTTCCAAGTCATCATCATGAATTTCTTCTTGAACTATTTCAGGTTGAACTGGATAAAGTTCTGTTTTAGGTTGCTCGTCAAAGATAACATTATCTTCTTTTTGTCCGTAAATTCGCTGAATTAAATTTTTATTGGTTTCCTGAACTTTAGCACCACCGTTTTGCATCAATTCTAATGTCAGCTTTTTCAAATCATTCAAATCAGCTTTCATGTCGAAAAGCACTTTGTACAAAATTTCTCTTTCGTTGCTAAAGTCGCTATCTTTTTTTGTATGATTGATTACTGATGGTAAATTAGTTCCCTCAGTAGGTAAATAACTTTGTAAAGTAGCAACTGAAATCTCTCTATTGGTTTCCAAAACCGAAATTTGTTCGGCAATATTTCGCAATTGACGAATGTTTCCACTCCAGCGATAACGAATTAAATACTGAACAGCGTCATCAGTTAAACGAATAGGAGGCATTTTGTATTTGTGTGCAAAATCTGAAGAAAATTTTCTAAATAAAATATGAATATCTTCTTTTCTTTCACGTAATGGTGGTAATTGAATTTCGACCGTACTTAAACGATAATATAAATCTTCACGAAACTTTCCTTTTTCAATTGCGTCTGCCATATTTACGTTGGTAGCTGCAACAATACGTACATTCGTTTTTTGAACTTGAGAAGAACCAACTTTTATAAATTCGCCGTTTTCTAAAACACGCAGTAAACGAACTTGTGTCGTTAAGGGCAACTCACCAACTTCATCTAAGAAAATTGTTCCACCATCGGCTACTTCAAAATATCCTTCACGAGTGGAAGTTGCTCCTGTAAAAGCTCCTTTTTCGTGTCCGAAAAGTTCACTGTCAATAGTTCCTTCAGGAATTGCACCACAGTTCACTGCAATATACTTTCCGTGTTTACGATGTGAAAGAGCATGTATGATTTTTGGAATACTTTCTTTACCAACACCACTTTCTCCAGTAACTAAAACAGAAATATCCGTCGGGGCAACTTGAATTGCTTTTTCAAGAGCACGATTTAACTTTGGATCGTTACCAATAATTTCAAAGCGTTGTTTTATGGCTTGTACTGATTCCATTTATACCTTAATATATAGTAATTAATTTGATTGCATAATTTCTGAATATCCAACCGCTTCACCAATAAGTGTTGCTGCTGTACAATCAGTAATTTTTACATTAACAAAGTCACCTGTTTTGTAATTTTCTTTAGGGAAAACCACAACTGTATTTTGAGAATTTCTTCCGCTCCAATGTTTGTCCGAACGTTTTGAATCTTTTTCAATTAAAACTTCAACGGTTTGACCTACGAAACGTTGTGTTCTTTCTAAAGCAATACGTTGTTGTAAATCGATAATCTCATTTAAACGACGTTTTTTAACTTCTTCAGGAACGTCATCTTCCATTTTTCTAGCAGCTAAAGTTCCTGGTCTTTCAGAATAAGCAAACATAAATCCGAAATCGTAACGAACGTGCTCCATTAACGATAAAGTATCTTGATGATCTTCCTCAGTTTCTGTTGGGAAACCAGAAATCATATCTTGTGATAATGAAATGTCTGGAATAATTTCATAGATTTTATCAACTAAAGCAATATATTCTTCACGAGTATGTTGACGATTCATTTCTTTTAAAATACGTGTGCTTCCAGATTGAACCGGTAAGTGAATGTATTTACAAATGTTATGATGTTTTGCCATCACTTCAATTACTTCCACATGCATATCTTGCGGATTTGAAGTAGAGAAACGAAAACGCATTTTTGGAAATTGTGTAGCACACATATCTAATAACTGAGCAAAATCTACAGCGGTTGCTTTTTGCATTTCGCTAGCTTTATCGAAATCCTTCTTTAGTCCGCCACCATACCATAAAAAACTATCTACATTTTGACCAAGTAAAGTAACTTCTTTAAAACCTTTGCTCCATAAATCTTGAATTTCTTCTAATATACTTTGTGGGTCACGGCTACGCTCTCTTCCTCTTGTAAAAGGAACAACACAAAATGTGCACATGTTATCACATCCACGAGTTATGGATACAAAAGCGGTAACACCATTGCTGCTTAAACGAACCGGTTGAATATCGCCATACGTTTCTTCTTTAGATAAGATTACGTTAATTGCATCACGACCTTCGTCCACATCTTTTAAAAGATTCGGAATGTCTTTATATGCATCTGGTCCTACGACCATATCTACAATTTTTTCTTCGTCTAAAAATTTTTCTTTTAAACGTTCAGCCATACAGCCTAAAACCCCAACTTTCATCGAAGGATTTATTTTTTTTACAGCATTATATTGTTCCAAACGCTTACGAACCGTTTGTTCTGCTTTATCTCGAATAGAACATGTGTTTACCAAAACTAAATCGGCTTCTTCTAAATTTTGAGTAGTGTTATACCCCTGATTTGCTAAAATAGAAGCAACAATTTCACTGTCTGAAAAATTCATTTGGCAACCATAACTTTCAATAAAAAGTTTTTTAGTATTGCCTTCCTTTTGTTCTTGAACTAAACTTGTTCCCTGTTTGTTTTCTTCAATTATCTTTTCCATATAATCAAATGCCGAATGCGATTTTATATAATTCGGGTTGCAAAGATAATACTAAAATGTAAAATATGACAACTTGTCAGACTTTCTTTAACAAAATATTTTACTGAAAAACGGCTAAAAATTAGAAATTGAAAAAAAACTTATACTTTTGCGACAAACAAAAAGTTGAAATGGCAAAGAATTTAGTAATCGTTGAGTCGCCAGCTAAGGCAAAAACAATCGAGAAATTTCTAGGGAAAGACTTTCAAGTAGAATCAAGTTTTGGGCATATAGCCGACTTGCCTTCTAGAGAAATTGGAGTAGATGTTGAAAATGGTTTTAAGCCAAAATATGAGGTTTCGAGTGATAAAAAAGCTTTGGTGAAAAAACTTAAAGATTTAGCAAAATCAGCAGAGGTTGTATGGTTAGCATCCGATGAAGACCGTGAGGGGGAAGCTATTTCTTGGCACTTAGCAGAAGAATTAAAATTAAAACCTGAAAAGACAAAACGTATCGTTTTTCATGAGATTACTAAAACGGCGATACAAAAAGCAATTGAAAATCCAAGAGGAATCAATTACGATTTAGTAAATGCACAACAAGCAAGAAGGGTTTTAGATAGACTAGTGGGTTACGAACTTTCGCCGGTTTTATGGAAAAAAGTTAAAGGCGGACTTTCGGCCGGCCGTGTGCAATCGGTTTCTGTTCGATTAATTGTAGAGCGTGAAAGAGAAATTCAAGGATTTAATGCAGAAGCATCATATAGCATAGTTGCGGAATTTGTAAATGAAAAAGGAAAATCTTTTAAAGCGCGTTTGCCTAAAAATTTTGAATCTAAAAAAGAAGCGGAAGATTTTCTGCAAAAAATATTGGGTCACAATATAAAGTAGCCGATTTAGAAACTAAGCCAACAAAAAAATCTCCGGCAGCTCCTTTTACAACTTCAACATTACAACAAGAAGCAGCAAGAAAATTATATTTACCTGTTGGGATTACTATGCAGGTCGCACAACGTTTATATGAAGCCGGTTTAATCACTTATATGAGAACGGATAGTGTAAACTTGTCTAATGAAGCTTTAGATGCTGCAAAAGCAGAAATTGAAAGTTATTACGGAAAAGAATTTTCTCAAACACGTAATTATGCGACGAAAGCTAAAGGAGCACAAGAGGCTCACGAGGCTATTCGTCCAACAGATATGAGTCGCCATACAGTAGACTTAGATAGAAATGAATCGAGATTATACGATTTAATTTGGAAAAGAACAATTGCTTCTCAAATGAGCGATGCTCAATTAGAACGTACAAATGTAAAAGTAGAAGCTTCAAATCATAAAGAACTTTTTGCTGCAACAGGTGAAGTAATTAAGTTTGAAGGGTTCTTAAAAGTATATTTAGAAGGTCACGATGACGATGAGGAAGAACAAGAAGGAATGTTGCCTCAAATGGTTATTGGTGAAAAGCTTTCTAATACAAATATTATTGCTACGGAACGTTTTTCTCGTCCACCAAGTCGATATACTGAAGCTTCTTTAGTTAAAAAATTAGAAGAATTAGGGATTGGTCGTCCTTCAACATATGCGCCAACTATTTCTACTATTATTGCTCGTAATTATGTTGAAAAAGGAGCAAGTGAAGGTGTAGAGAGAAAATATAATCAAATTACATTAGAAGGTTCAGATATTAAATCAGTTGTTTTAAAAGAAACGACAGGTTCCGATAAAGGAAAATTGGTACCAACTGATATTGGAATGATTGTAAATGATTTCTTAGTTTCAAATTTCGAAACAATTTTAGATTATAATTTTACCGCTAAAGTCGAACAAGATTTCGATGAAATTGCAGAAGGAAAAGTAGATTGGGTAAAAATGATGAAAGATTTTTATACTCATTTTCATCCTAATGTAGTAGATGTTGAAAAAAATGCCGAAAGAGAAACTGGTGAAAGAATTTTAGGAAATCATCCAGAAACAGGAAGACAAGTGTCTGTTCGTTTAGGTAAGTTTGGTCCAATGGCTCAAATTGGAAGTATTGATGAAGAAGAAAAGCAGTTTGCAAGTTTATTGCCTGAACAAAATATTTCTACTATTACATTAGATGAAGCACTTTCTTTATTTATGTTGCCAAAATCTTTAGGTAATTATGAAGGAGAAGAAATTAAAGTTAACAATGGTCGTTTTGGACCTTATGTTCGTTTTGGTAAAACATTTATTTCGTTACCAAAAGGAGAGGAGCCATTGGACGTTTCTTTAGAAAGAGCAATTGAGCTTATAAAAGAGAAGCAACAAGCCGATGCACCCATTGCAACGCATGAAGGTTTGCCGGTGCAAAAAGGTGTTGGTCGTTTTGGTCCATTTATAAAATGGAATGGAATGTTTATTAATGTTAATAAGAAGTATGATTTCGATAATTTATCTCAAGCAGATGTTAAAGAGTTAATTGAAGATAAATTGCAAAAAGAGCAAGATAAGTTAATTCATAACTGGGAAGATGAAGGAATTCGTGTTGAAAAAGCACGTTGGGGAAGATCGGTTATTTTAAAAGGTAAAACCAAAATTGAATTAAGTAAAGATGTAGATGCAGAAAAATTAACTCTAGATCAAGTGAAAGAGTTAATTGAGAAAAAGCACCAGCAAAAAAATCAACGCCTAAAAAGGCTACTGCTAAAAAGAAATAACTATGGTTTTTGAATTTTTAGTACCAATTGAAGATAAAGTTTTTGAATTTGTAAGCAGTTTGTCTTCTCAAACAATCGGAAAAAAAATTGCTTTGCATACTTGTGATGAGTTTCCTAATTTAGATAATACCTCTATCGCTTTAATCACTGTTAATGAATACAGAGGTGCAGAATTAGAAAACGATACAAATAGTTTTAATGACTTTAGAAAATATTTTTATGCTCTTTATCCAGGGAATTGGAAATTTGCATTAGCCGATTTAGGAACAATTCAAGCTGGTGCTTCTTTAGAAGACACATATTTTTTGGTAAAGTCTATTTGTGAAGAATTACATAGAAAAAACATTTTTCCAATAATAATTGGTGGCACTCAAGATCTAACTTATCCTATGTATCGTGCTTACGATAATTTAGATCAAATGGTTAATTTGGTTGCTGTTGATAGTAAGTTTGATTTTGCAAAAGAAAATGGTTTACCTTTTAATTCTTATTTGTCAAGTATTGTTGTTGAAGAACCTAATAATTTATTCAATTTTGCTAATTTAGGTTATCAAACCTATTTTAATTCTCAAGAGGAAATTGATTTAGTTGAGAAGTTGTTTTTTGAAGCATATCGCTTAGGTGAAGTATCAAATAATTTAGCAATTGCAGAACCAGTGTTAAGAGATGCTGATTTAGTTACTTTTGATTTAATGTCAGTGGAATTTTCTCATTCAGGTAATTTTCAAACCTTCAATCCAAATGGATTTTCTGGTAAAGAAATATGTGCCTTAGCTAGGTATACCGGGATAAGTGATAAAGTTTCAAGCTTCGGTATTTTTAACTTTCATAATTCAATAAAAGAAGTATCTTTGGCTTCCCAGATAATCTGGTATTTTTTAGAAGGTTATTGTTTTAGGTCGAATGAATATCCATTTGGAGGAAAAGAAAACTTTTTAAAATATATTGTTCTGATAGAAGAAGAAGAGTTAATCTTTTATAAGAGTAATAAAACAGGAAGATGGTGGATAGAAATACCATTTCTAACAAACAATAATAATAAAATAAAAGAAATACGTTATTACCTTGCACTCATGACGATTATTTAGCGGCGTGCGAGCAAGAAATGCCTGAAAGATGGTGGAAGGCACAAAGGCGTAACTTATTGTAAAAGATATCTTTTAAGAGTCTATTTGTGATATCAAAAAGGTTTTTAAGATTTTTTTAAGGTTTTTTTGAAAAAAAATTGTTTTTCTCAAAATTAATGAATAGGTTTACGCCCTTAAAAAGTAAAATACATTTAACCCAAATTTTATATGAAGAAGTTAGTTGCATTTTCGGCAATTTTGTCATTATTAGTTAGCTGTAGTAAAGGCGACAGAGGTGAACTTGTGGGTGCTAAAAGTAGAAAATGGCATCCTGAAAAACCTTATGGAATGACTTTGGTTCCAGGAGGTGCTTTTATTATGGGTAAATCAGATGATGATTTAGCGAACATTCAAGATGCTCCTACGAAAACAGTAACGGTTCGTTCATTTTACATGGATGAGACCGAAATTACAAATGCTGAGTATCGTCAATTTGTTAATTGGGTAAAAGACTCAATTGTTAGAACAAGATTGGCTATTCTTGCTGATGAAGTGGGTCAAAAACCCGCTGAAGGAGGTCGTGGAGGTAAAGATGGAGGAAGTATTGGTGATTATGCTTTCGCTGATGCAAACGTTGAAGAAATGTCTCCGTACGACAAATATATGTATGAAAACTATTACAGTGTAGGTACAGATGATGACATGTATGCAGGAAGAAAATTGAATCGTAAAATGAAATTGATCGATGATCCTCAAAAATATCCTGACGAATATTATGTTGAGGTAATGGATTCAATGTATTTGCCAGAATCTGAGTCATATAATGGGTTAAAGACTATGGATGTGTCAAAATTACAATTCAGATATAAAGAGGTTGATTGGAATAAAGCAGTTAAGAAAAAAGGAAGAAAAGGTCTTTATGATGATAATCCTCCTATCGAAATTTATCCTGATACTACGGTTTGGATTAAAGATTTCGCATATTCTTATAATGAGCCAATGCATAATGATTATTTTTGGCATGCTGCTTATGATGCTTATCCAGTAGTTGGTGTAAGTTGGAATCAAGCAAAAGCTTTTTGTGCTTGGAGAACTTTATATAAGAATTCTTATATTAAAAGAAAAAAGGTAGAGATCAAGTAAATTCATTCCGTTTACCAACTGAGGCTGAATGGGAATATGCTGCAAGAGGTGGTATTGAGTCTGCAACATTCCCTTGGGGAGGTCCTTATGCTAAAAATGATAGAGGTTGTTTTATGGCTAACTTTAAACCAAATAGAGGGGATTATGCTGCTGATGGTGCTTTATATACTGTAGAAGCTAGATCTTATGAGCCTAATGATTACAACTTATACAATATGGCAGGTAATGTTTCTGAGTGGACTCAGTCAGCTTACAGTCCTTCTTCATATGAATTTGTTTCTACAATGAATCCAAATGTTCCAGATCATAAAAACCAAAGAAAAGTGGTTAGAGGTGGTTCTTGGAAAGATGTAGGTTACTTTTTACAAGTAGGAACGCGAGATTTCGAGTATGCAGATTCAGCAAGAAGTTACATTGGTTTCAGAACTGTTCAAGATTACATGGGAACAGCAGCAACTGGAACTAGACCAAAATAGTATTTAACCAATTAATTTATATTTAACTTAACTAACTAAAATTTATTTATTATGGCAATTTTAAGTAAAAAAGTAATGAATTTCCTTTACGGAATGGGTGCGGCGGTAGTAATTGTAGGAGCATTATTCAAATTAATGCACTGGCCAGGTGCAGGACCTATGCTTATCATTGGATTATTAACTGAGGCTTTCATCTTCGGATTGTCAGCGTTTGAAGCTCCTGAAAAAGAATTAGACTGGTCTTTAGTTTACCCTGAATTAGCGGGTGGTGAAACTAAACCAAAAGATAAAAAAGCTGAGAAACCAGAAGATGCTCAAGGTTTATTATCTCAAAAATTAGACAACATGTTAAAAGAAGCTAAAATTGACGGTGAGTTAATGGCTAGTTTAGGAAACAGTATTAAAAACTTTGAAGGTGCTGCAAAAAATATCGCTCCAACTGTTGATGCTATTGCTTCTCAAAAACAATATGCTCAAGAAATGGTAGCGGCTGCTGATAACTTAAAATCTTTAAATAGTTTATATCAAGCGCAATTAGTTGGTGCTGAGAAAAATGCTCAAGCTAATGCTGAAATCGCTGAAAATGCTTCTAAGTTAAAAGAGCAAATGCAATCAATGACTTCAAATATTGCTTCTTTAAATGCAGTATACGGAGGAATGCTTTCTGCTATGAGTAACAGAGGATAATTTTATTATCACTTTATTATTCAATTTTTATTAATTTAAATTTAAACAATTTTAAGAAATGGCAGGAGGAAAGTTAACCCCTAGACAGAAGATGATTAACCTAATGTACTTGGTTTTCATCGCGATGCTAGCTTTAAATATGTCAAAAGAGGTTTTAACCGCTTTTGGTAACTTTAATGATAAATTCGATGAGTCAAATAAATTGACTGATCAATCAAATGAACAATTATTATCAGCTTTAAATACAAAAGCAAGTGATGAACCAGCTAAATATGGTGAACCTGCTAAAAAAGCACAAGAAGTTGCAAAAATCTCTAAAGATTTTATCACTTTCTTAGATGGTGTTAAGGCTGAAGTAACTGAAGGTTTTGAAGTAGACGAAAAAACTGGTAAATTACCTTTCGAAGCTATGGATAAATCAACTATCGATGAGAAATGGTTCCAAGGAGATGGATACTCTCCAAGAGGTACTGAAATCGTTGGTAAAATTGAAAAATACGTTGCTGATATCAAAAAAGTAATTGGTGTTGACGTTAAGTATAAACCATTTGTTACTGAATTAGAAAAGAAATTTTCTACAGCTGATATAACTAATAATGAAGGTGTAAAAGTTAAATATTTAGATTATAAAACTAAAGGTTTCCCTGCAGTATCTACTTTAACTTTTGTTACAGCTTTACAAAATGATGTTAAGAATACTGAAGCTAGTGCTTATAATTTATTCTTAGGAAATTCATTACAAGCAGCTGCGTCAATGAAAAATTTTCAAGCTATTGTAGCTTTAGATAAAAATGTTTTCTTCGAAGGTGAAAAAGTTACAGGTAAAGTTGTGTTAGGTAAATATGATGCATCTACTGTTCCAACTGCTTTCAAAGGGCCTGGTAAAATTGATAATGGTCAAGCTGTAATCGAAACTACTGCTGGTGGAATTGGTGAGCACCCTGTTGCTGGTACATTTACTTTCATGGAAGATAGCAAACCAATTGAAATTCCTTTCAATGGTAAATATGTTGTTGTACCGAGACCTAAGAGTGCTAACGTTTCAGCAGATAAAATGAACGTAGTTTATAGAGGTGTTCCTAACCCTATGACAATTACTTTCGCTGGTATCGCTGATTCTGATGTTACAGCTTCTGCTCCTGGTTTAACTAAACAAGGAACTGGTGGAAAATATACATTAAACCCAGGTTCTGGTACTGAAGTTACTATTAATGTAACTGGTAAACTACCTACTGGTAACGTTGTAGATAAAAAAGTATTCCGTATTAAAGGAATTCCTTCACCAACAGGTTTAATTAGAGGTGAGGATAAAGCTAAAGGTCCAAAATCAAGTTTAGAAGTAGCTCAAGTTTCTGCTATGTTAGAAGACTTTGATTTTCCTGTAACTTGTACAGTAACTGGATTTAATATTAAAGTACCTGGGCAACCAACTATCGTTGTATCTGGAAACAGATTAGATAGTAGAGCGCGTTCGGCTGTACAAAAAGCACAAAAAGGTGATGTTATTGTTATCTCTGATATCAAAACAAGATTTGAGGGTATTAACCAAATTCCTAAAAAAGTTTCACCTTGTACATTTGAAATTTTATAATAATTTCTGATTATACAAAACCAAATAAATTAAGACTTAACAATGAATTGGAGAAAATTTATATTAGTAGCAGCAATAGGTTTAAGTTCAACTTTGACTTTTGCACAATCTAATTTATTAAATGCAAAGACTCCTGACCAAATCGGGAAAAAAACTGAAGCTGAATTAGTTGCTGAAAATGACATGCCGTTACCTTATGGCTATGTTATGGATAGAGATATCTTAATGGGTAAAAGAGTGTGGGAAATAGTTGACCTTGATGAAAGAATTAACTTTCCATTATACTACCCAGTTGAGAAAGATTTAGGTCCCGATAGAAAACCTCTTTATGATGTTTTAAAGCAAGCTATTCAAGACAGTATTATAACTGAAGTTTATGACGATAGTTATTTTACTACAAAAAAGACTCTTAAAGATATTCAGTCTTCATTATTTGCAATCGATACTACTGATGCTGGTAGAGAGCAAATGAACGAGGATTATGAAGCTTATAGAGCTGGAACAAAAAAAATTGACGAGCAATATATCAATAAATATGAGATTGAAGCTGATTTAGTAAAAGCTTACAAAATTGTTGGATATTGGTATTTTGATAAAAGACAAGGTGAATTAAAGTATAGAATGCTTGGAATTTGTCCTGTTGTTCCTGATGTACAGGTTTATAAAGATAATCCTGATACTGATGAAATGGTTGAATTATTTTGGGTTTATTTCCCAGCTGCTAGAGATGTGTTACACAAATCAAAAGCCTTCAATAATAGAAACTCAGCAATGCCTTTTAGCTTTGACCATGTTTTAAATGCAAGACGTTTTGGTGCGGTAATTTACCAAGAAGAAAATGTTTATGCAGATAGACAAATCAAAGATTATTTAAAAGAAAACGCTCAAATGCAGTTATTAGAATCTGAGCGAGTAAAAGAAAAGATCCGCGACTTCGAACAAGATATGTGGAACTATTAATATAAATTTTCCTCCAATTTATTGTAAAACTCTCATCTATAAAGATGAGAGTTTTTTTATTTTTGTATCATGATAGATTATATTATTGTTGGTAGTGGTTTAGCAGGAGTTTCTTTTGCAAATATTGCTTTAGATAATGGTAAAAGTGTTTTTGTTTTTGATAACTATTCACAACCGTCTTCTACTGTTGCAGGTGGTATGTATAATCCAGTTGTTTTAAAACGTTTTACTGAGATTTGGAAGGCTCAAGAGCAAGTTGATATTTGTCAAGATTTCTATCCAAAACTTGAAAAAAAGCTTGAGGTTAAATTTGATTATCCATTGCAATTGCTGAGAAAGTTTGCTTCTATAGAAGAGCAAAACAATTGGTTTGTTGCTTGTGATAAACCTTCACTTTCACCATTTTTAAACTCTAAAATTAATTATGAGACTTTTCAAGCCATCGATTCATCGTTTGGTTTTGGAGATGTTTTTTGTTCGGGTTACTTAGATATCAAAACACTTGTTAATTTTTATCAAGATTTTTTAAAAAATATAAATTGTTTTTCATCTGAAACTTTTGATTATAATAGTCTTATAATTGAAAAAGATTATGTTCAATATATGGAAATAAAAGCTAGATCAATAATCTTCGCTGAAGGTTTTGGTTTACATCAAAATCCTTTTTTTAATGATTTGCCTTTAGATGGAACAAAAGGTGAATTGTTACATATTAAAGCGCCAAACTTGAAACTTGATAAAATTGTAAAATCAGGTGTTTTTATTCTACCAATTGGTAATGATATTTATAAGGTTGGTGCAACTTATGATTGGAAAGACAAAACAAATCTCCCAACTGAGGCTGGAAAAACTGAGCTAGTAGAAAAACTAAAAGAAGTTATCAATTGTGATTTCGAAATAATCGAACATTTAGCTGGCGTAAGACCTACAGTTAATGACAGACGACCTTTAGTAGGTACGCATTACACTTATAAACGATTGCATGTTTTAAACGGTTTAGGAACCCGTGGTGTTATGCTAGCTCCTTATTTAGCTTTAAATCTATTTAATTATTTAGAAAATAATATAGAGTTAGATGATGAAATTAACATTGATAGATATTATAAAAAAAGAGCTAAATTTTAGCTCTTTTTTTCTTTTAAATGATCTTTCCAATCTTTGTCATAACTTACAAAAAAGTTAATCCAAACATTTCGGGATATTCGCATCATTAACGGAAACAATAAAACTAAAGTTACAATTATCGAAATAAAAGCCGTTTTCAGAGATGTTCCAATAAAAACATATGAAATAATAAAGGCGGCAATTCCTAATGCTACACCTAAGCCATAACTTACATACATAGCGCCATAAAAAAATGATGGTTCAATTTTATATCTTGTATGACAATGGCTACAAGTTTCATGCATTTTGTAAATTTTACCTAAATTGTAAGGATTATTGTCTTCATACATGCTTTCTTCTTGACATTTTGGACAACTTCCTGTTAAAATGCTATTGAGTTTCGTTCCTTTTTTAACATTTGCAAAAATATTTACACAAAGATACTACAGGATAGTTTGATATGTGTAACAATTGTAACAAAATATGCTTAATATACATAACTTATCGGTTTCTTTTGGTGGAACATATTTATTTGATGAAGTAACCTTTAGACTTGGTGCTGGAGATAGAGTAGGTTTAGTTGGTAAAAATGGTGCGGGTAAATCGACAATGTTAAAAATTTTAGCAGGAGACATTCAACCTGATTCTGGAGTTATAGCAACAGAAAAAGAAATTAAATTAGGTTTTTTACGGCAAGATATCGACTTTGAACAAGGTAGAACAGTTTTAGAAGAAGCTTATCAGGCTTTTGAGGAAATTAAACGTGCCGAGTTTAGAATTGATGAAATTAACCATCAGTTAGCGAATAGAACCGATTATGAAAGTGAAAGTTATCATGATTTGATAGATGAGTTAAGTGAAGTTACACATCAATATGAAATATTAGGTGGTTATAATTATGTAGGCGATACCGAGAAAATTTTATTAGGGCTTGGTTTTAAGCGCGAAGAATTTAATAATCCAACCGAATCTTTTTCAGGAGGATGGCGTATGCGTATCGAATTAGCAAAATTGTTATTACAAAGCAACGATATTTTGCTTCTAGATGAGCCAACCAATCACTTAGATATCGAAAGTATCATTTGGCTTGAAAACTTCTTAAAAGGCTTCCCTGGAGTTGTAGTAATCGTTTCTCACGATAAAATGTTTTTAGATAATGTAACCAATCGTACTATCGAAATTTCGCTTGGTAAAATTTACGATTTCAGTAAGCCTTATTCGCAATATTTAGTTTTACGCGAAGAACTTCGCGAGAAACAATTGGCAACGCAAAAAAATCAGCAAAAGAAAATTGAAGAAACCGAGAAATTAATTGAGCGTTTTCGTTACAAAGCATCAAAAGCAGCAATGGCGCAATCGTTAATCAAAAGATTAGACAAAGTAGAACGTATTGAAGTAGACGAAGACGATAATTCAGTAATGAATATTTCTTTTCCAGTATCTGTTACACCAGGAAGAGTAGTAGTAGAAGCAGAGCACGTTTCTAAACATTATGGCGATAAAAAAGTTTTAAGCGATATTTCAATTCTAGTTGAACGCGGAAGTAAAATAGCATTTGTAGGACAAAATGGTCAAGGAAAATCTACGTTTGCAAAAGCGATTATGAACGAATTTAAATATGATGGAGAAATTAAACTCGGACATAACGTTCAATTAGGTTATTTTGCTCAAAATCAGGCTGAATATTTAGATGGTGAAAAAACGTTGTTAGACACTATGATTGAAGCGGCAAACGATAGCAATAGATCAAAAGTACGCGACATGTTAGGTGCATTTTTATTTAGAGGCGACGACGTAGAGAAAAAAGTAAAAGTTTTATCTGGAGGAGAACGAAACAGATTGGCTTTGTGTCGATTGTTATTGCAGCCTATAAATGTTTTATTAATGGATGAGCCTACGAATCACTTAGATATTAAATCGAAAAACGTTTTAAAAGAGGCATTAAAAAACTTTGAAGGAACTTTGCTTTTGGTTTCGCACGATCGTGATTTCTTGCAAGGTTTAGCAAATACAATTTATGAGTTCAAAGATCAAAAAATTAAAGAATATTTAGGCGATATCAATTTCTTTTTAGAACAGCGCAATGCTCAAAATATGCGTGAAATTGAGAAAAAAGATAATATAGAAATAAAAACTACAAACCATAAACTACAAACTACAAACCTTAGTTACGAAGATCAAAAAAGACAAAAATCGTTACAAAATAAACTTAGTAAAATAGAAAGTCAAATTAATGAGTTAGAAAAAGCAATTCAAAAAGACGATGAAAATTTAGCTAAGAATTATGAAAAGTTAATCGAAGATGTAAATTTCTTCTCGGCTTACGAGAAAAAGAAAAAAGATTTGGAACAATTAATGGAAGATTGGGAAAACGTTCAAATGGAAATCGAAGATTTTAATTAGAAGCTATTTCCAGCTTTCGCCTGCACACGGTGCTTGGCTCTATCAGGGCTATAATATTAATCGGTTTTCAGTCTAAGTAAAAAAACTGAATACTGTGACTGAATACTGCTAACTATTTAAACGGATGTCTTTGTTGCCAGTGAACTTCGGGTTCTAGTTTTGGAAAAATTTTATCCATAAATTTATTTACCCATTTATTAGTGTGTAAAATAAACCCCGACATATTAACGGGTTCGGCACCAATTGAACTTTTAATTTCTAGCGCAGTTCGGCCAAAAATAATTTTCTTAAAGCCATTTTCAATACCAAATTCGGTCATATTATAAAGCATGTTTAAATAAAGCATGCTTTCTTTTTGAATGGTTTCGTCGTAACCTAAAAAGTAAGTTTCTAAGGTTTCTCCGTTTAAAAGAATGGTATGAAAACCAACTAATTTTTCATTTAAAAAATAGCCACAAATTCTAAATCTATTGCCACATTGTTTTTTAAAAGTAGAAAAATGATGTTTGTCTAAGAAAAAAGTATTGAAAGGCGCATTTTTAGCAACATAATAATATAAGTTATAAATGTTGGTTTCATATTTTAATACATCGTCATAAGATAATTCTCTAACGTCAATGCCTTCAATTTTTTTATGCGCTCTTTTATATTGGTCTCTGTATTTTTTTGAAAAAGCTTGAATGTAATCTTCTTTAGTTTTCCAATTTTTATTCAAATAAAAAATCATATTAGGTTGTGCCGAAAATTCGTACAAAGCACCAAAATCATATTTTTTTAATTCTACAGAACATTCTGTATAGAAATCTTTAAAACTTACAATATGAATGGTAATTTTCTTTTCTTTAAAATATTGAATTAGTGCTTTTGAACATTGCATCATAACATCGCTTACATGCTTAAAGTCTATAGGTTTTATAAATGTATAACCGTTTTGACCAGTTATCATATTATTACCAATAAACAAAACGTGTGAGGCAAAATTTCTAAAAACAAAATTTCTAATTTTTGTTTTGAAACAATTATCTCGTTCCCCAAAAGATTCTAATTTATTTAAATCGAGATATTGAGCCAGAGAAGTTCCTATTAATTCGTTGTTTTCGAAAATACCAATAAAAAAACACTCCATATTAACAGGAGCCGATTTTTCTAAAACATTTAAATAAGGAGTTTGTAAAAAATGGTTATCATGCGATACATAATCCCAGTTTTCAGGAAGCTCGGTAGTAGATTTATAAATTTTAAAAGAAATGTTTTCCAAGGGCAAAAAAATAATCGTCTCACACAAAAGTAAGACGATTAGTGTATAATTAAATGTTAAAAAACTAACATATTTTTATTTCCATCCGCAAATAATGGCTCCCATAATAGTTAAAGAGACTACCCAGTAACCACCAGTTACGAGCATATATTTCCAAGATTTTTGTTCAAATAAACCGTTGATGGCAATAATTGGTAATACAAAAGTAATTCCGCAAATAAGTCCGTGTAAAGCTCCATGTTTAAAACTTCTAAACATTTCACCATGAACCATCATAAAAGCTTTGTAAGCTTCATCTTCCATATTTCCACCAGCCGCTTGTAAAACGCCAACTTGATGAATTACAATTGAAGGAACTACAAAAGCAATTAATAAAGAATAAATAAAGGTAAGTCCGAAAATTTTTAACATATTACCTTTTTTTGCTTTTTCTTCAGTCATTCCCGATTCTTGCATCCAGATAGTTCCGAAAACTTTTGGGTTGTACCAAATAAAGCCTACTACGAAAGTAGATAAAGCTGCTAGAACAACAGCAATTAGATTAAATAACATAATAAATAGTATTAATTGGTTAGTGTATCAAATATAACAAAAAAGAAGATTTTTTTGATTATTTTGAAAAGTATAAAACATGCTTTTAAAAGATAAAATTTTAAAATAAGTTAAAAAATAGGTGTTTCTACGTATAAAAATAGGTGTTTTTACGTATTGTTTTTTTTAAAACTTGAAACTAACTTTAAGATGTAGAAATGGCAAAGTAATTTTTGGTTAGGTATGGGTTATTATTTACAAGTCATTTCTACAAAAATAATGTAAAAACAGATGAAAGTAGCAGTTAATAATAAAATGATAGTGAGTCCAAAGACATTTTTCTTGTCTATATTGGGTTTAGCATATTATTTTTTAATTGCTATTTTCTTGTTTAGAGTTGATTTAGTTGATAAAGTTGAAAGTCCATTGTTATTAGATTTAGATTTTTACTTTATTGTATTCATTAGTATACTGTTATCATTTTCGTGGTTTTTAATGAATTACTTTTTAACTCATTTTTTATTGATTTACAAGCTTCAAAATAAAAGAAAAAGTGAACCAGACTTATTTATTAGTACTATGATTTGTTCAATAGGCTATTTGTCTTGTGCACTTTTAATAAATTATATACTGGATTATGATTTTGGGCATTTCATTGCCTATGCCTTTTTATTCTTAGCAATAAGAATAATTTGGGCAGTTTTTTCATCTGCTTTTTTTAAAAAGTAGTTTATTTCGCTAGTTATTCGATAGTTTCTATACCTATCAAAATTTTAATCATAATCCAGTATTTTTTTCTTTTTTATTAAAAAATCTTTTTATTTTTATAACATTATTAACCTTAATAACAAACTTATTATGGCTATTACCCCTAATTCAGGTGCAGAAATCTCTTTAGAAGAAGCACAAAAATTAATTCAAAATTTCCAAGCAAAATTTCCAGGAGAAATCAAAGCAAGTTTTTATGGAATAGAAACACTTAACTTAATATTAAATCAAGAAGGAATTATAGGTGTACGTATTTATTATGGCTACGATTCAGTTGCAAAAAAAATAGCGGTAGTTTTAGTAGGAGTTGATAGTACAGGTAAAGATATGACGGCTATTCTTGTAGATAAAGGTGAAGATTGCCCTAATAATTGTGATATAACAAGTCCTTTATACTAACTAAGTTGAATATTGAGCTATTAAGAATATGTTATAAAATTACAGGCTTTTTGCCTTTAATAGTATTTTTATTTTATTATTTTAAAGGAGGAAAAATTGAAAAAAGTATTTTCAATTTTCTTCCTTTCATTGTGTTGATGTTTTTTGCAACTTTTGTTGAATGTCATTTTTTTAAATATAGTGTCAAAAAATGGATAAGACTATATGACTTTTTAGAGTTTTATACTCTTTTATGGTTTTTTTATAAAGAAATAAAGTTAAAAAAGCTTTATAGTTTTTTTTCGTTAAGTTACTTGTTACTTTATATTTATTTAATTATTACTTGGGATAATACAAAAATTGCAGACCAACCACTTGTGATTTTTACTATACTTTTAGTTTTAGTAAGTGGAATATTGTGGTTTATTAATGTTTTTAAAAATTTTGAAGAAACTCCATTGTATAAAAGGACAGGGTTTTATATAATAGGTGTAATTTTATTTTATATTTTAAGTACTTCTTTATCATTTTTATTTACCGAGTATTTTTGGAAAAATAATAGAGAAAATGCTTTTATATTAAGGAATATAATTTTATCATTTAATACTATATCAAGAATTATTATAACAGTAACTTTACTAAAGTTTTTAAAATTTGATAAAAATGAAAGTAAATTTTAAAGTTTCTTATGCTTTAATTGATCGAACTGAATCATGTCCAAATAGTTGTGATAGTAGTAGTCTGTAAATCATCATATAAAAGAATTTAGTTTTTTCAAAAAATCAATTTATTCTTACAACAATTTTAATACCTTTACGTTGTAAAACATATGTACGATAACTAGCGATATCAGCATTGTAAAAGGTAATTTATTGGAAAATAATCAAGTAGGTTCATTAATCATTATAGGAACAGCGCTAATTGTTATATTAGTGTTAGTGCTTTTGTTTTTAGAGGTTTTTTATCAAACCTACCTTTTAAAAATGAAACGTAAAGAAGCCGAATTGCTTTTGAAGACTTCCTTAGAAAGTGAAAACAATGAACGTCAACGTATTGCTGCTGATATTCATGATGGAGTTTCGGGCGATTTAAATGCAGTGCGCAATTTTATTTCCATTCTATTAAAAATAGAAACCGATGCCGATAAAAGAGAAATGTTTACAGAAATTAATAATGGAGTAGAAGCTGCATTAGAAAATACTCGATTGGTTTCTTATAAGTTAATGCCACCACTTCTAGAAAAAGCAGGTTTTGTACCAGCATTACAAGATTATTTAGATAGAATTAATAAAACAAGTGAAGCGAAATTCGTTTTAAACGCAAACGAGTTTAAGTACGAAATTCCTCAAGATAAAGCTTACGAATTATTCCGTATTAGTCAAGAATTTACTTCGAATATGATGAAATACGGAAAAATTTCAATTTGTAATATGCAATTGCAAGAAATTGAAGATAATTATGTTTTACAAATTGAAGACGACGGAATTCCTTATAATTTTAAAGAACTTTATGCAACATCGAAAGGAGCAGGTTTAAAAAATATTAGTTCTAGAATTAAAGTTATCGAAGCAAATTTTGAACAAATCTTGCAAGAGAAGGGTAATAAATTTGTAATTTCAGTAAAAAAATAATCGATGAAAATAGCTATAGTTGATGACCATCAATTATTTAGAAAGAGTTTAGCCCTTTTAGTAAATTCTTTTGAAGGGATTGAAGTGGCTTTTCAGGCTGAAAATGGTATAGAATTTTTAGAAAAATTAGAATCAAATCCTATTGATTTAGTTTTGTTAGATATTCAAATGCCACAAATGGATGGTTTTGAAACTTGTAAAATTCTGAGAGAAAATTATCCCGATTTACATATTATTATTATTATTATTTCTCAGTTAACTACAAAAGAGAGTATTCATAAAGTTATGGAAATGGGCGCACACGGATTTTTTACTAAAAATTCAAACCCAGATCAATTAGAAGAAGCTATAAGAAGTGTAAGAGATAAAGGTTATTATTTTGGTAACGAACTTGGTTCAGTTTTGCGTGAAGCTTTATTATGGGAGAAAAAGGCAAACGAATCTACAATGTCTTACATGGAAGATAGCGCACAATTAACATCAAGAGAAATCGATATTATTAAATTGGCAGCCAAAGAATTGAGTAGTAAAGAAATGGCTGATGAACTTAATATTGCGCATAGAACTGTTGAAGCGCACAGACGTCATATAATTGAGAAGACAAATTCTAAAAATATTATTGGAGTTGTAGTATATGCTTTAAAATGTAAATTAATTACGCTAAACGATATTTAACCTTTAATCATATCTAATGTAAGCCGGTTTACTCACTTGGAAATCGGAAATTGATAAATCGGTATTTTCAAACGAGTTTGTTTTTAGAACATTAGTTCCTTCAAATGGAATAGAAGGATAATATGAAAATGAAATTTGGAAACTGTTGAATACTAAATAATCGTTGTTAATTAATAATCCTACGCTAAATTTAGAGTAAATTTTAGTATTTAAAAAAGCAGTGTTTTTATTCATAAGCGAACCAAAAGTTGCGTTGAAATATGGACTAAACCTGAAGCCGTGCCAACTACCTGGAGAATAAGTTTGTGTTTGTAAATTTAAAACCCATTTTTGGTTTCCAGTAATAGGACTGTTAAAACCTTGAATTCCCATATTTTCACTTAATGTAAGTAAATCTTTCTCAGAATTTAAACGGTTGTTTCCTAAAATATATGTTGGTTTTATGAATTGGCGCATACTCCATTTTCCTAAAGGAATTAAATCGGTAAAATAGTTGAGTTCAAATCGAAAAGCCGATTGTTCCGACTTTTTATTTCTGAAAAAGGAACCAAATTCTGCTGAACTACTTAAATAACCAAAAGTGTATTTTTGACCAAACGCAATTTTGGAACCTAAATACAGTCGATTTGTGTTAAATTTTTCTTGATTTCCGATTGTTAAAGCCAATGTTCTACCATAAGGAATATCCTCAATGATATCATAGTTAAAAAGAAATTTATCTTGATAATATTGACGAGAAGAAATTCCTATTAATCCTATTACATTTTTTTCGTTCGAATAATAATCATACAAATCGACAAAATCTTCAGGTTTCTGTTTAAATATTTTTTTGTTGTAAGTTAAAGAAGTTATGAGTCGAGTTGTTCGGCTTTTATAAGAATTATCTTTGAAAATCTTAAACGATCGTCCTATCCAATAATCTTCATATTCCGATTTTGTATCTTGTATTAAAGTGCTATCAGGAATAATTTGATAAAAATTATATTTCTGAGTTGTGTTTTGAAAACTTACACCAAAAGCCCATTTTGTTAATGGTGAAAAGAATTCTCTTTTTAATTCGATTGTTCGTTTACTGTTATTATCAAAATCATTGTCGTAGCCAAACTCAAGTGATAAGAAAGTGTTTTTGATGTTGTTAATCAAATAGCGACTGGAAATTGTTTTTTGGTTATCATCAAATCTATATTTATATAAACCACTAATTTGATGTCCAAGACCTAAAATATTTCTTTCCGTTAACCGAGCTTCTCCTTGACTAGTTGATAAACTTCCGTTTGGCAATAAACTCCAAGAATCTAACACTTTTAATACAACATCAATTGAGTCGTTTGAACTTGTCGGTAAAATATCGATATGAGTTCTTCGAGTATAGCGTTGTCTTCTTATTAAACGTTCCGATTCAATAACTTTTAACGAATCGTAGGCTTCATTTTCTTTAAATAAAAGTAAGTTTTTTAAAGTAAACTCCTTTGTTTTAATGTGAATTGAATTTCCAACGTTTTCTAATTTTTTATCTGGCTTTTTTAAAGAATCAGTGACCGAATAGCCAAAAGGATCATAACTTATTACGGTAATATTTCGAATTATTTTCCCATTATGAAATTCGTGTTCAATAGTAGGTTTGTTTTTCTTTTTAAAGTTTATTTTATTTGTTTTTAATGCATTTTTATCGAATAATAGTTCATAAACAAACTTTGAAAACTTTGATTTTTTAGAAAAATCATAAATATTTTTATAAACTCGTGCACTGTCTTTTGGCTCATCACTATTTTGCGCAAAAGAAACACTACATGTAAATAAAAGTAGTAAGATTAGAAATGTATTATAAAATTTAATTGGCTTCATTAAAATCACAAGACATATAGAACGCTAAAATAGTTTATAAAGTACTAATATGCTTATAAAATTTTTATAAAGCTTTACAAAATAAAACGGTAGGGATACCTGTTATTTTTTTGTAGATTCTCTATGGCGAAGTTCAGTTTTTATAATTTCAGTTTTGTATTTATAGCGCTCCGTTTCATCTTTTTCATTAATTCTCGCAAGTAATAGTTCAACTGTTTTTTCGCCAATTTCTGGAGCGTGTTGACTAACAGTAGATAAACTTGGAGTTAATCTTCTAGAAAAAACACCATCAGCAAAACCAATTATCGATAATTCTTCGGGGATTTTAATGCCATTTTTAATTGCTTTTTTATGGCAACTTGTTGCTGCATATTCATCGACAGCAAAAATAGCATCAATTTTTTTAGATTTAATTAATTGCTCAAGTTTTTCATCAAACGTATCTAAATCGTTATCAATAATAATTAAGTTTTCATCTAGAGCAAGATTAGCATCTTCTAAAGCTTTTTTATAGCCTGAAAAACGTAATTTACCTACACTTAGATTATCGATAGTAGAAATTAAAGCAATTTTTTTATTGGTAGTTTTAAGCAAATGATTTGTCGCATCTATTGCAGATTCGTAATCATCAACAATTACTTTATCACATTTTATGCTTTCAGATACACGGTCAAATAAAACAACTGGTGTACCACTTTTCATTACTTCGTTAAGATGAAAGAAGTCTTCTTTTTCTTGAGTTTCTTCAGCCAATGCTAATATAAAACCATCAATAATACCATTATTTAGGATATCTAACATTAAAGCTTCTTTCTGTCTTGATTCGTTTGAAATAGCTGTTACCACATTATAACCCATTTTTGTCGCTTTTTCTTCAATTCCTTTAAAAACTTTAGCAAAAAACGGATTAAGGATATTTGGTAAAATAACTCCAATCGTAAAAGATTTTTGGTTTTTTAAACTTTTTGCGAGGGCATTTGGTTTAAAATTATTTAATTGAGCAAACTCAACAACACGAGCTTTAGTTGCATCACCAATTTCTGGACTATCATTTAAAGCTTTAGATACTGTTGAAACAGAAACGCCAAGTTCTTTTGCTATTTGCTTTAGAGTTATTTTAGATTTCATCTGAAGTAATTTATGAATCAAATTTAGTGAAAATATATAATTTACATAATTTTTTAAATTCTTTTTGTAGTTTAAAAAAAGTTTGTATATTTGCACTCACAAATCGCGGGATAGAGCAGTAGGTAGCTCGTCGGGCTCATAACCCGAAGGTCACTGGTTCGAGTCCAGTTCCCGCTACTAAGTAGAAAAAAGACCCTCAAGGTCAGTAAATTAACGGTTTTGAATACTTTTCAAAGCCGTTTTTTTATGTCCAAAATTCTCCGTATTTTAGAAATCGTAAACCAAAACGTAAACGATTTTCAGTTGAAGCCAAAACGAAAATATTCCGAACCAAAGATCTATACAGGTGGACTAAATGTGGCTACTTGGAGCAAATACACCAAAGAGGAGCAAGAAAATGCCCTTAAAAAAGAATGGTTTGTGTATTTTTCTTTTCGCAATCCCAAAACTGGACTTTTAGAAAAACAACCTTTTATTAAAGGTGGCGTTAACTATTATAAAACCAAAGGGGAACGATTAGAGATTTTAGAAACCTATCGCCGAAATCTTTCCAGAATTTTAAAAGAAGGTTATAATCCTTACGAAAATAGTGAATCGCAAAAAGAAACGATGTCGGTTAAAGACGCTTTTGAATTTGGTTTAAACATTAAAAAAAGCTCCATTACTGAAAACTCGTATATTCGTTTTAAATCTAGAATTAAACGATTTGAAAAATATTTAGAAAGTAGAGGTTTTAGTTATAGATTCATTACATCTGTAGATAAAACCATTGTACTTGATTATCTTAACGAAGTGTTACTTTCATCTTCTCCACGAAATCGAAATAACACTAGAACCGATATTAGTACATTGTTTCAAGTGTTTGAGGATAATGGAATAATTCCTTCTAATTTTATATCGAAAATAAAAGTAATAAAAGCACCACCTAAACGAAACAAATCATATTCGGATTTTAAACTGGAACGCATATTAGAATATTTAAAAGAAAATGATCCAAATCTTTTACTCTTTATAAAATTTGTGTCGTACAATTTCTTACGTCCAATAGAGGTGTGTCGCTTAAAAGTTGAAGATATTAATCTTAGAGAAAACAAACTAACTGTAAAAGCAAAAAATAAACTCGTTAAAGAAAAGATTATCCCTTCTATACTAGCGGATGAACTTTCATTTTTATCAGATTACCAAATTGATAATTACATTTTTACTCCAAGCGGAAAACCTGACACTTGGGAAGCAACAGATGACAACAGAAGAGATTACTTTACTAAACGTTTTAAAGAAGTAAAAGATTTCTTCACGCAAAAAGCAAAAGAGGGCGATAAAGATTATTTTATTTTGGATAGTAATTACGGTATTTATTCATTTCGTCATACCTACATTACTAAAATTTACCGCGAAATGAGAAAAACACTTTCTCCATTTGAAACAAAGAGTAAACTACTTCATATTACAGGACATAATACTATGACAGCTCTAGAACAATATTTACGTGATATTGATGCAGAATTACCCGAGGATTATTCTAATTTACTAGAGTAAGAAAATAATTTTAAAAAGTATTTGCTAATCCGCAGAAGGTTTTTAAATTAGCTGATTATCATTTTTTTATATAATAAACCCATTACTATTTTAGTTTATAATACTTAAGTTTTAAAAAAACGAATTGATTAATAAAAAATCATGAGAAAAAAAACAGTAAAAAACATCCCAGACATTCAAAGTTTAGTAACACTTGTAACTAAAATAGCAGAAAAACTTGGCCTAAATGAAATAAAGTCCATAAATCAATACATGCTTTCAGCCACAGAAGACTCAGCACTTGGTCATCGTGATATTAAAATTCTTTGCACTCTAAGTGAACTTGGAGGGAAATTGCAATTAATTTTAGATCAATTAAAAGAAAACATTATACCGAATGATGAAATTATTGTCGTTAGTTCCAATGAAAAGAAAATTTCTAATTATTTTAAAAATTGGCTAAAAGAGGAATTAAATACAGATAAAATTATTTTTTGGGAAGAATCATTTTTAGTACAACTTGTTGACAAACATCTACCAGAATATTGGGGACATAATGATGTTTTTTTAAAAAGCTTTGAAGATGCTTTCATCAATAATCTTGAATCAAATGGCGAACTACAAAAAGCATTAAAACTAGATAAAAAATTTGAAGAGTTATTAAACATCTTTATAGAACCAAAAATTTATAGATTCAAGGATGATGATAAAACAGGTAGACTTCTTAGGATTAAGTTTAAAAAAGACCAATATTTAGACAGTAATAATTATTTTCTCTCTGGAGATGCTGGAACTGGAAAAACCACTCTTTTAAAAGAAATTGGAAAATTAGCTATTGAACACAATCAGAATTCAATAGATAAAATTTTACCAATTAGAATCAAAACCAGTCTGATTGCGAACACAGAATATTCAATTGATAAAGCCATAGAAAGAGAAATTGAAAATCTAGTAGGTAAAGAAGGTCTTGATAAAGTATTTGATGATTACAGAGTTCTGGTTCTTATTGATTCTATTGACGAGTTTGAAACTGAAAAACAGAAGGGAATATTCAGCGAATTAAATAACATTGTTGAGAAAGAAAATTTAAGTTTTGTAATTGCAACTAGGAATTATGAGAATTTAACAAAAGGGTGCGAAATATGTGAACATATCCACACTATGTTATCAAATTTTGATCTCCATCAAGTTCAACAATATTTAGATACCTTTTTTAAACGTGATTTAAAGAAATCTGAAGAATTATGGAATAGTTTACAAGACAATAAAATACTGGAACGTATTCCCTCTACCCCATTAACGATATCACTTGTATCGGTTTTGTTTGAAGAAAATGGATACGAGGTTCCAGCAACTATAACAGACGTTTATGATAACTTCAATACATTTCTCCTTGGTAGATTAAATGTTAATTCAAATTTAGAATTTCTTCGACTTGACGTCAAAGAAAAAATCTTACAAATGTATGCTCTAAAAATAATACAGTCTACAAACAGAACTAGATTAAAACTTGATGATTTTATAAAGTATGTTGTTGACTATTTTAAAGGACAGTCTATAACGATTGAGGAACATGTAATTCCTGATTTGATCAAATCAATGACCGATGGAACTGGTGTTCTGTATGTAGATGAACAACAGTTCGTTACATATCAACACGATCATTTTTTAGAGTATTATGCGTCAAGGGAGATTTTTGACGATGAAGATAGACAGGGCCTTGAAAAGGAAATAATTGAAAAATTCTGTGAATATAACTGGCAAAATACAGCGATTTTCTATACTGGACGCACCAAGAACATGAAAAATTTCTTAGATTCACTCGTAGTGAGAGTCAAAAAGTACAAGTTGCTTCATGAGCATTTATTAGCTGTTTCTGGTTTGGGATATATACTTCAATCACTATGGATGACACATTCTGATAATCGTAAAAATGCAGTACTAGCTGCATTAGACTTATTAATAAGAGCTGACTCTGGAGTTAAACAATTAGCAGAACAGAAGTTTCCTTTTTTCCGAGGAATAAAGGATACAGATATTGCTGTCGCGAATCTTGCTTGGTTTTTTATACATTACAATTCGATAACTCTTAGAGATCCTTTACAATTAGCGTTTGATGAATTGCATTCAGAAATGAAAAACCTCCAAGGGACTCAATTTGAAAAAGATAAACTTACAAGACTATATCAACTTTTCTGCATAGCTGCTACATTGAATACAGGAAGGGTTAAAGACACAACCAAACTGGATATATTATTTGAAGAAGAAAAGCTTCTAACAATTCCTTTATTTGTATATCTTTTTGATGAAGCGATTGATATTCTTGAGTATGGTAATGAAGCTAAAATGCGTAAAGATTACAAATTAGCATCAAAGAAGAAAAAATATACAAGAAGTATTAGATTTTTACTTGAAAATCCATCAGAAAATTTAAGACATACAACGTTTGAAAGGTTAAATCCAATAAAACAAGTAGAATTATTCACTGAAGGTAAGACTGATGCTTCCATAATTAGCCATGCTTTTAGAGTTTTAACCATGAATGATGAGCCATATTGGAGCATAACAGCAATTGAAAATATCTTAAGTGCAAAAGCTGGAGGCGCACAACAACTTTCAGCATTTTTAATGAGATTAGCTGAAGACTTAGAAACTGATTTTGACAAAAGTAAAACAGTTATTGGAATATTTGACAACGATGCAAAAGGATACCAAGAATTCAATGGTTTACCTAAAATTTTTGAAACTACAAATGGGATAGTAAAAAAAGTAAAAGATATGAATATTTATGCTATAATGTTACCTATCCCCGAACAAGAGACATACAAAGCATATCATCAAGAAAAACAAGCATTCAAATTTTTCGAGATAGAACATTACTTTCCTATAGAAATTCTCCAAGAAAACAATATGGTAACACAAACTTCAATTCCAGGTGTATTTGAAATTACAGGTTCCAAATCAGATTTTAATGATAAAATTCTAAGGCTTGGAAAGAAGGAGAGATTCGTTAATTTCGTTGAACTTTTTAAAGAGCTTGATCAATTATGTAATAAAACAATTAATTATATTGAGTGAATTCTAAAATGCAAACTATTTAAGAAGATTATTAAACTAAAAAATGAATACTATAGTTTCCTCAATTTCCTCAAAAGATATTCAGTAGCTTCCGCATCGGAGATTAGCGGTTTCTTTTTAGCTTTTTTTGTTGTAGTAAAAGAAGCTGAAACAACACCCAACATTTTATACAGCCTTTCGACTTCCTGTTGAGGAAGTGCTTGTATTACGTTGTATGCTGTTTCGGCTTTCATTGTTTTTGTTTAATTATCGTCTTGGTCTAGGATTTTTCTTTATTTCATTTCCTCGATTTTCTTTAAAAGTATGTGTTGATTCTTGATTAAAACTTTGGCTGTTTCTGTTAACTGATTGGACAAATCTTGTTGTTTCTCGTTGATTTTCTTTAATTCTTCCAGTATTTTTGAGAATAACTGGATCGATTCTGTTTTGTTCATATAATTTTGTTTTAAGTTTATTCCATGATAGGTTGTTACGATTTACATGACTTCCCTTGTATGTTTTTCCTTTGTACTCAAAGGAAATACCTGATATTTTTCCCTCTAGGCTCGCATTAAGTTTTATATTGACTTTTTTCTCTTTAAGCTTCTTCTCAAATTCAAAAATGGAGAGATTATGTTTTATAATTTCATTTATGATTCTTTGAAGTTCTAATCTTTCAGGAACTTCGCCTGTTCGTAAACACTTTTCAATCTCTCCTTTAGAAAGTACATTCGATTCTTTATTTTTTTCTAAAACAGTTAAGTTGTATTTCAACTCCAACTTTCTTACCAATGCTTCACTTCGTTTATAATCTTGTGAATCACTTACTACATCACCAGAGAACTTCACGCGATTCGCCACAATATGAACATGGGCATGATCTTGGTCGGTGTGTTTGTAAATGATGTATTGATTATCGTCAAACCCCATTCCTTCTAAATACTCTCGAGCTAGGTCTGTGAATCCCTTATCTGAAAGCGAATCGGTATAGGGTAAACTAAGCGATGTATGATAAACTGCTTTAGATAAATTTGGTCGTAATTGTCGAACTACATTAAATTCTTTTGTTTGCATAACTACTTTATCTGAAGCTAAGTTAGTCTCTAAAACAACTCCAAAACCTTTTTTGACTTTACCTTGATTATATTTCAAAACATGAAAAAAATCCTTGCCCTTTCCTTGTTTTGCTATCATTCTAAAAGTTCTGTTTTAATTTGATTTAAAATTTCTTTCAATTCTCTTAAATCACGATTGAACACGTATTTATCCAAAAAGTTTTGATTGCTTTTTTTCGCTAGCTGATTTACATTATTTCCAATGCGACTAAGTTCAATCAATAACTCACGATTAATTGGAGACAAAGCATGCTTGGGTAACTGTTTATTCAATGCTCTTTTTCGAACATATTCCACAACAGATAGACCGTAGGTTTGAGCTAGACTTTCAATCAGAATTTGCTGATCAAAAGTCAGGCGGATATTGACCTGAAATACTCTTAAATTTTCTACATCAGATTTTGGTCTTGCCATACTATTAGTTTTAAAATTTCAGGTTTTCGATAGCAATAACATGAAAAAGAAAACCCATCTAAATTCATTCGTTAGAACAAATTTAAATGGGCTATCATTTGTATACTATAGTTGCCGTACAGATGTTTGTACGTCAAATTCTATTCCTCTATTCTATGATAAAGTTTTTTAATGTCATCTTGAGCTTCATCACCTACAATATAAAAATCTGGCATACTTGCTAGTAATCCTATTGTTTCTCGATATTCATTTAAGGAATTCTTATCATTACCATAATAATTTAATGGATTTTTTGGATGTGTCACTTGTGGCGTATTAAATTTTGATTTAGCTCTGTTTTTTATCTTAAACCTTCGTTTAGCTTCTTCTTCAATATCGTTAAAAACTATCTGTTCTTTATCGTAGCTTTTTAATTTATAATATCGTTCTTGAAGTATAACAACAAGAGCTCTTCGTCTTGATAAAAATGATTTAATAGTAAAACCGTCAAGCCTGTTTGCAGCATCTTTAAGTTCTGAAAGAAATTTTTGAAGAAGTTTTAAGTTAAACGAAGAATCACCATTAATTATTGAATGATATTCTACATCATATTTTTTTAAAACTTCAAAAAGTGTTACTAAGTCCATTATAATTTTGGCCCTCCCATACCTTTATTGTTGTTCCAACGTAGCGTGAAAGATTTATTTAGGATCTTTTTGTATACATTTTGATTGATTATTAGCTTATGCATTTTTTCTCTAGCTACATTAGTTACCAAACCGTATTCCATTTTATTACCCTTTGAATTTGTCAATCTTTCTTTTAAGGACAACCCAATTAAAAACTGTTCCGAAAGTGGAAAATTATAGTCATCTGCCTTCATTATTTGTTGCGCTATTTTCTCCATAGGATCTTCTTCTTTCTTCAAAGCATTTTGAATTTTAGTACCATAAAAGTTTAATTCTCTACCATCTATAATGACATTAGAAAAATTTTTTATAAAAAGTTCACCATATTCAAAACTTCTAATTGGCATATAATCTAACATGGCAACGGATATGAATTCATGTATTTCTGGATGATTGAAAACATAATTTGGATCATATTTCATTTCTGCAAAAGATTCCAGCCAATCCTTTTTAAAGCCGTCAAGATTTTCTAATATTTGTCTTCCGAAGTCTCTGGTGGTATTCATTATTTCAGATCTTTCAGAAGCAATAAAATCGTTAAGTTCATCCCATTTTTCCCTATCTTCTAAAAAATGAAATTGTGAAGAAAAAATTAATGAAATAATAGATTTCAACTCATCCAAATTCAATCGAATTGAGGTTGAATTTTGCTCTTTTAATCGAGTTGAAATTTCATTATAACTAACTCGATTGTAGTCTTTACTTTCTAATAATTTTACATGCATATAAATAGATTTTAAATCAAAAATAAATAATTATTTTAAATATAAAAACCTGAAAATCAAATACATATATATAAAATGTTTATAAAAAAATTAAAATATAAATAATATTTATATATCTTTTAAAAGCATAAAGACATACTTTTTAAATAAAGAATTAAGCATCAATTATTTAGGAATAAGCACTAGATAAAAGTGTGTAAATAAAACCTTGTAAAAATCAAATAATTTTTTTCTGATTTTTTTTAATTGAAATGAAAATAGTATCTAATTTCAAAATGTAAACAGCGAAAATTCAACATCTACTTGTTTGAATTTATAGAAGTTAAAAATATTGGGGTGTGGGGTGCAACCCTGCCAAGCCTGCGACTGAAGGGAGCACGTTTTCGCTAGCGAAAACATGGCTTGCTTCATGACAACCCGAAAGTTTGGAGTTCCTCAGTTTTGGTCATTTGATTGTATTTAAAACGAATAGGAAATTACTCTGTAATTAGTTCTATTGCATCTAAGATTTCTGAAATTGATTCTTTGTTTAGAACGCTTAAATCAATTTCGTTTGCTAATCTTGAAATTTGATTTTGTAACATTTCTTGTAGCTCTTCATTCAAACCGTTTTTTTCAGGCTCATATAACTTATGAGCAAAATATCTTCCTAGCTTTTCTTCGAACTCTTCTTTAGTGTATTTAGAGCCATCTTCATTTTCAAAATCATCAATATGAATTAGGTAGTTTTCATTTAAAGTTAAAAACTGAAGTGCTGTTAAATCATTTTCATCTAATTCATTTAAAAATGTATTAATATAATTTTCAACTTCTACTAAAGTGTCTGGATAAATATCTCCTTGGTAATAATATATTGTTTCTAGTAATGGATTAATATGTTTTGCTTTAAGTTTTGAATTTTCTTTAGAACAATTGGGAAATGAAAAAGTGAATAGAAACTCTTTTATTAAATTTCTTTTTGCGTATCTACATAATACTTCATTAATCTGTTTAGTAACAATTAATTTTTCATCTACCGTAATCATATGTTTCAACTTAATATTAAACCAAAGTTTTGTCTCTTGTGCACTGGGAAAGTATATCTAAATATTCATTCTCAGTGATTTCGCTATCATTTATAAAGTTAGTTAAAAATAGGTCTGATAAAAAGATAGCGAAAAACTTTTTAACGAAATAATTGACATCATTTTGAGTATAATATTCTGCAATTTTATCCATTATACCATTTCTAATTGCTGAAATATAATTGATATCATAATTAGAAACTCCATGCTGTACATCATAAATCATAGTTCCAATAAATGCATCATTACTTAAAATAATTTGGATTACTGTATATCGATCGTTTAGATCAAAATCCTTTAAAATACTTTCTGAATGATCATTTATATATGTTTCAACCAATGTAAAATCAGCTTTAGTATTCTTCTTTGTATCTAGAAAACCTTTACATAAATCTGCTTTTCCATTTTCAAATTTTGGTTCATCAAATTTGTCAAATAAGATTTGATTAATTATGGGTTCTACTATTTTGTAATTAATGTGAATAAATTCTAACATGATGAAAATATTTGAAGTTTATATTTTCAAATATAATAAAAAATGCCTTGCAAACAACCCCTAAAATACAATCACTTGTAAACAATGTTTTTTGTTGATTTTTGTTCTATGTCTAGAACAAGAAAAAATCCAATACCTGAAATTGTAGTTTTATTTGGCAAACGAATAAAAGAATTACGCTTAGAAAGGAAGATGTCACAGATGGATGTGGGAGCTGCTTTAGGAATTGATAGGGAAAATATTAGAAAATATGAAAAGGGGCTTCAGGAGCCAAAATTATCTACTATTATAAAATTTGCGGAATTATTTGAAGTAGATTTTGAAAAATTGGTTTCAAATAGTTAATAATTATATTTTTAAATAAAATCATAATACCTATTAGCAATCACTTCTTATAAAGTTATATTTTTTCCTAAGTTTTTGATAAAATAAGTTAAAAAATCTCCTAAATAATTTCATACTGACTACTTAGCTTTACAACTATTTAAATTTTGAAGCTAATTTATTTAATTCAAAATAACAAGTTTATAGCTTTTGAATAAATAATTTACTAATTAAAATCGTATTAAATATATTTATTAACAAAATTTAAGTTTAAATTGTTGATTACTATTTATTCAAACAAGACTAAAAAGTCTTTTTAATATTTAAATTTGTTAAATACCACAATTAAAATTCAGCAGTATGAACAAATTTGTAATCAAAAGAAATGGCACGTATTTACCATTTGAACCTTTCAAAATAGAAGAAGCCATCACAAAAGCTTTTGCCAGTGTAAGCGAAACTTTAAATCTAAAAGTTATTGAAACGGTGTTCCAACTGTTATCGCATGAGGACACTTGGGCAGTTGAAGATATTCAAGATAAGATTGAAAAAACGCTTTACGAATACAGTCATTATGAAGTGATGCGTTCTTTCATGTTGTTCCGTCATACTCGAAAACTGCAGCGCGAACACGTTTTAGGATTAAATGACGATACCACTTATGTCGGTAGCACTCAAACCATAGAAGAATACACCAACCAAACCGATTGGCGCATCAATGCCAACGCTAATACTTCGTATTCCAACGCAGGTTTAGTCAATAATGTCGCTGGAAAAATCATTGCGAATTATTGGTTAGACAAAGTTTATTCGAAAGAGGAAGGCTATGCGCATCGTAATGGCGATATTCACATTCACGATTTAGATTGCTTGACAGGTTATTGTGCGGGTTGGAGTTTGCGCGTTTTATTAAATGAAGGTTTAACGGTGTTCGTGGCCGAGTGGAAAGTCGTCCTCCTAATCATTTTAGAGAAGCATTAGGACAGATGGCGAATTTCCTTGGAATTTTACAAAGCGAATGGGCCGGAGCTCAAGCGTTTAGTTCATTTGATACGTATTTGGCGCCTTATGTTTTCAAAGATAATTTATCGTATGAGGATGTTTTAAAAGCGATTCGAAGTTTTGTTTACAATTTGAATGTCCCAGCACGTTGGGGACAATCGCCGTTTACGAATATTACTTTAGATTGGGTAGTTCCTGACGACTTAAAAGAGCAAATCCCAACTCGAAACGAACAGCATCTTTTCAAGGGCAATACTTCAGAAGATTTTATAAAAAGAGCCAAAGAAAGAGGCGTTTCAGACATAACCGAAATGCGTTACGAACATTTTCAAAAAGAAATGAATCTCATCAACAAAGCCTATTATACGGTTATGACCGAAGGCGATGCGCATGGACAACCGTTTACCTTCCCTATACCAACAGTTAATATTACTGAAGAGTTTGATTGGTACGGAGAAAACACCGATATTCTTTTTGAAAATACAGCGAAAATTGGTTCGTCTTATTTCCAGAATTTCATCGGAAGTCAATATACATATGATGAAAACGGCAATAAAGTTGAAAATCCAAATGCTTACAAACCGAATGCCGTACGAAGCATGTGCTGCCGTCTCCAACTCGATTTACGCGAATTATTAAAAAGAGGAAACGGTTTATTCGGAAGTGCAGAAATGACCGGAAGTATCGGTGTCGTAACTATTAATATGGCGCGTTTGGGTTATTTGAACAAAGGCAATAAAGCCAAATTATATTCCGATTTAGATCGTTTGTTAGAAATTTCGAAAGCAACTTTAGAGAAAAAACGCGTTTTCATTCAGGAAATGTATGATAGAGGATTATTTCCGTATACCAAACGTTATTTGCCTCATTTCAGAAATCACTTTTCTACAATTGGTGTGAACGGAATTAACGAAATGATTCAAAATTTCACCGATGGAAAAGAAGATATCGTTTCGGATTACGGAATGGCATTCGCAACCGAAATTTTGGAACACATTCGAACCAAAATGAGAAATTATCAAGAAGAAACAGGCAATTTATACAACTTAGAAGCAACTCCAGCAGAAGGAACTACATATCGTTTTGCTAAAGAAGATAAAAAACGTTATTCCGATATTATTCAAGCGGGAGAAGGCGAAAATATTTACTATACAAACAGTTCGCAATTGCCAGTTGATTACACCGAGGATCCTTTCGAAGCTTTGTTATTACAAGACAATTTACAATGTCAATACACTGGAGGAACAGTTTTACACTTGTATATGAATGAAAAATTGAGTTCGGTAGAAGCGTGTCGTAATTTCATTAAAAAAGTGATTACGAATTTTAAATTGCCTTACATCACGGTAACCCCAGTTTTCAGCGTTTGTCCGAAACACGGCTATTTGAATGGCGAACACGAATATTGTCCAAAATGCGACGAAGAATTATTAGTAACCTTAAATACAACTTATTATGCAAACACAAACCACTGAAGCTTTGCTTCAATACAATGAAAAAAGAACCAAATGTTTGGTCTACACACGAGTAATGGGCTATCACAGACCCGTAGAAAGTTTTAATATTGGAAAAAAAGGTGAACATAAACAACGAACCCACTTTAGAGAATGTAAATCTTGATTTTCTAAACAAAAAAGCCATTCATAGTTTTACACCCTTCACACTGTTAGATTATCCCGATAAATCGGCTTGTATCTTATGGTTTGCAGGGTGTAACATGAAATGTGATTATTGTTACAATCCCGAAATAGTTTTCGGAAAAGGCTCTTTTTACTTTTCCGAAATTGTTTCGTTTTTAAAATCGAGAAGAAATTTGTTGGATGCAGTAGTTTTTAGCGGTGGAGAATGTTTGATTCACAAAGCCGTTATTCCATTCATCAAATTCGTCAAAAGTTTAGGTTTTTTAATCAAAGTGGACACCAACGGAAGTCAGCCCAAAGTGCTCGAAAAACTAATAGAAGAACAGCTCATCGATTATGTGGCTTTGGATTTTAAAGGTCCGAAAGAGAAATTTTTTGATATTACAAAAGCTCATTTTTATGCCCAATTTCTAAGTTGTTTGGAATTGCTTCAAGCGAGTTCTATTCCGTTTGAAGTTCGAACTACTTATCATTCCTCTTTATTAAATTTTGATGATATTGCTTCTATGCAAAACGTTTTATTAGAATTAGGTTACGATAAAAACTATTACATTCAAAATTTCAGAAATTATCAAAACACGATTGTACCACTACCGGATTCGCAATTAATTTCTGAAAAGGATATCCATCACAATATGACTAAAATCATATTTCGATAATTTAAAATGACTAACTTTGTGCAAATTTTATCAATGTTTTCAAAAACCTGTGAATATGCCATACGAGCTACCATTTACATTGCCTCAGAATCCTCTGCGGGCAAGCGATGCGGTATTCGAGACATTGCCAGAAAAATTGAATCGCCAGAACCTTTTACAGCTAAAATTTTACAACGTTTGGTAAAAACCGACATCATAAAATCGATTAAAGGAAATGGCGGAGGATTTGAAATAGATAAGATACAATTGAAACACATAAAGTTGGAACAGCTCGTAAAAGCTATCGACGGAAATGACTTATTTGACCGATGTAGTTTAGGACTTCATAATTGTTCCGACAAACAACCGTGTCCTTTTCATCATAAGTACAAACCATTACGTGAAAATTTAAAGAAAACGCTGAAAGAAACCTCTCTCTTGGATTTAATTAGTGAATTCAACACCGGAGAGACTTTCCTTAAGCTTTAAAAAATTTAATTAAATAAAAGACAAAAATATCCTCTAATGAAAACAACTTCGGATTTAAAAGAGAAAATTCTTGAATTGAAAAAAAGAAAGAATGTAGTTATTTTGGCTCATTACTATCAAGAAGAAGCCATTCAAGAAATTGCTGATTTTGTGGGTGATAGTTTAGAATTATCAAGAAAAGCATCACAAGTTGATGCTGATATTATCGTTTTTGCTGGTGTTTATTTCATGGCAGAAACCGCTAAAATTGTCAACCCTAATAAAAAAGTAATAGTTCCCGATGTAAAAGCAGGTTGCTCTCTTGCCGATGGTTGTCCGCCAGATGAATTCAAAACTTTCTTAGAAAATTATCCGAATCATATCGTTGTAACCTACATCAATTGCACAGCCGAAGTTAAAACCTTAACAGATATAGTTTGTACTTCTTCCAATGCTAAAAAAGTAATCACATCTATTCCTGATGACCAACCTATTGTTTTTGCTCCTGATAAAAATTTAGGCAAATACTTAATTTCAGAAACTGGAAGAGAGATGGTTTTATGGGAAGGTTCTTGCATTGTTCATGAAGCATTCTCTTTAGAAAAATTAATCGATTTATATAAAAAACATCCTACTGCTACTATCATTGCACATCCAGAATCGGAAAGGCATATTTTGAAGGTAGCACATTACATAGGTTCGACTTCTGGCATGTTGAATCATGTAAAAAACAGTTCAAACGACACTTTCATCGTAGCCACAGAGGCTGGAATTTTACACCAAATGCAATTGGATAATCCAACCAAAATATTAATTCCAGCACCTTCAAAAGAAGACAATACGTGTGCGTGCAGCGAGTGTGCTTTTATGAAAGTCAATACCTTAGAAAAACTCTATCAATGTTTAAAAGATGAAAGTCCAGAAGTAAAACTAAATAATGAAATAATTGAAAAAGCAAGAATACCAATTTATAAAATGTTGGATTTAAAATAAAATAAGAATGCAAATTTTAAAAACCGATATACTTATTTTAGGAACCGGACTAGCAGGTTTATCATTAGCAAAATATATAAATGAAATAAATCCTAAAATTAAAATTACTTTACTTACTAAAACATCAATTGATAAATGTAATACCTTTTATGCTCAAGGCGGAATTGCTGTTGTACATAATTTTATTAAGGATAGTTATGAAAAACATATTGAAGACACTCTAAAAGCTGGAAAAGGATTTTGTGATGTTGATGTGGTTAATAGTGTGGTTAAACAAGCTCCTGATAGATTAAAAGAATTACTTTCATGGGGAATTGAATTAGATAAAAATCAAAGTGGTGAATTAGATTTGGGATTAGAGGGCGGTCATTCTCAAAACCGCATTGTCCATTATAAAGATAAAACAGGATATGAAATCGAAACCAAATTAGTTCCATTAATAAAAAATCTTCCTAATACATCAATTAAGACTTCTTTTTTTGCAACAGATTTATTAATTAAAAACAATACTTGCATTGGAGTTGTAGGCTTTGATGATAAAAATGAACCTACAACAATTTATACAAAAGCAGTAGTTTTAGCAACAGGAGGTTCGGGACAAGTATTTGGTGTAACTTCCAATCCCTTTGTTTCTACAGGTGATGGAGTCGCTATGGCATTTAGAGCAGGAGCTAAATTAGTTAATATGAAATATATTCAATTTCATCCTACAGCTCTATACGAACCAAATAAAAGTCAGGCTTTTTTAATCACTGAAGCAATTCGAGGATTTGGAGCTCATATTTTGAATAATAAAATGGAACGTTTTGTATCTCAATACCATCCTGATGGTGAATTAGCCACACGAGATGTTGTTTCGAAAGCCATTTCTGATCAAATGAAAAAGGAACATTCAAATCACGTTTGGCTCGATGTAAGGCATTTACCAATACAAACTTTTAAAATGAAGTTTCCAAAGGTTTATAATTATTGCCTTGAAAATGGGATTAATATTTCTAAAGATTTAATACCAATTGCTCCAGCAGCACATTATCAATGCGGAGGAATTGATGTAGATAGTAATGGAAAAACATCAGTTAAACAATTGTTTGCCATTGGAGAATGTTCACATACTGGACTTCATGGTGCAAATAGGTTGGCATCGAATTCATTATTAGAAGCAATGGTTTATTCCCATAGTTTGGCAAATTATTTAACAAATAACATTCTCAAAACAAGAATAAAAACAACTAACAACATTAAAATAGTTAATAAGTACATTCGTCATGAAGATATATTAGAGTTTAGAAATCTAATTCAAAAGTTTATGACGTATGATACAATCTTTAGAGCAACTGAAAATCTTGAAAGTAAATATCAATCAATAATCGAAATTGAAAATAGATTTTTAAAAAAATTTAAAGATTATAATTTCCATCCATACTTATGTGAAACCTATAATTTAATTCAAACAGCATTAATTATTTTAAAGGATAAAATGAATGAAACAACTACTAAAAAATAAATTAAGTTCAATATTAAATATTTTTAACTATCCTAAATATGTCTTTATAGGCTTAATCCTAAGTTTCATCTTATATAGTCTATCAATTTATTTATTGCCTTTATTTTCTAACAATCATACGAATAATCAAGATATTGAACTAAGTAATAAAGGTCGATTAGTTTGGCAACAAAACAATTGTCATACTTGTCATCAATTATATGGTTTAGGTGGATATTTAGGCCCCGATTTAACTAATGTGTTTTCTAGGACAGGTAAAAATGAATCATACATAAAAGGCATAATAACATCTGGTGTTAAACAAATGCCCGCTTTTAATTTAAATGAAAAAGAAATGAAAGCACTAATCTCTTTTCTAAAAAACATAGATACTTCTGGAACGGCTGATGTTAAAAAATATTCTCCTGAAATTACTGGAACTTTTAATTTAGAAACAAAATGAAGAATCACGGAATATATTTAATACGAATTGCATTAATTCTTCTTCTCTTAGGCTTGTTTTTGGTCATTTAGCTTCCGAAAGTTATCGTATTACCGAACCCAAATCGGGCGTCATGGGATTTTTATCACTTCGTCCGCTTCATGTAAGCAGCGTTTATTTAAGTATTATTACTGCTGGTCTTGGTTTTCTAACTTTGATTATTGCGAAGAGGAAGACTACTCTATTTGGGACACTTTTACAATATCTTCATTTTTCACTTTGGATAATTGCTTTATTTGGTATTTTTTATAGTTATTTAACAGGTGATTTCGGAGGAAGAGAATATTGGGAATTTAACCCATTTTGGGCATTACCTATTCTCATTTCATTTATTGTATATCTTATTTATTATTTACACCAAATGGGATTTAAAGAAAAATGGCCAGTATATTATTGGATGTGGCTCACAGGAATTCTCTTTTTCATCTTTACTTTCATTGAAAATTATTTATGGATTTTCTCATACTTTCGTTCTCATTTTATAACAGATATGACCATTCAATGGAAAGCAAACGGTGCTTTGGTAGGAGCTGTTAATCAAATTATATATGGTATTGCTTTTTACTTAATGGAAAAAATTAGCAAAGACACTAAAACGTCTTTCCATAAACTATCATTTGCGATGTATTTTTTAGGTTTATTTAATCTAATATTCAATTGGGGACATCATATTTATTTACTTCCAACAGAAAAAGTAATTCATTATATAGCTTATGCAGTGAGCATGACTGAATGGATAATATTCATCAAAATATTTTACAATTGGAATAATCAACTTAAAGAAAATACAACGTATTATAATTTTTTCCCGTATCGCTTTTTAATGGCAGCAGATTATTGGGTTATGCTAAATTTAGGATTGGCTTTATTAATATCTATTCCTGCTATAAATTTATATACACACGGAACACATATTACTGTTGCTCACGCAATGGGAACCACAATTGGAATTAACACTATGATAATTTTAGCAGCTTGTTTCTATTTTATAAAGCCATCTTTTATTTCCAATAAAGTTTTAAATTTTAATTCTTTAATATTCTGGATAGTACAATATACATTATTATTCTTTTTAATTTCTTTAGTAGCTATGGGAATAAAAAAAGCATTATGGCAAGCTGGATTAGATGATAATACTTTTTCAGAAATGATGAATGAGAACAGTTTTTGGACAACATTGTTTATTCTATTTGGAACAATTTTAATGTTTACTTTAGGATATTTTGTTATTTATCTATTTATTAAATCTTGGAAAAAGATAAATTCTTAATTTTACGAAATAACAATAGATAAAAAGTAATAAAATTTATGTTTTCAAAATCTTGTAATTATGCTATAAAAGCATGTATTTTTATTGCTAAACAATCTTTAGAAGATAAAAAAGTAGGTTTTATTGATATTTCAAAAGAAATAGATTCTCCACAAGCGTTTACTGCAAAAATTTTGCAATTAGTTGTAAAAGAAGGAATTATAGATTCGGCTAAAGGAGTAAATGGAGGATTTTATATTCCTAAAAAAAGAATTTCAAACATTTATTTATCTCAAATTGTAAGTGCGATAGATGGCGATGCTGTTTTTAAAGGATGTGGTATTGGACTTTCTCATTGCTCGGAAGATCATCCTTGCCCTGTTCATGATAAATTTAAAGATATCAGAAATGCATTATCAAATATGCTTGAAACCACTAATTTAGAAGAATTGGCTTTAGGAATTAAATCTGGAGAAACTTTTCTCAAATATTAATTCCTAAAACCTTTTTAATTATATTTTAAATAATACATTCAAAAATACATTTCTTCCCATTCGTGGTAAATTATTCCAATCAGTATAAGTTGAATAGGTAGCATCTAATACATTTTCTACTCCACAATTGAACAATATCTTGGTTTTTTCAAGATTCCATTTATATCCCAAATTAAGATTTAAGATTGCATAACTAGGTGTTTTGTCTTCGCCATAGAAAGAATTAAATTCAGTCTGAGTAGTATTCCCTTTAATTGTTAATTCAGCATTTAATTTTCTTTGATTAAAACGTATGCTAGATAAATATCGCATTGGGCTCATAAATGGTAAGCCATCATTTTTATTATCTTTTCCTAAATTGTATCCAAATTTTCCATCCCAGCTCCAATTAGCGTGGAATTTATAATTTACAGATACATCATTAGACCAAATTGTTGCATAATCTAAAGCTGTATAAATTTTAATTCCATTAGCTCCAATTGTCATAGGAGCAATTGTTTCGTCTGGAATTCCTATGATATAATTTGATATATGAAAGTATGATGTAGTAAACTGCACTTTCCATTTATCTTTTTTTAAGCCCAAATTCGCATTTGCCTCAAGCGATTGTTCATTATTTAAATTAGGATTTCCGATATAATCAAAATTATCAAAGCTATTAAATAAATAAAATCCGTAACCTTCAGAAACTGATGGTGCTCTTTCTCCATATCCAATTCCAAGGCCATATTGAAATCCGTTTTTATCTGATGAATAAGTTGCGGAGAAACTTTTTAAAAATCGGTTTTTAATAGATCCCAATTCTGGATAAAATATTTGCAAACTTTCTAATCCAAAATTACTCGCAACTTTATTATTATGCATTCCTAAAGTAGTAGTAATTTTTAAACCAGAGTGGCAATTTAATGACACGTTATCTTCAAAATAAATTCCAGAATACAACGTACGAACATCAGGCCAAGTATACATGAACATTAAGTTTTCGCTTGGATCAGAAGGATACATCGTCATTTCAGCTAGTGAACGATTATAAAATCCGTTTATATTAGCCAAAAAATGATGTTCATTTAATTTTCCATTAATTTTTGAGTAAAAACCATAAGTATCACTCCAACCTGGCATATCCATATGTATTGGAACATTTGGACGTTTTGTATCGTCCATAATGTGTGTAATGGTATTGAAATATAATTTTGTTTCCCAGTTATCGATTGATTCAAAACTTGGTTTGTAATTAAATTTTACTGAAGTAATCAAAGCTTCCGCCAACGAAACATCCATAGGTAATGCTGGGTAACCAACGTCTGTTGCTTTATCATAAATAATAGAAGCTTCAAAATTTTTATTTGATGTTAATTGAAAACCAGATGTAGTGGAAAGGTTAAGTTTTCTGAATTGGGAAAACTGAATTTCTTTATCATTTCCTGCTTTAAAATTTTCAGCATCTCGAAACATAACATCAGTATCTACATAAAACAAACTATCCGCATAATTTATTGAAGAACCTGCTATTTTTTGCTTATTATTTGTTTCGTATCCTGAATTTATTCCAAAATTCCAACCTTTGTTAGCAGAATTTTGCTGGTTTCTTTTTAAATTCAAAGTACCTCCAATAGTATTTCCATGACAACTACCTTGTTGACCAGAAGAAATGGTAGCTTCTGATAAATTTGAAATTTCAACATAAGACGTAACTGGGTCCATTTTATCTGTACAAGCACCAAAGATTCGCATTCCATCTATTGTAATTACAGTTCGTTCTGTAGCCATTCCATTTATAATTGGCTCCCAGGCGTAAGCTCCTCTTTTAATTAAATCTACTTTAGATGCTTTTTGTAAAAACTCATCAACTGTAGCTAATGTTTTAGATTCTTTTTCGTGTAATTGAGATTTTGTGCCTATTAAAATTACTTCCTTTAATTCTTTTTTTATAATAGAATCTTGTTCTTGAGCTAATAAATTTCCAAAACAAAATACTAATAGTATTATGACAATATTATTTTTCATTTGGTTTCTATTAAGTATACAGGATTTTTGTTGAATGCAAAATTCAACTCATGTAAGTTTTAAAAAGGTCGTTTTTTTTTCATAACGACCTTTTTAAGATAATTTAAAATTCAATTTCAAAAAAGATACTGCTCGATTCTACGGTATCAGAAATTTCTTCTCCTTTTAAAATATCTCCATTTGTATTAGCTAGTTGTAAATTAATTTTCCAATAACCTGTCATAGTTAATGATAATTTACCATCATAAAATGAATTTGAGTTCATTTGCGTTGCATTAACATTATTAGGAGAACTATGATTACCCATACTAGGCATTCTTGGATCAATTTTAACCGTGTAACCATCAACTATAGGGAAAGTCATCATATTTTGCATTTTCCATACTCCAATTTTGATGTCGTTAATTGCAACTTTAGGATTGGATGGTTCAATCAAAGCTAAAAGATATTTTGTTCCATCAGTTCCCATGAAAGTATTTACAACTCGCTTTTCTGAAGCAGGCACATCTATAACAGATGTTACCGAATAATCAATTTCATCAATAGTATAATCTATTTTTAAATCCCAATATTCCGTATCATTTTGAGCCATTTGAAACATTATATAACCCTTATACAATGTCCCTTCATTAGTAATTTTATTTACTGAAGAAAATGGACAAGAGTGTGACATTGAAGTCATGTGCATAATTGGTGTCCAAGAAATTTCAGCATTTTTAAAATATTCGTTTGAAGTATTGTTTTTAATTCTTAAATTAATTTCATTATATCCTTGTTCTAAAGTTCCTTTGACAGAAAATAATTCAATGGTATGATTATTATTAACAATCTCTTTAAATTTAACAAGACTGTCTAACTCGTTAATAGTTGTTTCATTATCATCGTTTGAACATGAACCCAATGTTAAAGACATAAGAATTCCTAGCCCTAATAAGAGCAATTTTAATATATTTTTCATTTTTAAAATTTTGATTATTCGATTTAATTTATTAGTTGTATAAAATTGAAATTAATCGAATTAACAAGGAGGATGAAAATAATCACTACTACTCATGTGAAAGTATAGGTTTTCGTAGTGAAATTTTGTAATAGATTTAGTATGAAAAATAAACTTTCTAAAATCAAAATTATCTGTCTGAAAAAATAATATTTCAACTTCAGAATTAGATTTTAATTTATTTGTATTATCAGAATTTGTACTTTCACTAATTTTTTTAGCTACATGACATTTACCGTTACAATTTAACTCTGGTTTATCTTTATTTTCACATAATTTAGTTGATATATATTCATAATTAACTACATAGTCAATCACTGGAATAAGTGGTCTTACCAAGAATAAAAAAGCAATTATGAATACAAAACTTTTCATGGTGTAAATTTACAATAGCTTAAATTGATTGAATATGATTGTAGTCATATTTTTTATATTTTTATAAAAATAATTTTGCTTAAGATTTAAAGATATGTTTTTAGACATCGATTTGCTTTTTACTTGGGGCGCAATAGCTAAAGAATATGAAAAAAATGAAATTATATTTGAAGCTGGGGAGCATGCCAATTTTTATTATCAATTAATAGAAGGTAGTGTAAAAATGTTTAATTTGAATGAAGAAGGGAAAGAATTTACACAAGGTGTTTTTTTTGATGGCCAAAGCTTTGGAGAGCCTCCTCTTTTTGTTGATGACTTCTATCCATCGACAGCCCAAACATGTACATCTTCAAAAATTATTAAGCTATCTAAAGATAAATTTTTAAAAATTTTAGAAGAATATCCTTCGTATCAAAAAAAGTTTTTGAATTTGATGGCGCAAAGAAATTTAGCCAAAGCAAAAACATCTCGCGACATTATTAATCAATCACCCGAGCATAGAATCATTTGCTTTTTAGAATCTAAGAAAGATGAAAATTCTATTGAAAAGAAACTTGTCCCTTATACTCGACAAGAAATCGCAAATTTTACAGGGTTGAGAGTTGAAACAGTAATTCGAGAATTGTCTAAAATGAAAAAAAACAAAATTGTAGATATTATTGATCATAAATTATATTATTAATGTTAATTACAAAACAGTCTTGGATAAGAATTTCATTATTTAATTTATTTATTGTTGCTTTTTTAGGGGTTTTAATGCGATATAAAATTAGTTTTGAATTCCCGCTATTGCATCAAAAAAATATTCAACATGCTCATTCACACTTTGCATTTGCTGGCTGGGTTACTCAAACTCTTTTCTTTCTTTTAGTTAATTATTTAGATAAAAGAAACTTAAAAATAAATGTTTTTAAACGGTATAAAAAATTACTACTATTAAATTTAATTTGCGCTTATGGAATGTTAATATCCTTTACAACTAATGGTTATGATTTTATATCAATATTTTTTTCAACTGCTTCAATTTTTATTTCTTTCTTTTTGCAATTTATTTTTATAAAGATTTAAAAGTTCTCAATACAAACAAAATTGTAACTAACTGGTTTAAGGCAGCCTTATTCTATAATATAATTTCTTCTTTTGGTACTTTTTATTTAGCTTACATGATGGCAAGTAAAAATTTCAATCAAGATTTATATCTATCCTCCATTTACTATTATCTCCATTTTCAATACAATGGTTGGTTTATACTAGCGTGTTTTGGTTTGTTTTTTGATTATTTTAAAATCTCCAGTTCAAAATTTTTAGTTTTATTCCAGAAAATTACGATTTGGACTTGCATCCCAATCTATGTGCTTTCATTATTGTGGTTAAAAATTCCTTCAAGTATATATTTTATTTCAATTATAGCTATTTCAATTCAAACTATTTTTTGGTTCCTATTTCTATTTAAAGTAAAAAAGAACATCTCTTTAAAAAAACATTTTCTAAATCTTATTTTAAAATTCGTTTTGTTTTCAATAAGTATAAAATTCATTTTACAGACACTTTCAACTATACCTGCTTTAAGTAAATTTGCTTTTGGTACAAGACCCGTAATTATTGCTTATTTACATTTAGTTTTATTAGCAATTATTACACTCTCATTATTATTTTTACTAGCTGATGAATTTTTATTAAATAATCAAAAGAAAATAAAAATTAGCCTAACAATTTTTCATCTGGAGTTTTATTAAATGAAACTTTACTTGCTACTCAAGGTTTTGCATCTATAGAATACATTTCAATTCCATTTATAAATGAATTTCTATTAATTGCAGCTATAATATTAGTTGTCGGTGCATTTTTATTATACTTTTTTCAAAAAAAAGTATAGCTTATGATTGAACTCATAAAAACAATGTTTGATTTTCAAGTACTTTGTTATAGTTAATTTAAATAGATTTTTATGAAAGTAACCATTAAAACTTTAGTTGCTTTGTTACTATTATTTCAAATTAGTTGTAAACAAAGTGAAACTGATTCAAGTACAGAAAACCAAAATTCTAATACAACTGAAGAATCAGTCGATTTAAGTGTTGGGCAAGAAGGCGTTCAAGATGAGGTTTCTAATCCAAATATTGTTCAAGTGGCATCTGGAAGCCCTGATCATACTACATTAGTTGCTGCAGTTAAAGCAGCTGGATTAGTAACTTCATTAAGTAATGCTGGTCCGTTTACCGTTTTTGCTCCAACAAATTCAGCTTTTGACAAACTTCCAGCAGGTACGGTAGAAGATTTATTAAAGCCTGAAAACAAAGATAAATTAGTAGATATTTTAGGATACCATACTTATGTAGGTGTATTGAAACCAGAATATATGCAAGATGGAGGAGAATACGAAATGGTAACGCCTAAAAAAGTAAAAATCACAAAAGATGGAGACAAAACTTTTGTTAATGGTTCTGAAATAACAGCAACAATAGAAACTTCAAATGGGTTAATACTAGTAATTAACGATGTATTGCTTCCAAAATAAAAGTTGAGGTTGATTTTTAATTCGAAAAAGAGATTGTTTTAAAAAATAATCTCTTTTTTTTAAAAACCACCTAGTCTTACAAATGAACCTAAAATTAACATTGTAGTTGCGATAAGAGTTACAATTGTTATAAAAACAATTAGCAAAAATGTTGGTTTTCCTTTTAAATTTGGAAAAATAAATTTGACTGCACTTAAGGCTAAAATTATAGTTATAAGAAATAAAAATAATTTAAGACTAATAATAGTTTCAATTCCACCATTAAAACTGAACCATTTTGTATATGTAATATCATAATCATTTGCCAATAAAACTCCAGTAAAAAACAATATAATTAATGAAGGCATACCAATAGGTTCAAAGTTTTTTCTAAAATTATTTATAGGATAGATTTTTTTTAATTTTAATGATTTTGGAACATATCTAATTAATAAAATTAAATGGCCGCCAACCCAAATAGTTGCAGTAATTAAATGAATTATTAATAATATATGATGCCTCATTTTAATGAGAAAGCGTTTTAAACATCATTACTTGTGCAATATTTGTGGCTCTTTCTTTAATTTCTTCAGCTTTTTTTCCTTCAAATAGTTCATCGACAGTTTTAGTAAAGACTTTAACCCAATGATTAAAATCTTTTTGGTTCATAGGACTTAAGTTGTGAACTTTTTTATGTGCTTGCATGGGATTACCTGAATAATTTCCAGTATAAAACAGAATATTCTCCCAAAAATTATACATTATTGGCAAATGTTTATTCCAATCTACTTTTGCAACATCAGTAAAAAAATGACCTATTACATCATCTTTTTTAATTTTATCGTAAAAAGTATTTACTAATAAAATAATATCATCTCTATTAGCAATATCTGTTTTATTATTCATAATTATAAATCTTTAGAATTAAACTTTTTAAGAGAAATAAGAAAAGGAATTATAGCCCAAAGAATCAATAAGAAAAAAGATATAAATAATCCTGTTTGTGTTCCAAAAGAATTTTTAAAAATAGCCCCAGTATATCCCATCATTGCAGAAACATCTAAATGAAGTAAGATTTGTATTCGAGCTAAATCTATAGGGTTAAGAGCTGTAATTCCTACCATTGCATTTTCTATTGGATAATCTGAAAATTGGAAGAGTAAAAATAGAACGATGCCATCAAAAATTAAAGCAAAAAATAACCAGGTTAAAATAGCTAAACCAATTCCTCTTGCTTTATCCCTAGTTAATATAGATGATAAAAACGCTAATGCTGTAAAAACTAATGTGATTAAAGTTCCAACAATGAGCATCATAAAACCTACAAAATTAGATGAATATATTAGTAAAGGTAAACCCGCACCTATTAGAAATGATATTACAAGTGCAGTTGTTACAGCAATAAATAAACTTGTCCAAATTTTACTTCTTTTAACGGGCTGACTTACAACTAATTCTATAAATTCTGAACTATTATAAATGTAAATAGTAGCAAAAAGAATAGTAACTAAAGGAACTGTAAATAATATAATATTTAAAATAGTTAACAGTCCTTTTGAGCTATTATCTTCTAATAAAAAAGAACTCCATGCTAATATTGCAATAATAAATGTATAAGCAATAACAATTTTATTCTTAAGAATGTCTATTAAAATTATTTTAATGAGCTTTTTCATTGTTATTTTCTTTTAAAATTTTAGCTATTGCTTTTGATATTTTATCTTCATTTGTAAGCTCTTTTAATTCATGAATTTTTTTATGAAAATGTAAATTCCCATCTTGCATAAAAATAATTTCAGTAATTAAATCGTCTAATTCACTAAGTAAATGAGATGTAATTAAAATTAATTTACCATTTTGCTTTTCCTTAATTATTTTCTCTTTTAAAATTTCAGAAGCTAAAGGATCTAATCCTGCTGTTGGTTCATCTAAGATTAATATTTTAGGATTAAATAAAAAAGCTAAAACAGCACTTACTTTTTGAGTAGTTCCACCAGAAAGTGTACGCATTTGTTTTTGAAACATATTTTCAAGATTAAATGCTTTTAACAAATCTGTATCTAAATTATCATTTTGATTACGAATAGTCTTTACCATTTCTATAACTTGTCCAATAGTCATATTTTCGGGATATCTACCTATCTGTGGCATATATCCAATATCGTTTCTATACTCATTTTGACCTTTAATATTGATTCCATCAACTGTAATTGTACCCGAATTAGGTAAAACCATTCCTAAAATAGATTTAATTATTGTGGTTTTCCCACAACCATTAGGCCCAATAAGAGCAATACATTCGCCTGAATGGCAGCTTAAATTTATATTATTTAGAACTTGAAATTTTCCAAAACTTTTATTCAATTGTCGAATTTCTATCATCTTTTTATTGGCTTCATTAATGGATAATTGTCAGCAAAATTATCTGGGGTTATACTTGGTAATACTTTTTCTGATTTGTCTAATAAGGTAATCATAAAACTTCTGTAAAGTAACATTGCTGAAGGGGTGTTTTCGGTTAAAACAGAAAATAAACTTAAAGGATGAAAAGGGACATCACCTAAATTATCTTTATTTAGATCATAACCTTCATATTTATCCCAAAAATTATAATTAAAGTTATTAAGCACCAAACTTCCATTAGTCCCCATATCAAAAGTATTATTAATGAAATTATTGTGATTGAAAGTATTATCATCACAACTAGCTTGAATTTTTACAGCCCAACCATTATCTTTAAAATCGTTATTTTTGAATTTTATTCGACTTGATCCTTCCATATATACCGCTGTAGTATTTTTTACAAAATAATTATTTAAAATATTACTATCGGTTATTTCTTTTAACAAAAGACCATAAGCTGATTGTCCCCAATTTTCGTCGAATAAATTATTCATCATGGTTACATTTCTTGTGTACATAACTGCCACTCCAGCTCCATTATTTCTAAATACATTTGTAATGTAAGAATTGTTGTGTGAAAACATAAAATGTAATCCATATCTAATATTATTTTCAACTATGTTTCTCCAAATTAACGACTCAGAAACAAATTCAAAATAAATTCCGTCTCTATGACCTTGTACTTTATTATTCATTACTTGAATATTAGTACTTTTCCAACAATGAATTCCATTTCCTAATTGTTGTTCTTCTTTTCCATAAGCTTTTAATTGGTTGTCTTTAATAATGCATTTGTCTCCATTTTGAATATATATGCCAAAAAAGTTATTGTCGAGGATGTTATTTTCTATAATTACATTATTAACTGTGTAAGTTTTTATTGCCGCAGGATCTGTGATCGTTCCATAAGCACCATTTATTACTTTAAAACCTTTAAAAATTACACTATCATGTTTTATGGAAAAAACTTCAACTTTTTTTTCCCCATCAAATGTAGGATAGCCTTTACCAATTAAAATGAGTCTTTTATTAATTATAATATTCCCTTCTCTGTAAATTCCTTTATGGACAAATATTGTATCACCATCTTTTGCAAATGAAATAGCTTTAGTTAATGATTTTATGGCATGATTTGAACCTACATTAATAGTATTCCCATAAGTAAAAGTTAGATTAATATATAGTATTAAAATAATAAAGCGCGTCATTTAAATTACTTTATTTAAAGAGATTATTAATTTCACTCCAATTAGTTTTAGTAGCATTTAATTTTGTTATGTATTCTTCAAACTCTAACTCATCTTTAAATGCAGCAATGTTTCCTCTCATGGGACTTGAAATATTTCCTCCTTTTAAAAAAAAAGCTTCATCAATTGAAATCAGAGAATTTTCTTGTGAAAAGTCGTTTACATAAGATTTATCAACGGAAATGTTATTTTCATTATTATAAGAAACCATACATCTTATGTCGTCGAATTTATAAACTCTTCCTTTAGTTGTGATAATTTCCGAAGCGAATTTACCATCTGAAATCTTCATCTTACAAAATTCGCATTGATCAACATTAAGCTTTATTGGTTCGGCTTCTTTTTAGAACAACCAATAGTAATTAGAAAAAATGATAAAATTAAATATCGCATATTAATTATTTTGAAAATTTATATTCTTTAATTATAATTAAAGATAAGAGGAAACCAGCTGTAACCAAAAGCCAACCACCTGTGTCTGGTATTGAGTACGCCCCAAAATTTAATAATTCTTTATATCCTAAAACTGGAGGTTGATAGGCCATCCCTGGAACTTTAATAGCTGCATTTGGATCTAAATTATGTCCATATTCATAATTCCATCTGTAAAAATCAATTCCAGCTAAAATTACAAACAGTACAAACACAACTCCAAAAACAATTAACCCTTTTTTCTTATTAAGAAAAGCTATTACTAAAGACAGTAAAGAAAAAAAGCCCATTATATATGGTATAATTTTAAATTCAAAAAAGTTTTCTGTATGCAAAGTTGCCATTCCAATATAATGATTTAAACCATTAATTATTTCTACATCTCCTGCAATTTTATTAGCATGAAGTTGAAGAACCAACCCTTCAGGATATTGAGGCGCATCTAATTCAATTCGCCACATTGGATAAAAGAGAGAGCCAACAAACAATAAGGCAATAATTACTAATACAACTTTTGTAATTATTGATAAACTATTTTTTTCATAATTTTTTAAATTTATTTTTTTAAATGAAATCGTTTGTTTTATTGGTTTAAAAAAGGGAGCACTAGCTCCCTTTAAATCTTATTTAATCTATTCTGAAGCTTTAGGAAGGTTAGTCCCAACACTATACGTTAGTGGCACATTACTGCCAGCAGGAGATACTCTAATGTAACCTTGCATTTCTTGGTGTAAAGCGCTACAAAAATCTGTACAATAGAATACAGAAGTTCCTACACGTTCTGGAATCCATTTTAAAGTAGATGTTTCACCTGGCATAATTAGTAACTCAGCATTTTTAGCTCCTCTTACTGAGAAACCATGAGGTACATCCCAATCCTGCTCTAAATTTGTTACGTGGAAATAAACTTCGTCTCCAACTCTAATTCCTTCAATGTTATCAGGAGCAAAGTGAGAACGAACTGAGGTCATGTAAACATGAACTTTATTACCTTCTCTAACAACTTTAGATTCTTTTTCGCCTTTAGTTACAAATGGATGTTTGTTTTCTTCTAATTTATAGAATTTTAATTGTCCATTATTTCTGATTAAATCGGCAGGGGCAGCTTGTGCATAATGTGGTTCTCCAATAGTAGGGAAATCTAAAAGCAACTGCATTTTATCACCACTTATATCATATAATTGAGCGGATTGAGTTAATTCCGGGCCAGTTGGCAGATATCTATCTTTAGTTATTTTGTTATAAGCAATTAAATATTTACCGAATGGTTTTTTTGTATCACCACCTGGTATAGTTAAGTGACCAACTGAATAATAAGTAGGCACTCTATCTAATACTTTAAGTGTTTTAATATCCCATTTAACAACTTCTGAAGAAACAAACATTGTTGTATAAGCGTTACCTTTTCCGTCAAATTCAGTATGTAGAGGTCCTAGACCTGGTTTTTGTACTTCACCATGTAGAACTGCGTCATATTTAAGAACTGGTAATCCAAAATAATCACCTTCATAATTTTTGTTTTCAATTGCACTCAACATTTTAGTATAACTGAAAACAGGAATTAATGCAGCAAGTTTTCCACTTCCACAAATATATTCACCAGTAGGGTCAACATCACAACCATGTGGAGATTTTGGACAAGGAATCATGTAACAAATATCTTCAAACTCAGTTGCATCTAAAACTAGAACTTCTTCTTTTATAGTAGATGTTGCAGAATGAGTTTCATCATTCCATCTATTAACCGCATATTTAGCTTTTTCTTTTTACCCTTACCTGCTTTAATATATTCCTCGGCTTTTTTCCAGTTAACTGCCATGATAAAGTCTTTATCTTTTTGAGAAGCGTTAACTTCTAATAAAGTGTTTGCTTGCTCAGAGTTGTAACAAGAGAAAAAGAACCAACCATGAGATTTACCTTTACCAGCATGTGACAAGTCGAAATTAACGGCTGGCAAGCGTAATTGAAAAGCAATATCCATTTTCCCGTCGTCTTCAACTTTTACAAAACTTACGTGTGCTTTATAATTTTCTTTATACGTATTAATAGGCACATCACCATTTTCATAATCACCTGGGACTCCAAAACGAGTTCCAGCAACCACATATTCTGTGTTCTCTGTTATAAAAGGAGAAGAGTGATTACCTGCTGAATTCGGTAATTCTATTATTTCAGCAGTTTTGAATCTTTTTAAATCAATTCTTGCAATACGTGGCGTATTATTTCCATTGATGAATACCCAACGCCCATCAACCTCTCCATTTGTTTGAGATAATTCCGGATGGTGAGCATCATCCCAAGGAATATAGCCATAAGAAGTATTTAACATCGCTTTGGTTTCTTCACTATATCCCCAACCTGTTTCCGCATCTTGTGAAAAAACTGGAATAACTTTTAACATTCTTCCACTAGGCAAACCGTAAACACTCATTTGTCCACTAAATCCACCCGATACAAAATTGTAAAATTCATCATATTTCCCAGGAGCCACATATACTTTTGAAGCGGCATCTCCTGTAACTGCATCACTTGTGTTTTTTGGCTTACAAGAATCTAGAAAAGCTAGTGTAAGCAAGGAAAACATACTTAATTTAATAAAACTATTTTTCATACTTATAAAATTTATTTTTTTATTTAATTGTAAACCGCTTTCACCCAATTTACAATTACAATAAATTGTTAGTTTTAATTTACGCCATCATTTTTACGCATAAATTCTAAAATTTGTCTTGCTTCATCATCACCAACACCTTGATTAGGCATTCTTACTAAACAAATTTCTAATTGAGCTTGTAATTCTGGATCTTTGTCTATCATTGGGTCGGGGTTTGTGATAAAGTTCATAATCCATTCTGGTTTTCTTCTTTCAGTTACTCCTTTCCAACCTGGTCCAACTAATTTCTCTTCTGTTAATTTATGACATGAAGTACATTTAACTTCAGCCACTTTTTGTCCAGCATCTGCCATTGCACCATTTAAACCAGTGCCTAAGTCTACATTTTCAAATTTCCCTTCTCCTCGATGTGGATCATAATCAGAAGAAGAATTTGTCTCAGTAGTTGTTTCATTAGATTCTGATGCAGCTGGTTTTGAAAAATCATCTTGATTTTCTTTTTTACCACAAGCAATAAACATTGCAAACGTTAATGCTAATAATACTAATTTGTTCATAATTGAATTTGATTTTAATAAATTATAATACAAAGTTCCTTTAATTAAACAAATTGTGGTATGATTACAATCATAAACACAAAAACCTTCAATGTAATTATTGAAGGTTTAAAACAGTAAAAGAAATTGAATTTAGAATTTTGTTTCTTTTAAAATAACATTTGTTAATATTGAATTAGAAATAAGACATGCCTTTTCTGCTTTTGCGATGATTTTATTAGCCTTTTCTTTTTCTTCATTGTTTTTTAATTTTAGTGAAGGCTCTAAAATTACTTCTGTCATGAGAAATTTATCTTCAACTTTTTCTAGAATACCTGTTGCTTTACAGTTAAAATTTAAAACTTCTAATTTTGAAAAATCGGCAATTGCTAAAAAAGTAGTCATAAAACAACTTTGAACTGCTGCAGTAAATAAATGTTCTGGCGACCAAAATCCAGCAATTCCTTTATCGAATTCTGGCGGTGTTACTACTTCAATTGTAGATGAAAATTCAGGAGATGAAAGTACTCCTTTGCGCTCTCCAATCCACTCTAAATCTAAATTATATTGATGCTTTTCCATATTTAAATGTGTTTAATTGTAAATTATTTAATTTCTCTTTTAAAACCAAAAGATCATTCTGTATCTCGTTTGCGCTTTGAATGAATTTATTTTTGAACAAGCTTTCATAATACGAAATCCCTTGAATTAAATTATTTTGAAAAGCCTCCCATTTTTTTATTTGTTGGGGTGTTATTTCGAAAGCATCAGTAATTTGGTTGGACAAATAGGAAACATACAAACCTAATTCTTTCACAAACATATTAGGTCTATTGGTATTTTTTTCGATTTCCTTCTTGCCGTAAATGTGCTGAATCATCTCTTTCAATGAAAATTCTCTAGAAAAATAAGCCATATTTGGACCAGGACAAATCACAACGCCTTGTGCTTGACCCTTAATTGGAATTCCTAATTCGATAAGACTTGCATTTGCTAATCCCACACACAAACATGATTTTTCTGTAATTGAATTATATTCTTTGTTGTAAACTTCGAACGTAATGCTATTGCGTTTTGCTTCTAATTCTTCTATTTTCTTATCTTGATGTTTTTTAGATGCGGTACAAGTGCCTTCTTTTTTGTATTCTTTACTTAACGCTAAATACTTCTTTGGACAAGAACTTCCTGCTTTTCCCGAAGCGATGCGTTGGCTTTTAAAGAAATCATTTGTCATGCCTTTAATCGTATTGAACGGAACTCCCAAAGGCGAAATGTTACTCAAATACAAATCTTTTTCTTTCGCATCAGCCAATAATTTTCTAGTTTCAGCATCAACTGAAGTAGCTTCTGGAACTAAAAGAAATGGTGAGCCCCAACCTACAGCATCCACTTGATAATGGTCTAATAAAAACTGATGTTCCTCTGCTGTTCCTACGCCACCTTGAACTGTAATTTTTAAAATAGGTGGTTCGTTTGGTACTTCCTTATTTTTTGAAGTTAAAGCATTTATCAATAGCAAATAAGCCGATTGAATCAACTCGTCTTTTTTGTTTTTGAATTCTTCTAAAATTGGACCTAATAAAAATCCATCCGTGGCAAAAGCGTGACCACCACAATTTAGTCCCGATTCGATTCGATATTCAGAAACCCAAAGTCCTTTTTTAGCTAGAAAATTTCCTTGAATCATTGCCGAACGAAAATCGCTTACTTTCAAAATGATTTTCTTTTGAAATTGTCCGTTTGCATTGGGGTAAAATGCATCGAAAGTTTCCATGTAACTATACAATCTTGGGTTCATTCCGGCAGAAAAAACTATCGATGAATTTGTGGTACTGTTTACAAAACCTCGTAAAGCGGCATGCGCATCGTTATAAATTACTGGCAATTGTTCGTCTTCACTAAAATTATCTTTATCAATTTTAGTCATGATATTCACATCGATACTTCCTGGTGCAAAATGATGGTCAAGAATTGTTTTTAATTCCACCATATTGTTTTTTCTTGAATCGATTAAATGTTCTAATTTGAGTTTCAATTCTGATGTTGTTGGCAAAATGGCGATGAAATCTTCTAATTGGGTTCTTTTTTCAATTAATTCAGATTTGAAACTTTCGAACTTTTGAGTAACAACTGTATCGAGTAAATTCAAATAATTGGTAATTCTTATCGCTCTAAAATCTTCTACTTTTTGCGAGATTTCTTCATAAGGTTGCTTGAATTTTTTAGCATAAAAAGCAGTCATTTTTTCAATCAAATCGTCATCCATAATCGAAATTACAGAATCAATTCCGTATTGTGCCACACGTATTGGACTATCAATAGTAAAAGCCAATCCCATAACAGGAATGTGAAAAGTGTGTACGTTTTGTTGTAAAGTCATATTGTTTTAATTGTTAATTTCTATCTACTTAATAAAAACCAATTACAAATAGAATTAAATTAGTTAGTTTGATATATGATTATTATCATCACTCAAAACATTAAAGTAAAATGATCAAAATTATCATCATTAAACTACCAAAACCTAAAATCATATATTTCCAAAAAGGATGCGCTTTTTTTAATTCCATAAATTGAAAAGCTACCAACCAAAACTTAATTAAAGCTAAAGTCACAACCGTTGTTGCCATAATCTCTGCACTTACATTTAATGCTAAAAAAGCAGCAATTACAGTTAGTGCCAACAACAAAATAAACGTAGAAGAAATTGTATCTTTCATAATCTATCATTTAAAAAAGTAAATAAAGTACTGGAAATAAAAGCAACCAAATTAAATCGCACATGTGCCAAAAACTGGCGCTAGCTTCGATGTTTTCAAAGGTTGCTTCTGTTTGTTTTTTTCTAATGGAAAACGTAATTACTAATAAAATTACCAATCCAACAACTACATGTATAAAATGAAAACCCGTTAATAGCCAATAAAATCTAAAAAACGAATTGTAATCCATGTGTAATCCGGCGTCTAATTTTTCGTAATATTCAAATGATTTTAAAACTAAAAATCCAAGACCTCCAACCATTGCACAATTGAAATAAAACAACGTCTTTTTGATATTAGCGGCTTTAAAAAAATGAATTCCTTTGGCTACAAAAAAACCACTAGTTAACAACAAAATCGTATTTATTGTTCCAATTTTTTTATTCAGTTTTAAACTACTGTTATGAAATAATTCACGCTCTTCTGAACCGTAATACGCTAATGCTAAAATTGCCATTCCGAAAGTGATAAGCTCCAAATAAGTAATAATCCAAATTAAAATGCCACCTGGCGGATAGTATATTGATTTTTCTTTTATCTCCATTCTAACAATCTTTTTTCTCCATTAATTTGCTTGATGTCGGTAATATCTTGTGACATTTCGATTACGCCTTTGTAATGTTTCTGAGCATCATGAACTGCGAAATAACGAATGTAAATCAGACGCTCTTTGTAGTTAATCCAGAAAGAAGCTTCGTTTTGTTCGCCTTTTCTAAACGCTTCTAAAATTTGCAAAACGGTATCCACACTTTTAGGCGGATGACAAAAACGAACTTCTCTACCAATAATTCCAGCACTTCTCGGAAAAACACGTTCTTCACCGCGATTGTAGAAAATTACTTTATCGTTTTCATCTACATACGTTAAATCAATTGGTAATGTTTTGAATAGTAAGTTCACTTGTTCAACAGTCATAAAGCCTTCATCGTAATGCGTTGCGTTTTCGTTGAAAACCACATCGGTTCTGCATTCTGTATCTTGAGAAGGATGAATGTATTCTGATTCTTTTGGAAATTTTGGTGGAGTTTCTGTCAACATCCAACCAATTTCGTCTTCACCTTTTCGCATTTTTATCCAATCTTCATCTGATAACATTTCTAAAGCATTCGGAAATAAAACGTTTTCTTCTACTTCTAATAGACGATATAAATTTTGAGAAATCAAATTGGTATTATGCTTGGCTGAAGTAAAATCTTGGTCTTCTAAATTTTTTCTAACAATTCGAAACATTTCTCTAATCGTATCGTGAAACGACCACATATTTCGAGAAGGTCCTGTCCAGCCTTTTTGTTCTAAAAACGGAAATAATTGATTTTCTTTTCGTTCAAATCGTCTTTCAACAGTTGCTAAATGATTGAAAATGTTATAAAATTTCTGAAATTCTTCTTTTGGATTAATACTATTTAATTCTTCTAATAATTGATGAATCAAATCGGTTTCTACAAAATAAGTATGAATAGGATGTCCTTCAATCACTTTTGTATGTGTTTCTGATGTTGACATTTTATTGATGTTTGATTTTCTCATATAGTTTTACTAATGATTTTAGTAAAGCTACGGGAGATGTTAGTATTTGATAATGATTTTGACCGAACATTTGCGGTAAATAATATTTGGCTTGTGCTTCAATAGCTAAGGCATACGAATTAATTTTTCGCTCGTTCAATTCTCGTAATGCTTGTTTAATATCTTGAATGCCATGTTGTCCTTCGTATTTATCGTAATCGTTTGGTTTTCCATCGGAAAGCACGATAATCCATTTATTTTTAGCATCCAATTGATCCATTCTTGCTCCAGCGTGACGTAAAGCGGGACCAATTCGAGTATATCCATTAGGCTCAACAGCTCCGATTTTATGTTTGGCTTTGTTCCAACTTTCGTTGAAATCTTTCAAAGTGAGATAAGTTGTGAAATTTCTAGTTTTGGAATAAAATCCGTCAATAGCAAAATCGATATCGAACTCGTGCAGGATTTCCCCAAATAAAATGGAAACTTCTTTTTCTACATCAATCACACGATTTCCTGCGGCATAACCATCGCTTGAAAGACTAATATCTAGCAAAACCAAAATAGTAAGGTCTTTATCTTTCTTTCTTTGAGATAAATAAATGCGTTCGTCTGGCGATTTTCCAGAATGAATGTCGGTATATAAATCGGTTAATGCATCTAAATCGAAAGCGTCACCTTGTGATTGTCTTCGTTGTTGCTGCATTTTATTATTGACACTGGTCAGCATTTTTCGTAAACCATTTAAAGTGGTTTTGTACTTCGCCATCGTGTTTTTATAATAAGGCGAATGTGTTTTAAGTTGGGTTTTCGGATATACTTTACAGAAATCTGTTAAGTATTTTCGTTTTTTAAAATCCCACTCGTCGTATTTTAAATGAAAACCCTTTTCATCTATTTCAGCACTTTCGGCTATAGAAGTGTTTTCAACAAAATCTGCTTGATATACAGAATGCACCATATCATCAACCCGAACCGTAAACTTCATGTTCATTTCTTCCAAGGCTTCTTGATGATCTTTTAAATCATCTTTTCCATCAAAATCGCGCCAATTTCCGTTGAATTCTTCTGCAGTTTCAATTTTCTCGAAACTGTGCATAAGCACATAATCTTCTTGTTGTTTTTTGTCAATAGTAAGCGACTCAATTTCTTCAACAGCTTTTGCATGAAGCGTAGTTTCGGCTACAACATTATTTTTTATTTTCTTAGTATTGTCATCAAAGTTTTGTAACACATTTTCATCTTCAATTTCTTGAGTGTTTTTCATCCATTTTCCGTACAGCCAAGAATAATCAATGGATTGGTCTTTTTTATTAACGGGTAATTTTGGAACCGCATCATAATAAAACTCTTGCATGGATGGATATTTTTCAAACATTTCACCAATGACTAATGGCGCTGTTTCAAAGGCTTTTTCCAAAGAAAGTTCTGGTGAATTATCTTGGTTATCCCAATTCAAATTCAGTTGTTTCTGAATACTCAAATACACCGTTCTGAAAAAATAAAATTTCAGATTTTCCTCTTTTGTTGGAAAAAGCGAACAATTTATTGGAAGAAAGAAGTTTTTGTTTTTATAACCACCTTCTCGTTCGGCTGGAAAAATTTCGATTGGCGCACCACAAATCGCTCTTGCAAAAAGAGTCAATCGCGGTTTGATATCAGATAAGTTGATTTGACGGCTCAGAATTTCGGCATCATTGAGTCGTTTATTTTTAAAGTACTTGAGTACTCTTTTATAGATAATCTCGTCTAATTCTAAGCCCATATCTCAAATCTTTAAATCATTAAATCGCACAAATCGTTTAAAGCTTGAATGGTTTCTTGCTCATCTGTTAAAGGTTCAACAACGGCAACGTGAACGGCTAATCGTTTTGGTAATCCGTTATTGATAAGTTTCGCGGCGTCCACTAATAATCGAGTGGAAACGGTTTCGGTTAGCCCTAATTCGGTAAGATTTCTGATTTTAGTTCCGATTGCGACTAATTTTTGAGCAATATCTGCTTGAATTCCTGTTTCATTCACTAAAATTTCTGCTTCAATTTTAGGCTTTGGATAATCGAATGAAAGCGCAACAAAACGCTGACGTGTTGAAGGTTTTAATTCTTTAAAACCTTTTTGATATCCTGGATTGAAAGAGGCTACTAGTAGAAAATCAGAATGTGCCCTAATGGTTTCACCTAATTTATCAATAAAAAGTTCCCTTCTATGATCGGTTAAAGAGTGAATGGCTACAATAACATCTGGACGTGCTTCGGCAACTTCATCTAGATATAAAATATAACCGTTTTTTACAGCGATAGATAATGGTCCGTCAATCCAAACCGTTTCACTTCCTTTAATAATAAAACGTCCTATTAAATCGGTTGCAGAAGTTTCCTCGTGACAACTTACAGTGACTAATGTTTTGTTAACTTCATTTGCCATATATTCGATAAATCGAGATTTTCCAGAGCCTGTTGGTCCTTTCAATAATAAAGGCAATCGCAATTGGTTGATTTGATTAAAAATTTCAATTTCAGAGCAAACTGCTTTGTAAAAAATGGTTTTTTCAGCTACTTTCATGGCAATTTATTTTTAAAAAAACCGAAACCAAAAGCGGGCAGTGACAACTCTGGGCAATTGGTTTCGGCAGGGTTAGTTATTAAACGCTAATCAAAGATTAAAAACTAACCTTTACTATTCTTTTACTAGAGCTTCATCTGTAGGTTTACCATATTTGATAAACTCTAAGATGTATAAGGTAATTCCGGTTGTAAATAATGTGGCACAAAGCAACAATACTACAAAGTGAATACTGATTTCGTTTTGTACATCCATGAAATCCATTTTCATTTTACGTTCCATGTATACTTGAGCAACACCAGCAACACCAAAGGCTACAGTCATTCCTAACATTCCGATATTTGACAACCAAAATGCCATATGACCTCTTGTGCTATCGTATAATTTACGCCCTGTTATATTTGGAAGTGCATAACTAATAATTGCTAAAACAATCATAGCATAAGCTCCCCAAAACGCATAGTGTCCGTGCATAGCGGTTACTAATGTTCCGTGTGTATAAATATTTGTTTGTGGTAAAGTATGCGCAAATCCTAATAATCCAGCTCCAATGAAAGATACAATTGAAGCACCAATTGTCCAGAATAAAGCAATTTTATTTGGATGCGATTTTTCACCTTTTCTATACATATATACTGCAAATAATGCCATTGCTAAGAATGCTAACGGTTCTAATGCCGAAAAGATTCCACCGACAATTAACCAAATTTTGTTTACTCCGATATAATAATAGTGATGTCCTGTTCCTAATAAACCTGAAAGGAAAGTTAAACCTACAATTACATATAACCATTTTTCAATAACCTCACGGTCAACTCCGGTTAATTTGATTAATAAGTACGATAAAATACCGCCCATAATCAATTCCCATACACCTTCTACCCACAAGTGAACTACCCACCAACGAAAAAATGAATCGGTTACTTGGCTATCGAACCAAATCATTCCTGGTAAATACAACAAGGCTGCAAAAAGCAATCCCATTGAGAGTACTAAAGCAGTTGTTGTTCGTCTTTCTGCTTTAAAGAGTGTCCCTAAAATTAGTCCTAAAAACAATAGTACATTTACGACAACTAAAAAGTCTAATTCTCTTGGAATCTCAAGAAATTTTCTTCCTTCCCAAATATTAAAATGATAGCCAACGATGGCTAAAACACCAACAACAGCTAAGGAAATTAACTGAACATACGCCCATTTTACGCTGATTAATTCGCGTTGTGCTTCTTCAGGAATAATGTAATAAGCTGCCCCCATAAAACCAGTTAACAACCAAACTACTAATAAATTTGTGTGAACGGCTCTCGCTGTATTGAACGGTATAAAATCGTGAAGACCATCCATTCCAATACGGGCAAAGCCCATTATAAAACCGTAGATAATTTGTAATGCAAATAATAACATACACAATCCAAAGAACCAATACGCTACTTTTTGTGATTTATATTTCATCTTTCTATATTTTTTGGATTATTATTTATCTTTCGCTAAAGGTGATACTACACGGTCGAAACCATTCAAATCTATATTACCAATCCATTTAAAGTAAGCAATCATAGCTTCTGCATCGGCATCGTTCATTTGATATTTTACCATTTTTCGTCCTTTCGGTGCCCACGGTACAGGTGATTGTAAAACTGCTTTTACATAACCTTCGCCTCGACGTTCGATTACTTTTGTAAGTTCAGGAGCATAATAGCCTCCTTCCCCAAGTATGGTATGACAACCCATACAATTATTCGATTCCCAAATTTCCTTTCCTCGAATAACTTTTGCATCAATCTTATCATGATAAGTTTGATCATTTTTAGGCATGAACGAATAAACGGTTAAGCCTATAAAGACTAAAAAGGTTACTACAGTTCCTCCTAAAAAAAATGCTCGTGCTTGTGATTTTGATAACATATTTTAGGTGTTAGTTAGAAATTATAAAGGATATTTTTATCCTTTTTTATTTATTGCAAAATAAACATCAATAAATAATTTTTAATATGATTTGAATCATAGATAAACAAAATAATTAAAGATAATTTTGTCCTTTAATCTTATATAAATAAAAAATATGGTAATAGATAATAATAAAACTATAGGAGATATTGTAGCTAATGATTTTAGAACAGCAGGTGTTTTTAGTCAATTAGGTATTGATTTTTGCTGTAAAGGAAATAGAACAATAGATGAAGTATGTACAAAAAAAGGCATCGATAAATATGCGCTTTTGGACGAATTAGAACGTGTGACGGCTAACATTAACAATAAAGAAATTGATTTTAAATCATGGGAATTAGATTTGTTAATTGATTATATTGAGAAAAAACACCATCGTTATGTAGAAGAAAAAACGCCTGTATTGTTAGCGTTTTTAGACAAACTTACAAAAGTGCATGGTACAAAACATCCTGAATTATTTGAAATTAATAAACTTTTTTATCAAGGAGCAGGAGAATTAGCTCAACATATGAAAAAAGAAGAATTAATTCTTTTCCCATTTATAAAGAATATGGTTTCAGCAAATAAAAAAAATACTACGCTTGAAATGCCTGGTTTTGGTTCTGTTGAAAATCCAATTGCTATGATGAAACATGAACATGAAAATGAAGGGGAGCGTTATGAAAAAATTAAAGCTCTATCAAATAATTATAATCCACCTGCAGATGCTTGCAGCACATATAAAGTTACTTTTCAAATGTTAGAAGAGTTTGAACAAGATTTACATACTCATATTCATCTTGAAAATAACATTTTATTTCCAAAGGCGATTGATTTACAATCAAAGTTTAATTAGTTTTTAGGTTGGTGACAACTATGTTGTCAAAAAGAAAAGGAGATTATGAAAATAATCTCCTTTTTGAATTAATAAAACATTGAATTATTTAGAAAATGATAGAATTTGAGGGTTAAATGAAAGCATTACCCAAGCCCAATTATTATTATTGTTTCTATTTCCTGATTTTAAAACTTCCATAGTTTTGGTTGCAAACATATGTGAATATCCCGCAGTTAATCCAACGTTTTTATGCAATTGATATGATGTTGTAAAATCTATTTCGGTTCCCAAATAAGAATCCATAGTTTGAGTTACATTTAAAGGTTCAATAACATCTGCCGCCGTCATAAATACATGTGGAATTAAACTAAATTTCCAATTTTTAGCTGTATAATTCAATTTCAAATAAAGGTCTTGCAATCCTACAGAATTTTTATGATTTCCTACATAAAAATAATCCATATATCCATTAAATCCGTGGTTTGTTCCAAAAAGTGGTGCGAACGATTTTACTTTGTTGCTAGAATCGTTTTGAGCTTTTCCAGAAAGTATTTCATAACCTAAACTAGTGCTAAACTTTGCTGTAAAATTATAATTCATATTTAAGTCAACATTGTAAGCAAATACAGTATTACTTGACGATTTTCCTGTTTGTGTATAGAAACTTAAATCGGTATTAAACTTACTCTTTTTATATTTTAAAAATGTTCCAAAAGTTTGCAAATAATCAGTTTCTAATTCATTGGTTACAGAATCTTCATATTGAAAACCTGTGTTTAAAGCTAAAAGACTTACTTGAAAATCTTTTACAACTGTATGAAACCAAGCATATTGCAAGTTTTTATAATTAGTAGTGTACAAATCGCGATACAAATTTTCGGCATCGGCATTTAGCGCCGTACCTATATCTAATTTCATTTTATTTTTTTTGTATGAAACCACAAGTGCATCATGACTTTGTCCTTGTTGAGCCCAATCTATTTCGCCTAAAATTCTTTGATTGTCGTAACTTATAACTTGTCTACCAAAACGTGCGCTCCAATTTGAATTGAAATCGTATTGTCCCCAAGCTTCAAATAGCATAACACCGTTTTTATCGGAAGTAGTGGTAGTTTTAACATCGCCCCAAACTCTAACATTTTGAAGTTTTATATTTGCCGATAATTTTTCGTGCTTAAAATTTAAGTTTAATCTAGAACGTTGCGAGATAAAAGATGTGGGTAATTCATTATCTGGTATTAATTCTTTATATCCATTTCTGTATTCATATCTTGGTCTAAATTGTATACTTGCGTCAAATTCTTGGGCAAATGAAATCATAGACATATTTAAAAAGAATAAACTGAATACAATTCTATATATGTTCTTCATATTAAATTATTTTTTAGCTTCTGCTATTATTGTTTCAACAGTTTTATCATAGCTAACGCCTAATCCTTCTTGTTGATAAACCATTTCTCCTTCTTTATTAAATACACTTATAATATTTGAATGAGAAAAATCTATAGGTGAAATTTTTTTATAATTCACCGCTAAAACAGCTGCAAATTCTCTAGTTTGATTTTCATTTGAACTAAGAAAAACCCAATGATCATCTGTCATTTTATTCTCAATTGAAAATTCTTTTAAACGCTCTGGAGTGTCAACTTCTGGATCAATACTTACTAAAATAAACTTTACATTTTGTTTTAGTTCAGTACTAATTTGCTCTTCAATGTTTCGCATATCGGCTACTAATCTTGGACAAGCAGCTTTGCATGATGTATATATCATTACCATTACAAGAACGTTTCCTTTATAATCTTTTAATTCTATATTTTCGCCATTTTGATTTGTCCAGTTTTCGGGTAAATTGTAAATAGACATATCTGAGATTGGTTTTTCAATTTCAACACCATTTTTTATTTTTTGAGATTGATGGTCTTTTTTACAACTTACAAAAATGCAAAAAGTAACGAGTAATATGATAATTTTTCTCATTGTTAATAGTTAATTTATTGTTTTAGCGCACCTAAAACCTAAGTTTTTTGTGGTATAATTTGCTTTTATGCTGCCTCTAAAAGCATAGCGCATAAATGCGGCATAATTCATTAAATCAGTTGCATTTACAGAACCGCTGCCGCAAAACAAATTTTTGTCGGTATCTTTATCTTTTCTAGATTCTCCCGAAAGAAAAATGCTATTAAAATCAAATGTCCATTCCCAAATTAGTCCGTGCATATCATAAACGCCCCAGTAATTTTTAAAAGTACTTCCTACAGCTTGATTTGAAGAGTTGTTTTTTTCGTACCAACTTAAAATGTATTCATTAAATTCTTCTCGTGGGCGAGCGTCTTTTCGTTTTTCATCTGCCATGGCAACATATTCCCATTCGTCTAGTGTAACCAATCTTTTATCTTGACATTCGCAATATTTTTTTGCTGCAAACCACGAAATATTTGTAACCGGTGCATTTGGATTTAAAACTCCAAAATCAAAATCATTTTTCCATTGATACAAATAATTTGAATCTGCAAATAATCGTTTTATTTGGGATTTCGAATAAGTTGGATTAGTTTTTACAAATTCTAAATAATCTTTGTTGGTAACTGGATAAATATCAATTAAAAAAGTATTTACCTTAACTGTTTTGTCTTCTGTTGAACCATATAATGGTATAAATGTGCCTTCATTTATTTGTACCATTTTATTGTTGTTTTTTTGAGAAAAAGAGACAGAAGAACAGAATAATAAAAGGGCGTAAAGATATTTTTTTAAATTATGTAATTCCATCTCTTTATAATTTTAGTTCATTATTCGTGAATATCTTTAGCTTTTTTAACTGGTTTCGCTCTTTCAGTTTTAACCATTTCTGGAGTTACATTCGTTTTATTATTACCCCAACTATTATACACATAAGTTAATACATCGGAAATTTCTTGGTCAGTTAAATTTTGACTAGTCATTACCGAATTAAATTTGTTTCCATTTACAGTTATTTCTCCTGTTAATCCGTGTAAAACAGCACTAATTGCTCGATTGGAATCAGCATTTAAATAATCTGATTTTGCTAAAGGAGGGAAAGCACCTGGTATTCCTTGTCCTTCAGATTGGTGACAAGCAAAACAAGTTCTGCCATAAATATTTTTACCATCTGCAATTTGTTGTTCTAAAGTTTTGGCTACAATAATTTCTTTACCATTAACCGAAGGCATATTTTGAATAGTTCCTCCTTCTGGATGATATATACCTTCCTGAGTTGTTCCTGAATAGATTTTTTTGTCTTCATCACCTTCAACTTTTAACATTCCTAAAGCACCTTTATTAAATGCTCTGAAAATTGAATGATCAACTAATATAAAAGTACCAGGTACATCTACCTTAAACTCAACTATTGTAGCGCCTCCTGCAGGAATTAAAGTGGTTTGAACGTTTTCATTAATTAAATCACCTCCTTCAACATGTACTTTATCAAATATTTCTCCAATAACGTGGAACGAAGACACAATATTTGGACCACCATTACCCATGTATAGCCTAACCGTTTCTCCTTTTTTTGCTGTTAAAGCCCCATCACCTGTTAAAGCCCCAACTTTACCATTAAATACAACATAATCTGGGTGTTCATCAACCGCTTTTGTCATGTCAAAAGGTTGCATACCTGGTTCTCCATACTTTCCTTTAGTGTAAAAATCTCCTTGCATTACATAATATTCTTTATCTACAGGAGGTAAACCACCTTCTGGTTCAACTAAAATTAAACCATACATACCATTTGCTATGTGCATTCCAACTGGAGCTGTGGCACAATGATACACATATAAACCAGGATTAATACATTTAAAATTAAATGTTTTTTCTTGACCTGGCGCTACTAATGAAGATGTTGCTCCACCACCAGGACCTGTTACTGCGTGTAAATCGATATTGTGCGGTAACTTATTATCAGGATGATTACTTAGTGTAAACTCTACCTCGTCACCAACTCTTGTTCTAATAAAGCTACCAGGAACGCTTCCGCCGAAAGTCCAGTAAACATACTTAACACCGTCTGACATTTCACCTTCTTGCTCTTTAATTTCCATTTTAACAATTAGCTTTTTAGCAGGTCTGTTTCCCACAGGTTTAGGTACAAATGGTGGGGCTGTTAATTCTGCTACCATCTCTCCGTTTACTTTCATATCTACAGGAGTCAATTTTAATGTTTGATCCTTCTTGCACGAAACAACAAATGCTAACAATGCACTCATTACGAAAAATTTTAAATTTGATTTCATTTTTTTTAGAATTATTGATACAACAAATTTAAAGGACAAAAATGTCTTTTAATATGATTTATATCATTTTTGAAAAAAAATGTTAAACTTTTCTAAATAAAAAAAGTTTTATAATAAAGTTCCTATCTTTGTTAACCATTTGGTTAATCTAAAAAGTTAATTTATGTCAACTGAAGAAAAAATATTCGAAGCTGCATTTAAAGTTTTTCAAAGAAAAGGGTTTAGTGGTGCAAGAATGCAAGAAATAGCTGATGAAGCTGAGATTAATAAAGCCATGCTTCATTATTTCTTTCGAAGCAAAGAAAAACTATTTGAAGCCGTATTCTTAAATGCTTTTGGAAAATTGGCACCACAGGTTAATATTATTTTTAACTCTGAAGATTCAGTTTTTGCTAAGATTGAAAAGTTTACACAAAGCTACATCAATTTTGTTCTTGAATATCCATTTTTACCACAATTCATTGTCCAAGAAATGAATAATAATAGTGAATTTGTATCTAAGTTTTTAAATGTTGAAAACCGACCTAATCCTATTAAACTTATCGCTCAAATTGAAAAAGAAATTGAATTGGGAATAATAAAACCAATCAATCCTAAACAATTATTATTAGATATTTTCTCCATGACAATTTTCTCATTTGCAGCACAAGGTTTAGTAAAAGGCATGTTACAGCTAACAGAAGAAGATTTTAAATATCTAATGATTGAACGTAAAAAACATATAAGTAATCAAATAATTATGGCAATTAAAAATGATGAAGTATAAAATAGTAATAATAAGTTTTTTTCTTTTCCAAATAGTTACTGCTCAAGAGCAATTGACATTAGAAAAATGTTATCAATTGGTGGAAACTAATTATCCATTAGCGAAACAAAATTCAATTTTAGCAAATCAGCTTGAAGTTCAAACAGAAGCTTTTAATAAAGATAAATTACCAAAAATTTCGTTAAATGCTCAAGCTACTTATCAATCGGAAGTTACTCAAGTTCCTTTTTCTTTACCCAACGCTACAATTGAACCACTAAACAAAGATCAATATCGTGCAACTTTAGATGTGAACCAACTTATTTATAACGGAAATGTTATAGAAGCGCAAACTAATTTAAAAACAGCACAAACCAAAACGCAACAGCAACAGGTAAAAGTTACATTATATCAATTGAAAAGTGTTGTAAATCAATATTATTTTGGAATCTTATTGTTACAGAAAAAACAAGAATTAGTAACGGCAAAAAAAGTATTACTTCTCGAGAAAATTAAAGAAATTCAAGCGGCTGTTAAGTTTGATGCCGTTTTGCCTTCTTCTGAACAAGTAATTGAAGCTGAGATTATTAAAATTAATCAGCAATCTAACGATATTCGATACGAAAAATTAAAACTCTTCAATTATCTAAATAAATTAACTGATTCAAACTTTAATGAAGATACTGTATTAGTAGTAGAAAAATCAATTATAAGTCAAGAAGGTAGTCGTCCAGAATACAAATTATTTGAATTGCAAAATCAACAAATAGATGCGAATAAAAGCCTTATTTCTAAAACTAATTACCCAAAAGTGAATGCTTTTGCACAAGGTGGCTATGGAAATCCTGCTTTAAATATGTTGAATAATTCATTTGAAACTTTTTACATGGCTGGAATTCGATTAAACTGGACATTATTCGATTGGAATAAAACCAAAAAAGAAAAAGAGGCTTTAGAGATTTCAAAACAACTAATTGAAACCGAAAAAGAAACTTTTGAATTAAATATCAATAGCCAATTACAAGAAGTTAATTTTGAAATAGAGCGAATTGAGCAACAAATTATAAGTGATGCTGAGATTATTCAATTACGAGAAAAAATTGTTCTTTCAGCCGAAGCGCAAATGAAAAATGGTGTTATTACTTCATCAGATTATTTGAATGAAGTTACTCAACTTTTTGAAGCTAAAATCAACGAACAAACACATAAAGTTCAATTAGAATTGGCAAAAGCGAATTATCAAATTATTAAAGGAAATTAAATCGACATAAAATGAAAACATTCATAAAAATAATTTTTGTTTCAATAGTATTGTCAAGTTGTAATAAAAACAACGAAAATGCTGATGCATACGGAAATTTTGAAACTACCGAAGTTACCGTTTCCTCTGAAGCAAACGGTAAAATTGAGTTTTTAAATATTGAAGAAGGAAATGAAATCAAAAAAGGTCAAGTTGTAGCTTTAATCGATACGCTTCAATTGCATTTTAATAAAGAACAACTTAAAGCTTCTATAGCAACGGTTCAATCCAAATCAGCTTCGGTTTTATCACAAATATCTGTTTTAAACGAACAATTAAAAACCGCTAAAATTGAACAGAATAGAATTTTAAACATGTTCAACGAAAATGCAGCAACAAAAAGACAAGTAGATGAAATTGAAGGAAAAGTTAATGTAATCAACAAACAAATTAATAGTGTTCAAACGCAAAATGCACCTATTTTAAATGAAGTCAAATCTATTGAAGTTCAAATTGCAAAATTAGAAGACCAGATAAAAAAATCGCAAGTTATTAATCCAATTGACGGAACAGTTTTAACAAAATATGCCGAAGCATCAGAAATTACGGCCTTTGGAAAACCACTTTATAAAATTGCCAATCTTAATGAAATGGAGCTTCGTGTGTATTTTTCAGAGACACAGTTACCACAAATAAAAATTGGTCAGCATGTAAAAATTGTTATCGATTCTAATGATAGCACAAAATCCTACAACGGAACAATCTCTTGGATAAGTTCGCAAGCCGAGTTTACACCAAAAGTAATTCAAACCAAAGAAGAAAGAACCAATTTAGTTTACGCTGTAAAAGTAAAAGTAAAAAACGACGGAAGTTTAAAAATAGGAATGCCAGCTGAAGTATGGCTTAATTAATAATTAGATTCAGAATGAAAAAAGTATTATTTATCGCAATGTTATCTATTGCAATTGGATGCAAATCAACCAAAACAAATTCAAAATCAACAACTATGAACTTAAACAACTTACATACCGAAGATAAAGCTGTTCAAACAAACCTATTGTTTCAACCAAGTGAAGCTAAAGTGATTTCATTGCAAATTGCTAAAAACGAACAATTAAAAGAACACATAACAAAAGTTCCAGCTTTGTTAGTATGTGTAAATGGAAATGCTACTTATAATGACGAAAATGGAACATCTGTTCAATTACAATCGGGAGATTATTTCAATATTCCTGTAAATGTAAAACATTGGGTAGATGCACATGAAAAAAGTAATTTTTTATTGATAAAATAATTTATGAGTATTTCGGTTCAAAATATATCCAAAAGTTACAAAGAGGTTCAGGCGCTACAAAACATTAGTTTTGAAGTAAATGAAGGGGAACTCTTTGGATTAATTGGTCCAGATGGAGCGGGCAAAACTACTCTTTTTCGTTTACTCACTACTTTACTTATTCCTAATGAAGGAAATGCAACAGTAGCCGAATATGACATTATAAAAAATGTAAAAGAAATTAGAAATGCTGTAGGTTATATGCCAGGTAAATTCTCTTTATATCAAGATTTAACCATAGCAGAAAATTTAGAGTTTTTTGCAACCATTTTTGGTACAACTGTAGAAGAAAATTACGATTTAATCGAAGATATTTATGTGCAGATTGAACCTTTTAAAAATAGAAGAGCTGGAGCCTTATCAGGTGGAATGAAACAAAAATTGGCATTATGCTGCGCCTTGATTCATAAACCTAAAGTTTTGTTTTTAGACGAACCTACAACTGGAGTTGATCCTGTTTCGAGAAAGGAATTTTGGGAAATGCTCAAGCGATTAAAACAAAAAGGAATTACAATTTTAGTATCTACTCCTTATATGGATGAAGCCGCTTTGTGTGATAGAATTGCTTTAATTCAAGAAGGAAAAATATTAAAAATAGATTCGCCTGAAAACATTGTGAATTCGTATGAAAAAGCAATTTACGAAGTAAAATCAGATACGATGTATCAATTAATTGAAGATTTAAAAGCATTTCCATCAAGTTATAGCGTGTATGCTTTTGGTGAATTTGTTCATTATACTGATAAAGGCGATTTATTTAAAATTGAAAACTTAATGAGTTATTTAGCCGAAAAAGGGCATCAAAATATTACCATTCAAAAAGCAAAAACAAGTATTGAAGATGTTTTTATGGATTTATAAATGGAACAGACAATGAACCAACAAAAAATCATAGAAGTAGAAAACCTAACCAAAAAGTTTGGAGATTTTACAGCTGTAAAAAGTATTTCTTTTCACGTAAACAAAGGCGAAATATTTGGATTTTTAGGTGCAAATGGTGCTGGAAAAACTACGGCTATGAAAATGCTAATTGGTATTTCAAATCCTACAAGTGGTAACGCAATTGTTGCAGGTTATAATGTGCAATCACAAAGTGAATTGGTGAAAAAAAGTATTGGTTATATGAGCCAGAAATTTTCACTTTATGACGATTTATCGGTACAAGAAAACATTACATTTTTTGGTGGTATTTATGGTTTATCAAAAAATCAAATTAAATTAAAAACAGAAACTTTAATTGAAAATCTCCAATTGGGAAATATCACAAAAACTAAAGTTGGCGATTTGCCATTAGGTTGGAAACAGAAATTAGCGTTTTCGGTTGCACTATTACACGAACCTAAAATTGTTTTTTTAGATGAACCTACAGGAGGCGTTGATCCAATTACGAGAAGACAATTTTGGGAATTAATTTATGCCGAAGCTCATAAAGGAACAACCATTTTTGTTACAACACATTACATGGATGAAGCCGAATATTGTAATCGAGTTTCGATAATGGTTGAAGGTGTTATTGAAGCTTTAGATTCGCCAAAGAATTTGAAAAAACAATTTGGTGTTGAATCTATGAATGAAGTGTTTTTAAAGTTGGCTCGTAACATAGAATAATTAAATAGTAATGAAGCGATTTAGAGGTTTTGTAAAAAAAGAATTCTTTCACATTTTTAGAGATAAACGTTCACTTTTTATTCTCTTCGGAATGCCTATTGCTCAAATTTTATTATTTGGATTTGCCATTACTAATGAAATTAATAATGTAGAAGTAGCCATTTTAGATTATGCGAAAGATTCAGAATCTGAAAAAATTATTGAAAAGTTAAAAGCTTCAGATTATTTCAATATTGAAAATGAAATAACAAACGAAAAAGCAATTGCCTCTGAATTTAAAAAAGGAAAAATAAAAGCCGTTTTACTATTTGAGAAAGATTTTACAAAAAAACTGCAAACCGAAAAAAAGGCAACTATTCAAGTAATAACAGATGCTACTGAACCTAATATTGCCAATACAATCGCTAATTATACACAATCAATTCTATTAAATTATCAAAATCAAAATTCTAGTGCAAACAATATTGGGATAAATATTCAAACCCGAATGTTGTACAACCCAGAATTAAAGAGTGTTTTCAATTTTGTTCCAGGCGTAATGACAGTTATTTTAATGCTGGTTTCTGCAATGATGACTTCAATTTCTATTACAAGAGAGAAAGAATTAGGTACAATGGAAGTTTTATTGGTTTCGCCTTTAAAACCATTTCAAGTAATTATTGGCAAGGTTTTTCCATATGTATTTTTATCAATAATTAATGCTATTGTAATTGTTAGTATGGGCTATTTTATTTTCGGAATGCCAATAAACGGAAGTCTCTTTTTATTAGCATTTGAAAGTATATTATTTATTGTTACCGCTCTTTCATTAGGTATTTTTATTTCTACGATTTCTAAAACGCAACAAACCGCCATGATGATTTCTTTAATGGGATTAATGCTTCCTGTTATCATTCTCTCAGGATTTATTTTTCCTATTGCCTCAATGCCTTTACCCATGCAAGTAATGAGTAACATTATTCCTGCAAAATGGTTCATCATTATAGTGAAATCGATTATGCTTAAAGGAGTTGGCTTACAATATATTGCCAAAGAAACCATGATTTTAGTAGTTATGACATCAGTTTTCATTGGTTTAAGTATAAAAAAATACAAAACAAGATTAGAGTAAAATGAGAATCATTCGTTATATCATACAAAAAGAATTCAAGCAAATTTTTAGAGATAAAGGTATGCTTCGATTAATTTTCATTTTGCCAATTTTTCAACTTTTGGTATTGTCAAATGCAGCTACATTCGATGTAAAAAACATTAAAGTTGCGATTGTAGATCATAGTCATTCCATGCAATCGAGAGCCTTAATCGAAAAATTTCAAACAAATTCATATTTTGCTGAAACGAAACTTTTAAACTCTTCAAATGAAGGAATTGAATACATAAATAAAGGAAAAACAGATGCAGTTATTGAAATTCCGAAACAATTTGAAAAACAGTTAACAAACGAAAACAAAACGTCAATTCAAGTTCTTATTAATGCAATTGACGGAGCAACAGCAGGAGTTCAAAATGTGTATATAGCTCAAATTGTGCAACAATACAATCAAAATATATTAGTTGAGAATCAATCACTTACTGGCAATAAAAATCTGAGTAGAATAGAAGTAATTCCTTCATTTTGGTACAACAATACTTTAAATTATAAAACGTTTATGGTTCCAGGTATTTTAGTGTTATTAGTTACCATGCTTACTTTATTCCTTTCTTCAATGAATATTGTTAGAGAGAAGGAATTAGGAACTTTAGAACAAATCAACGTTACACCAATAAAAAAACATCAATTCATAATTGGTAAATTATTTCCTTTTTGGGTATTAGGATTGGTTATTTTAACAATTGGGTTGTTAATTGCAAAATTAGTTTTTAACGTTCCTATGTTAGGAAATATATTTTTAGTGTATTTATTTACTGCAATTTATTTATTACTCATTTTAGGAATTGGTTTGTTTATTTCTAACCATACCGAAACACAACAGCAAGCTATGTTTATTGCTTGGTTTTTTATGGTGATTTTTATTCTAATGAGCGGTTTATTTACACCGATTGAAAGTATGCCTAAATGGGCTCAAAATATAACACTCTTTAATCCAATTCGTTATTTTGTTGAATTTATTCGAATGGTTCTCCTTAAAGGAGCAGGTTTACAAGAGGTTTTGATAAATTTATCAATAATTACTGCATTTGCTATTACTATAAATGGATTAGCAGTTTGGAGTTATAGAAAAACAAACTGATATAACATTTGTATTATAAACTTTTTTGTAAGAAAACCTTTCTATTTTGCTGATACAATATTTTACTTCTCTTTATTTATAAGGGTTAAAGAGGTAAAGGTGTGCAAAAGGTGCTAATTTTTAAAGAAAAAGAGCTACAAAAAGAGCTCTTTTTTTAAAAAAAACTAGCATAAAAGTGAGTCGTTTTTTTGAAATTAGAAATAAAAAACTATATTTGCACAAATAAAAGTAAACAAAAACGTAAACGTTTTTACTTTTTATAGTGGAAAATAAAATATTAGGTTATTGATTTTCAGGTTTTTAAAAATTAACAATTGATGAGTTTTAAACTCATAACCCGAAGGTCACTGGTTCGAGTCCAGTTCCCGCTACTAAGTAAGCCACTCAAAACTGAGTGGCTTTTTTTATATCATTACTAGTATAATTTAAATTACAAAATCAATTGAAAATATATTGGAATCCCTATGGTTATATTGATAGGAAAAGTAATTGCTATAGCCATAGGTATGTATAGTCCAGGATTTGCAGAAGGTACACTTATTTTCATAGCTGCAGGAACAGCTATGTATGATGCACTTGCAGCTAAAATTGAAAGTAATAACCTATCGCCTATTTCATTAAGAAAAAATTGACTTAAAACTGCCATTATACAACCATTTAGCAGTGGGAAAATAATTGCAAATAAAAATGTAAATCTTCCAAATTTTGTTAGATCTTTTAATTTTTTCCACTAGATATCCCCATATCCAATAAAAAAATTGCTAAAAATCCTTTAAAAATATCTGTTGTAAAAGGTTTAATACCCATCGCTTGTTGTTCGCTAGAGATAAAACCTATAATTAAACTACCTATTATTAACAAAACACTTCCATTTGTAACAGAATGCTTAAAGATCTTTAAAATAGAATAGTTTTCAATTGTTTTTTGTTGAGAAAACAAACGAATTAAAATGACACCTACAATAATTGCTGGAGCTTCCATAAGTGCCATAACAGCAACCATATGTCCGCTAAAAGAAATATTTTGTAACTCTAAAAATGAAATGGTCGTTACAAAGGTAACTGCACTCACAGAACCATAAGCGGCTGCAATGGCTCCCGAATTTTCAATAGAAAGTTTCCTTTTTAATAAGAAAAATGAGTAAATAGGTATTACTACAGCCGATAAAATTCCTAAAATAACACTCCAAACAATTTCCATATCAAACGTACTATGTGCTAGCTCTTGACCTCCTTTAAATCCTATGGAGAAAAGTAAATAAATCGATATAAATTTGGAAGAATTTTCAGGAATTCTCAAATCACTCTCAAGTCGAATGGCAATAAATCCCAAGATAAAAATAATAAAGCAGGATTTTTAAGGTTCTCAATTAATAAATCGATATTCATATATTTGAAGCTCTAGTTAAACGATCATTTATAGTAGTTCCTAATTGATTTTCAGGGAAATATTGAAATATAATTTCATCAAATTCTAGTTGATCTATTTCAAAAAGTGTTTTGTATAAATTACGAGCCACTTCATCTAAATCATGGGTTACAGAAAGATTAAAAAGGCTAACATAATTTGGAATTGTTTCTAAAAGTGTACCCGAGGTTAATAAAGCAATTTTTTATTTGGATTATTTTTGCAGTAATCTTTCCAATCCTCAACGGGAAGCAATTTTGTTTTGGGAGCATAATGTTTAGAAAACATTCCCGGTACAAGTATTATTTCAGTAGCTTTATTAAAAACAGTTACTTTGCCTACTACTTTTTCAATTAATTCAATAGATAAGGCACCCAGTCTATAAATAACAGGTTCGCCTTTATCAAATCCTATAATGGTTGATTCTAAACCTTTTTCGCAGGCTCCACCTTCTAAAGCATAAGCTAAAGGTTTTCCTTTAAAATATTCAATAATATGATCGGTAGAAGTTGCACTTGTTCTATTTGATGGGTTGGCACTCGGTGCAGCAAGTGGAAAATCAAGTTCATGCAACAGTTCTAAAAGTATTTTTTTTGCAGGCACTCTTAAACCTACTGTGTCTTTTCCTGACGTTATGTGAGATGGTATTTGTGCTGATTTTTCCAATACTAGGGTTAAGGGGCCAGGCCAAAAAGTTTGAGCTAAAATTTTTGCTTTTACAGGAATATTTACGGCATATTTAGACAATTCCTTATCCGATTTTAAATGAACAATTAAAGGATTGTTTTTGGGTCTATTTTTTAGTGTATAAATTTTTTCAACGGCTTTTTCGTTGTAAATGTTAGCAGCTAAACCATATACAGTTTCTGTAGGAATAGCTACAACTTCTCCTTTTCTAAGCCAGTAAGCAGCTTCTTCTATATCGTTACCAATTCTCATCATTATGGGTTACAAGTATTACAATACATAGGGTCTTCAAATTTTTTATCGTGTGGATATTTTTTTTCCAATTTAAAACTACATTTTTTACACTCGTATAAATGCATTAATGTACTCTCAGTAGGAGAGGAGCACCATTTGCAAGGCAACCCCGAAAGCACTTCAACAACATCAAAACCTGGAAAATTACAATTTGGACAAAGCGATTTGCATTTTGTAATTAAATGCTTTGTAGCCTCTTCAATTACGAGCATTCTACTAGGGTTATATTGGGCTCGCATATCGGTTTCAGCAATAATTTTTGTACCTTTTAGTTGTAAAAAATCAAATTTATCCTTCAGGGTTTTGGTATCGGTAATGCCTTTAAAACAATATTTAAAATTTGTATAATCCGATTTTAAAATAATAGCATGAGAGGGAAATTGTACTGCTTCTGCAAAAGTTAGCAACGAATTAAAGTCATCTATCTCTTTTGTAGAAAAATTAGTAGTAGTGCTCAAAACTTTCGCTACAATTTCAATGTCGTTTTTAAAATCTTTAAGCATAACAAATTCCTCATTGGCAGCAGTAAAAAAATAAAAAGGATGAGCGCCAAAAGAACCTTCCGAAGCTAAAATCAAATCAACCTGACTCTTTCTCATAGCAATCAAACACTTCGCTCTTAAAGTTTCTATGGCGCTTCCTTTTCGCTCAACTTCTCCAGTAAAAGTTCCTAATGTATCGGTATTGAATGCAGTATTTTTTACAACCTTAACACCAAGTGCGCGCTCAACAAGCGGTTGCATAACTTTTTCTTTACCGTGAATTGTTGCAATTAGTAACGTTCTACCTTTAAACATCTCAATTTTTAATCAATTATTTCTAAAAATATTTCCCCATTAATTTTAACCTTACGTTCTAGATTTTCAGAAGAAGTCAAAATTTCGCGAATTCTATTTTTATCTTCTGTCAATTCTATAATTCTATTTTTTGAATGGGTTACATCACCCTGGTTACGTTCTTCTTTACTAAAAACATCCCTTTGGTGAAAAGTTATTTTATTAGAATATAATTCCATTAAAATATATAAAGCCTCTTTAACAGAAAAAGTACCGTTTAAGAGATTAAAACTACCTTTTTTCATAACACTTCTTTTTAGAGATTAACAATAATAATAAAAGAATTAAAATGATTAATCCAGATAAGATCAATTGTTCCATTATAATAGGCATCATTCAGTACTTTTAAATTTAACCAACTCTTATTGTCCTTGTCCCATTGAAAAAGCTTTCACACCATCAAACTGATATAAATTTTCAGTTTTGATAACATCGATACCAAAATCTATCGCACCAGTTAGCAGTTTTACAACCGTCAAAGAAGTTATTGGAGAACCATCCTGAGTTTGAAATCTACATCTCCAGTGGTCAGTACAAAACGTTTCGTCAAATCCATTGGGCCAAACTTTTACACCTCTGTTAGTAATCATCACAAGTTTTAAGTTTTCTTGTTCTATTTTTTGTAAAATTGTTGCCAAAGTATCCGCATTGTATCCGTCCCAATGAACAAACAAATCAACTCCTAATAAATCTTTTTGTAAACGTTTCTTTCTTTCATATTTAGGAAGTTGAATAAGGCTTTGTTTAGGAGAAAGAACAGGCTTTAATTGTTGAGGTACTTCACCTAAATTTGCAATAACAGCAGCAGCAAATTCTTTCGTGCCCACAAGTTTTGTACTCGTAGTTTCATCATAAATATCGGCAGTGTGAATTCCATCTTCTATTGTCTTTAACCAAGCATTTTGAATTTTTGTAGCTTCAGTTACAAATCCCAAATGGTTTAACATTGAGACAGCGGCTTGTAATAAACCAGAAGGATTAGCAATGTTTTTGCCTGCTATATCTGGAGCCGAACCGTGAATAGCTTCAAACATGGCACATTCGTTTCCTATATTTACAGAACCTGCAAGCCCAACAGAACCCGCAATTTGAGCCGCTACATCCGATATAATATCACCATATAAGTTTGAGGTTACAATAACATCAAATTTTTCTGGATGATCGGCTAAATAGGCCGTACCAATATCAATTATCATATGATTTGATTCTATCTCAGGATATTCAACTGCAATTTCTTTGAACACTTTGTGAAACAAACCATCAGTTTGCTTCATAATGTTGTCTTTGCTAAAACAAGTCACTTTTTTGCGTCCATAATTTTTAGCATATTCAAAAGCATAGCGAATAATCTTCTCACAACCTGGTCGGCTAATTAACTTTAAACATTGAACAACTTCATCAGTTTGTTGGTGTTCTATACCAGCATATAAATCTTCTTCATTTTCACGAACAATAACTACATCTAGAGTTGGAAATTTAGTTTTTACAAATGGATGAAGGGCAACACATGGGCGAATGTTGGCATACAATCCTAAAGCTTTTCTCATGGTTACATTTAAGCTTTTATAACCGCCACCTTGCGGAGTAGTAATGGGTGCTTTTAACAACACTTTATTTTTTCTAATAATGTCCCATGAAGCATCAGAAATACCAGAACTATTTCCTGATAAATACACTTTTTCACCAATTTCAATTTCTTCAAAATCGATACTAGCGTTTGTCGATTTAATAATTCTAAGAACTGCTTCCATTATTTCAGGACCAATTCCATCCCCTTTTGCAATAGTTACTTTTTTCATTGTGATTTATTTTTTTACAAATATCCAATCAAATAATCATATATTTTTATTTATATTTTATATTTTTATCATAAAAATATTTTATGAATTATACGTTGCATCAGCTAAGCATCTTTTTAAAAATTGTAGAAACTAAGAATATAACAAAGGCAGCTGAAGAGTTAAACTTAACGCAGCCTGCAGTTTCAATTCAATTAAAAAACTTTCAAGATCAGTTTGAAATTCCATTAACTGAAATAATTGGAAAGCAATTATTTATAACCGATTTCGGAAATGATATTGCTTCCATTGCTAAAGAAATTTTCGAAAAAACAGAAGACATAAAAAACAAAACCAATTCTTATAAAGGATTAATTACTGGTAAATTAAAAATTGCCTCAGTGTCTACAGGAAAATACGTAATCCCCTATTTTCTAAGTAAATTCATTACTGAAAACCCAGGTATAGAGCTAATTTTAGATGTAACAAACAAGTCAAAAGTAATTGATAGTGTAGAAAAGAATGAAGTTGATTTTGGTTTTGTATCAATTATTCCGGACAAGCCAATGGTATTTAATGAAGAACTTTTACTGAATAAAATTTTTCTTGTATGTAATGATGATATGTACAAAAATTTAAGAAATCTAAAATTAAAAGATTTAGAAAATTTACCCGTTATTTTTAGAGAAGAAGGCTCAGGTACAAGATTTAAAATGGAACGCTTTTTTGATGTTAATAAAATTAAAATAAATAAACGACTAGAACTCACTTCAAACGAAGCTGTTAAACAAGCAGTTATTGCAGGTTTAGGAATTTCGTTAATGCCGCTAATTGGTATTAAAAATGAAATGCTTAACGGAGATTTAAAAATTATCAATTTAAAAGAATTACCCCTTAACACAAATTGGAACCTAATTTGGAACAGCCAAAAATCGTTAGCTCCAGTAGCAAAAGCATTTTTAGAGCATTTAAAAGAAAATAAATCTTTAATTATTAAATCAAATTTTCAATGGTTCAATGATTTTTAATTAAAAAAAGGTGCCGAAAGGCACCTTTTTAAGTAAGAAAAAGTTGTTTTAAAAACTTATTTTGTTGCTTTTACATCAACACTAATTTCGATATCTTTACTAATCATCCATTCAGCTGGATCTGCTTCAGTAGTACCAAATTTGATTCCCCACTCAGCACGATTTACAGTAAAATCAGCAAGAATAGTTACTGTGTTATCAACTACATCAATTTTAGCTGGAAAAGAAACATTTAAGGTATTTCCTAATAATGTTAAATTACCACTTAACATTTTGTTTGCATCTTTTACACCTTCACCTTCTGCTAAAGGCGCAGCTAAATCTTCAACTTTAGTAATTTTAAATTCAGCAGTTTTGTTGTTTTCAACGTCAAAGAAATCAGCATTTTTTAAGTGTGCTTCAAGATCAGTAGCTTTTTTTCCTTCTTCAGTTACAGAAGCTGGATCAACTTTTAACGATTGCATATCAATTACAAAACTACCTGCATTAACGGCATCACCTAACACCGAAATTTCTCCATTTTGGATACTTAAAGTACCCCAACGTGGTGCAAAACCACCTTTGTGAAATGCTTTCCATTTTACAACTGAAGCAGTTGTATCTACTGCAAATACATTTTCTGTAGTTGCGGCAACTTCTTGTTCTGCTGATGTTGTAGTTTCAGTAGATTTACCACCACATGATGCCAAAATTAAACCAGCTGCTACTAAAGCGAATAAACCATTTTTTTTCATAGTCCTAATATTAATTATTTTTTAAGTTTTATGATTGCAAATTACGGAATTTGAGTTTAATTAAAAAGTTAATCTAGGTTAAGAAATTTAAAAACAACTATTTTACTGAGCTTCAAATTAAAATTACATTACATGATACTCTACTTCTAATTTTAGCATTGTTGTAATATTTGAACTACCTTTGCATTATAAATTATAGATTATGAATCACAAAGCAGGTTTTGTTAATATTATAGATTTGATATTAAGAGGAGAATGTCCAGTGGACATTCGGCTTAAAATGTTAACCTTAAAAACTAAAAATCATGCATAAGGCAGGCTTCGTAAATATTATTGGCAATCCTAACGTAGGAAAGTCAACCCTGATGAACGCATTAGTGGGCGAACGATTGTCTATTATTACTAGTAAAGCACAAACAACTCGTCATAGAATTCTTGGAATTGTAAACGGAGACGATTTTCAAATTGTGTTTTCCGACACTCCAGGAATTATAAAACCCGCTTATGAGTTACAAAGTTCCATGATGGATTTTGTAAAGAATGCTTTTGAGGATGCTGATGTTTTAATTTATATGGTTGAAATAGGAGAGAAGGAGTTAAAAGATGAAGCATTTTTTAAGCGTATTATTCATGCTAATATTCCAGTTTTATTATTATTAAATAAGATTGATAAATCGAATCAAGAGCATTTAGAAGAGCACGTTAATTTATGGAAAGAAAAAGTGCCAAATGCAGAAATTATTCCTATTTCGGCTTTAGAAAAATTCAATGTACAAACCGTTTTTGATAGAATTATCGATTTATTACCAGAATCGCCACCGTTTTATCCGAAAGATGCTTTAACAGACAAACCAGAGCGTTTCTTTGTAAATGAAATTATTCGTGAAAAAATATTATTAAACTACGATAAAGAAATTCCTTATGCCGTAGAAATTGAAACGGAAGAATTTAAGGAAGATGATGATATTATCCGAATTCGTGCCGTAATTATGGTAGAGCGTGATACTCAAAAAGGAATCATAATTGGTCACAAAGGTGCAGCTATTAAAAAAGTAGGAATTCAAGCAAGAGAAGATTTAGAGAAATTCTTTGGAAAACAAATCTTTTTAGAAACTTACGTGAAAGTAAATAAAGATTGGCGTACCAATGAAAGACAGTTAAAACGTTTTGGTTACAATCAAAAAAAATAAAAATAAAGCCTGATAAATTTATCAGGCTTTATTTTTTAAAAATGAATGAAGATTTCGTTTTCTACTGTATGGATTTTTGCTTCCATTTTAAAAGCTTCCAATATATTTTCTTTAGTCAAGACTTCGGTTTTATTTCCAGATGCAATTACTTTTCCTTGGCTAAGCAACATAATTTTATCGGCAAATTTTGCAGTTAAATTCAAATCGTGTAAAACGCCAATAATTACAATATTATTTTCTTTTGCCAATTCTTGCATTTTGTACATAAAACTATATTGAAAATGCACATCTAGAAATGTCAGAGGTTCATCTAAAATTAAATAGCGTGTTTTATTTTCTTCGGAAAACCAAATTTGAGCCAAAACTCGAGCAAAATGAACGCGTTGCATTTCGCCTCCACTTAAAGTCAAGTAATTTCTATCTATAAAATTTTCCAATTCAAAAAACTGAATAGCTTCGTTACAAGCTCGTTTATCTTTTTCCGATGGATAATTATTAAAATGCGGATATCTTCCCATCATTACGATATCACGAACGGTTAATGGAAAGTTCAACTTACTATTTTGAGATAAAACAGCTCTTACTTTTGCTAATTCCGAAATAGATAAAACTTCAGTATCATAATCCACTGTTCCTTTTTGGTTCAACTTCAACTGACCGCAAATTGCTTTTATAAAAGTTGATTTACCGGCGCCATTTGGACCAATAATTAACGATATTTTTCCAGCTTCAAATGCTTCCGAAACATTTTCTAGAATTACTTTATTGGCAATACCAACAGATAAATTTTTAGTTGTAAGCATATTAAAAAAAGTAATTAGATTTTCGCAATAAAATAATAAATACTGGAACTCCTACAAATGAAGTTACAATTCCGATTGGCAATTCAGCCGGACTTAATAATAGTCGTGCAACCAAATCGGCAAAGCAAAGAAAAATAGCACCAAATAAGGAACCGAAAATAATAAGTTTTCGAATATCGGAACCACTTATCATTCGTATAATGTGAGGAACAATTAATCCCACAAAACCAATAACTCCAACAAATGATGTAGCTACCGAAACCATAATAACATTAATGATTAAAACTTGATATTTTAATGAATTCACGTTGATTCCTAAATAGCTAGCTTCATCGTTTCCAAGAATTAAAGTATTCAATTTCTTTCCTAAAAAATAGGATAAAATTAAACCTGAAACAGAAAAAACAGCCACCATTTGAACTGCTTGCCAATTAGCTCCTGAAAGTGTTCCTAAATTCCAAAATGTAATAGAACGTGCTTGTGGATCACGAGCTATATAAGACAGAAATCCAATTCCACTTAAAAACAATGCATTTACAGCAACTCCAATTAATAACAAAACTGTTACCGAGTTGTTGTTTCCGTTAATTTTAGATAACGAAAAAACCAAAAATGTTCCAATTATTCCACCGATACAAGCAATTAATGGTAACGAAATATTGTTAGTTGCAAAAGCAAAAGTATTTCCCAATACAATAAAAAATGAAGCGCCAAAAGCTGCTCCACTTGAAGTTCCTATTAAGCCAGGTTCTACGATTGGATTTCTAAATAGTGCTTGAACCAAAATTCCTCCTACTGCTAATGTAGCACCAACTAAAACACTTAGAACTGATCTTGGTAATCTTATATCAATAAAAATTCGTTCGTTCAAGGTTGTAAATTCATTTCCATAAAAGAAATTAGAAAACGAGGATAAAATCTCATCAAGTGAAATTTTAACTGCTCCCAATCCTATGGATAATAAGAAAACCACAACTAGCAATAATAGTAGCGTAATCAATAAAAAGCTATCTCGTTTTGTAAAAAACATTATTGATGAATTAATTTTTGAATAAGTTGAATGTTTTGACCTGTTCTTGGACCTAAATACACCAAATCATGTTCTTCTATTCTGTAAATTTTCTTGTCTTTGTATGCTTTTGTACTTGAAACTCCAGGAAGTTCTCCTATTTTTTCATAAGAACCAGCCAGTTTATCATAACCAAAATCGGTAATTAAAATCACATCAGGGTTTGCAGCTGCTACAAGTTCAGGAGAAAGATGTTTCATTCCTTTTTCTTCATCAATAGCAATTTCGCCACCAGCCCATTCTAACATTTTACCACCAGTACTATTTTTAGTCATTACTAAATACACATTTGAAGCTTGTCCGTAATGAATTACTAATACTCTAGGTTTTTTTGTAAAAGAATTTGTTTTTTCAATAGCTGCATCAAATTCTTTTTTCAACTTAACACAAAGAGAATCAGCCGCTTTTTCTCTTTTAAAATAACGACCCATTTCATGAATTAGAGAATCGGCTCCTGCAATGGTTTGTTCATACTTACCAAATTGCTTCATCGGAACTTTCAACTTCTTTAATTGATCAACCACAGTTTCCGGACCAATATTATCATCTTCAATTATAATAGTTGGTTTGTTAGCTAAAATAGCTTCCAAACTCAATGCTCTATGATAACCAACTGCTGGTAATTCTTTTAATTCAGCCGGATAAGTACTCGATACATCTACAGCAACTAAATCTTTTTGAGCGCCTAATGCACAAATAATTTCATTATATTGCTTTGCAATACAAACAATTCTTGTAGTAGCTTCTTGCTTTTTGTCTTCCTTAGAAAACCTTTCGCAACTCGAAACAACAAGCAACAATACTAAATATTTTATAGTTTTCATATTATCAAAATAAAGAGCGGCATAAAACCGCTCTTTTATTAATTAGAATGTATATTTTAAATTTAATCCGCCAAAGAAAGTTGCATTATAAGGTGCTGGTATATAAGCATCTGGTAACTGGTTAGAGAATACCATTTGGTAATATTGCGTATTAGTAATATTGTTTACACCAAATGTAGCATCTAATGATAAGTGGTTTGTAATATTTCTTTGGTAACCTAATTTAGCATTTAACAAACTATAACTAGCTGTTTCATAATGAACTTTTGTATATGGATCAGTAGCGTTTGATTCTGGAACATAACTGTAGAACATAGCATCTCTATAATTATAAGTTACATTTCCATATAAACCATATTTAATAGCAAAATCAACACCAGCATTAAAAACTACTGGAGGTGTTCCTAAAACTTTTTCATTTGAAAAATCAAAAGAAGTATTATAAGCTCTTTGATAGATGTAGTCTTTGTATTTAAAATCTGAATAAGTAACATTTGCAAACGGACTTACACTTTTAAAGAATCCATTTTCAGCAGTAATTAATTCATATTTTACAGAAGCTTCTATTCCTTTATGAACTTGTTCTCCAGCATTTACAACATAAGAATATAAAGTTGCTGTATTAGTAGCATCTGGCACAGCTACTGAAGTCATTTTGTCTTTGAAATTTGTTTGGAAAACTGCTAATTCGTAAGTCAATTTGTTGTGTAATAAATTACCTTTCGAACCAATTTCAAATTGAGTTCCAACCTCTGCTTTTAAATCTTTATTTACTTCTCCTGTGTAAGGAATGTAAAAATAAGAACTCACTGGAGCTTTGTAACCTTTGTTAAATGAAGCATATACAGAAACAGCTTTATTGAAAACTTTATTAATTGCAAACTTAGGCGATATCATATCTTTATAAGACGCAGTTAAAGTACTTGGACTCATTCTGTCTTGCGATTCAATTCCCATATAACTGCTTCCAACTCCTGCAGTAACAGAAAAATCATAAGGCATATTTAATGTCCATTCTGTAAACAAATGATTCGTTTTTGAAATAGAATATCTGTTACTTCTTTGTGTACCAATAATATTATAACCGTCAGGATCTGCTGTATTAGTTGTCATGGCATAACTAATAGCTTGTGAGTTTTGTTGTTGCATTTCAGTTCCAGTAATTCCAGAAAGTTTAAAAGCAGTTCCTAAGTCAAAATTTAAATTGAAAGCAGTTCTAAACCCATAATTTAATGCCGATTTATCTGTCCAACCACCAGCAGAACTTACGTCGCTTGTTACACTTGAACCAAAAACAGAGAATGAATTTCCAATGTTTTTAGTAAATTGATAATCGTGGTTTAAACCACCTCTAAAGCTTACTACATGCGAATGTGCGTCGTTTTTTATGTAATTTGGATTGCCAGAATAATCAAAATCTTCGTATTGTTCTCTTGTTAACTCACCATTTCTTTCATCATAACTATCACTATATCCTAAATAAGCATTAACTTTTTGTTTTTCGCTAATAGTAGTAGTGCCAAAAATGTTTACAAAATCTTTGCTTGAAGCAGTATGTTTCATAAAACCATCATATTTTTGGTTTCCGTAATTTACTAACAAAGCGCCATTTTTTCCTCCAATTTGAGCTTGAGTAGTTAATCTTTTTAATCCATAACTACCAAATAAAGTATTTTGAGCTAGTGAGAATTTGTTTAACTCTGGCTGGATTGTTTTTAAGTTTACAACACCAGCAATAGCTAAACCATATAATGAACCTGACGGTCCTTTTACAACTTCTACATTTCCAATTGATGAAAAATCTAAATCATCCATTAACGTAATACCTTCTGCATCTGTTACTGGAATATTGTTTAAATATACTTTTGTTCCTTGAGTGTCAAAGTTACTATTGGTACCATTTGTACCTCTAACTCCGTTACCATATCCACGAATGTTAAATTGTTGACCAGCAGAAACTGTTCTTCTTTGCATATTTACTCCTGGAACATTTGTATTGATAGCATCATCTAAGAACAAACCAGTACTTCTATTCAACTCTTTTTCTCCAAGTTTAGAAATAGATTGTGGCTGACTTAGAATAGTTTTATTTGTATTTGAAGTGGCAGTTACTTCAACTTCTTTTAAATAGTTTACTTTAGTAACCGTGTCGTTTTTTATTTCTTGACTATAACTCACAGCCGAACTAACGATAGCTCCAAGAACTACCATTTTATTGAATAAATTCATTTTATTTTTTATTTAGATTAATAATAGCAACTATAGGGTGAACTGAAAAGTACACCTAAGTATAAAATTGAAATTATTAAACTAATTCGGGAGGAGGAACTATAATTGAAAGGTAAATTTCTTTTATATGAATAAAGCTAAATGGCATCTTTTTTAAAGATTCATTTTTTGTAGATTTTGAAATAAAATACTTAGTTTGTTCTAAACAAGCAATTTTGGTTTTGAAAATACTTTTACTTTTAGAAGACTGATTTTTCTTCTGAATATTTTTAATTTTTAAAGCAAAGTTTTTCTCTTTTTGTCTTTATATAATTTTAGTTTTATAAAATCACCTACAAAAGTTTCTTCTAAGATGTCATAAAGTTCTTCATCCATAACAATTTCATGATCAGCAATTTTCATTGCGAAATAATCTTTTTAGAAATTGTTTTTGTTACAACTAAATGAGGATTTTTATTAGATTCCGCAATTTTTTTAAAAATTTTATGCGAAACCGTAGCAAAATAAAACATGCCCACTGTTTGAAGTAGTATAAATACAATTAAAAAGAATATGGTGTATTTTTTTATCAAAATTGAGGCTTGTTATATAACCTCCAAATGTATTAAATAAAATTCTTAAAAAAGAAATATTTTTTTTCTCTAACTTAAAATTCTATCCATTAAATCCTCAAGTTCATGCATTTGCGGAATTCCTTTTCTTCTCATTGTTCTCGCAATGTAATATAATGCTGCCCAGCAACCAATCATAAGTGTCATTATCACAATATCAAATCCAAAATTTTGTTCTAATGTCCATTTAGAATAAGCAATCATTAAAAAAATGATAAAGACACCCGCAACAATAAAATGTAAAAACATAAACATTGTCCATAAAACAGGATCAGGACCAAATAACCCATTAACAGCAGTATTTCCATCTTCCATTTTGTCGAGTTCAACATGTAAATGCGGTGAATGCTTTTCTCTTCTTCGAGCTCCAATATTTAACCAAATATGGTTTTCCATGTATTTAATATGAAAATCGGGAGCCACTTCATCTTTCAAAGCATCACAAGTTTTTATAATGTCTTCAACACTTTTCGTACTAGTTTTATAAAAACGTAATCTTAATTGAAGTTCTTTTTCGGGTTGCATGTAAATAGATTTAAGACTAAAATACTAAATTTTTTAAATTGTTGGCATTTCCCTCAAAATATTTCGGGTCGCGCTTTCGCTAATACATGGTATTTGGCTCAATCGCTAATGCGAATTGAAACAAAAAGTGAAAAGTAAAAAGTGAAAAACCTAACAAATTAACGCATAAACAACTCCATAACTTAACTAATAACCTAAAACTCATAATTCAAAATTCATAATTTAAAATTTTAAAAGTATCTTTGCAGACTCAAAAATAACAAGATGAACAATATTGTAGCCATAGTAGGAAGACCTAATGTTGGAAAATCAACTTTTTTTAACCGATTAATTAAGCGTCGCGATGCCATTGTAGACTCGGTAAGTGGTGTTACAAGAGATCGTAATTATGGAAAAAGTGAATGGAATGGAAAAGAGTTTTCAGTAATTGATACTGGTGGATATATCGTAGGTTCTGATGATGTTTTTGAAGGAGAAATCCGCCGTCAAGTAGAATTAGCTATTGACGAAGCAGATGCTATTTTATTTGTTGTAGATGTTGAAGAAGGTATTACACCAATGGATGATACTGTTGCAAAATTATTGCGTAAAGTTACCAAACCTGTTATTTTGGTAGTTAACAAAGTTGATAATGCTATGCGTGCAGCAGATGCGGTAGAATTTTATTCTTTAGGTTTAGGAGAATATTTTACAATTTCTGGAATGAACGGAAGTGGAACAGGTGAACTTTTAGATAAATTAGTTGAGGTTTTACCAGAAATGCCTGAAGTTGAAGAAGAAGAAAATCCGTTACCAAGATTTACAGTGGTAGGAAGACCAAATGCAGGTAAGTCTTCTTTTATTAACGCTTTAATTGGAGAAGATCGTTTTGTAGTAACTGATATTGCAGGAACAACTCGCGATGCTATCGATACAACTTATAACCGTTTTGGTTTCGAATTCAAATTAGTAGATACAGCAGGAATTCGTAGAAAAGCAAAAGTAAAAGAAGATTTAGAATTCTATTCGGTAATGCGATCGGTTCGTGCTATTGAACATTCTGATGTTTGTATCTTAATGATTGATGCAACAAGAGGATTTGAAAGTCAAGATCAAAATATATTTTGGTTGGCACAAAAGAATCGTAAAGGTGTTGTTATTTTAGTAAACAAATGGGATTTAGTAGATAAAGACACCAATAGTGCAAAAGAATATGAAGCAATAATTAGAAAAGAAATAGAACCTTTTACTGATGTGCCTATTATTTTCGTTTCTGCTTTAACAAAACAACGTTTATTAAAAGCTTTAGAAATGGCAGTTGAAGTCTACGAAAATAGAAAGCAACGTATTGCTACTTCTAAGTTCAATGAAACAATGTTGCCTATTATAGAACACACTCCGCCGCCAGCAATTAAAGGAAAATATATTAAAATTAAATATTGTATGCAATTGCCAACACCAACACCTCAGTTTGTGTTTTTTGCTAACTTGCCTCAGTATGTTAAAGATCCGTATAAAAGATTTATTGAAAATAAATTACGTGATATTTATAATTTTTCGGGGGTACCAATTGATATTTATTTCAGACAGAAGTAATAAAAAAAGCTCGAGATTTTTCGAGCTTTTTTTATAATTTATTTTTTTGCTAATTGAATTGTCTTTTTTGTGAGACTAATAATTAAGAAAGCTAATGTTCCTATGGTTAATCCTAAAATTACTTCTTTTAATGTAGCAGGAATTTGCGGTAAAAAATGATGAAAATAATCAATATTATGAGCAAAAATTCCACCTGCAACTAGTATTAAAGCAATAGTTCCTATAAAACCTAAAAACTTAATGACATAAGGTAAAGCTTTAACCAAAGTGTTACCTAAAGAAGTTAGAAAACCTGTGTTGTTTGATTGTTTGATTAATTTAAAACCAAAATCATCCATTCTTACAATTAGTGCTACAATTCCGTAAACACCAATAGTAGCTAAGAAAGCAACCACAGAAACTGTTATAATTTGAACATTTAAACTTTGGTCTAAAACTGTTCCTAAAGCTATGATTACAATTTCTACCGATAATATAAAATCAGTTGTAATTGCCGATTTAATTTTTGCCTTCTCTTCGTCTTCAGCATTTGTAGTTTCCACTAATACTGTTGTTTCTTCCTCTTTATTTCTATGAAAAAGAAATTCGATAATTTTTTCAGCACCTTCATAAGCCAAGAAAATTCCGCCAAAAATTAAAATAAATTTAATTGCAATTGGGAAATAAGCATTTAGTGTTAGAGCTAAAGGAACTATTATAATTTTGTTTAAAAAAGAACCTTTTGTAATTGCCCATAATACAGGAATTTCTCTTGATGCTAAAAATCCAGTTGCTTTTTCAGCATTTACTGCCAAATCATCACCTAATATTCCCGCTGTCTTTTGTGTTGCAATTTTACTTGCCGAAGCAACATCATCCATTAAAGAAGCAATGTCATCTAATACGGCAAAAAATCCTGAAGCCATTTAATTTTGTTTATTGATAATTGATAATTGATAATTGATAATTTTTGGGTTTACCAGCTTCCGCCAGCTCCTCCTCCTGAGAAACCTCCACCACCGAAGCCACCACCAAAGCCGCCTCCGCCGAAACCACCACCAGAAGAACCAAATCCTCCGCTGTTGCCAAATCCACCAGAACGTCCCATACGACTTAAGATAATCATATCAGCTAAATCGGGACCAGAGAATCTTCCACCTGAACCATTTCCGCCACCTTTGTTGTTTTTTGCAGCGAGTATTATGATTAAAATGAATACGCCAATGAAAATTAAAAAAGGTAAAATGCTACCATCGTTACTTTTTCGAGTTCCTTGATATTTACCTTTTAAAGCATCAATAATTGCATCGGTTCCTTTGTCTAAACCATTATAATAACTTCCTGTTTTAAATTCGGGAATAATAATATTTCGCACAATTTCACCCGTAATTCCAGCAGTTAATCTGTCTTCAACTCCATAACCAGGAGAAATCCAAATCTTTCTATCGTTTTAGCTAATAAAATTAAAACGCCATTGTCTTCTTTCTCTTGACCAATTCCCCATTCGTGAGCCCATTTTGGAGTTAAAATTCCAATATCTTCTCCTTTTAAGTCATCAATCGAAATAAAAACTATTTGAGTTGTCGTAGTATCAGAATAGCGAACTAATTTTTCTTCTAATTGTTTAAATTCTGATGCGCTTAATACTTTAGCATAGTCGTAAACTGATGTTTGAAAGCTAGGTTTTTTCGGAATATCAAATTGTGCCCAACCTAAATTTTGAAATAAAAGGAATAATATCAAAAATAGTATTTGAACAAATTTTATTATAATTTTAATCATTATCCTCTAGATATTTCGTTTGAAAGTTCGTTAGTATCATCAGACTGATAAGGGAAATATTTTTTTAATTGTTCCCCAGCTTTTAAAATACCTTCTACTAAACCAAGTTTGTATTTTCCTTCTTTAAAATGAGTAATAATAACATCTTTAGTGCAATCCCAAAAATCGGCTTCCACTAAGTTGTTAATGCCTTCATCGCCAAGAATAGCTAGTTTTTTGTCTTTTACTCCAATGTAAATTAAAACTCCGTTTCGAGCTTTAGTGTTTTGCATATTTAAAGTGAAGAAAACCTCTTGCGCACGCACAAGAGGATCTTTTTCTGAATGTTCTTCTAAATGCACACGAATTTCACCCGAAGTGTTTTTTTCGGCTTCAACAATGGCTTCAACAATGGCTTGTTCTTCAGCTTTTGTTAAAAAATCTTCGGTTTGCGACATTATTCTGTAGCTGCTTTTTCGTTAGTACCAAAATCGAATTCTACATCTACAGGTTTTTCAGCACCTTTTTCAGATTCGAAATATGGTTTTTCTTTATAATTTCCTAAAAACATTGAATTAGGGAAAATTAAAATGTAATTGTTGTATTGTTGAACCGCTTCATTAAAACGAGTACGAGCTGTTAAAATTTGATTTTCTGTACTTGCTAATTCGTCTTGTAATTTTAAGAAATTTTGATTTGCTTTTAAATCAGGATATTTTTCTACAGTTACTAATAAACGAGATAGAGCACTATTTAAACCTCCTTGAGCTTGTTGAAATTGTTGCAATTGTTCTGGTGTAATATTAGATGGATCGATTGTTGTAGAAGTAGCTTTTGCTCTAGCGTTAATTACAGCTTCTAAAGTCGATTTTTCAAAATCAGCAGCTCCTTTAACAGTTTTAACTAAGTTACCAATAAGGTCATTTCTACGTTGGTAAGCAGTTTCTACATTACCCCATTCTTTAGAAACGGCTTGGTTTTCACGAACCGCTCCATTTTTTATTCCAATATACCAAAAAAATAAAATTGCAGCTAAACCTAAGATTATTAATAATGGTGCAAATTTTCTCATAGTTATAAATTTAAAGTTGATTTTTAAGTTCTATTAATTGTGATTTAATTGTTTCTAATTTTCTAATGATTTCAAACTTGTCTAAAGTTTTTTTCTGATTTTCTTTTAAATGAGTTTTTGCTCCTTCTAAAGTAAAACCACGTTCTTTAACCAAATGATAAATTAATTGTAGATTTTTTACATCTTCGGGTGTAAATTTTCTATTTCCTTTTGCGTTCTTTTTTGGTTTTAAAATATCAAATTCTTTTTCCCAAAAACGTATTAGCGATGCATTTACATTAAATGCAGTAGCAATTTCTCCTATACTATAGTATAATTTTCCTTCTGGTAAGTCTAAATGCATTAGTCTAAAGATTGGTTTTCTTGGTTGGCAAGTTTTGAAATTGCTATATATTCCTCAGCCGAAATACTTCCATAATAGAAATTAATCGGATTTACTTTTTCTCCATTTTTAATTACTTCATAATGTAAATGTGGAGCTTCACTTCGACCAGTACTTCCTACATAGCCTATTATATCTCCTCTCTTTACACGCTGTCCAGGGCGACAATTATATTTGCTTAAATGGGCATACAAAGTTACATAGCCATAACCATGATTTATTTCTATATGATTACCATAGCCCGACAATGAATTGTCGGCTTTTAAAACAACGCCATCTCCACTAGCAAATACCGGAGTTCCAGTTTTAGCAGTAAAATCCATTCCGTAGTGGAATTTTCTAATTTTAGTAAACGGGTCACTTCTGTATCCATAACCCGAGGCCATTCGTTTTAAATCTTCATTTTTTACAGGTTGTATTGCAGGAATTGCAGCCAAAAGTTTTTCTTTTTGTTTTCCTAATTCTACAATTTCATTTAACGATTTCGATTGAATGGCCAATTCTTTCATCAATCGGTCTACTTTTTTAGATGTATTAATTACCAATTCAGAATTATTAAAACCTTCTAAATCTTTATAGCGATTAATTCCACCAAAACCCGATTTACGTTCTTCGTCAGAAATTGGAGAAGTATTAAAGTAAATTCTGTAAATATTGTTATCTCTTTCTTCAATTGCTGTCAAAGCTTCATCCATAACTTCAACTTTTTTATTTAAAAGTTGGTAGTTAATTTTCATGTTTTCTAATTCACTCGTTAAAATTTTATCTTTTGGAGTTTCAAAATAAGGCGTGTTTATAAGCGCTACCAAACACAAAAAGCCAAACAAAGCCGAAGAAAGTAAAAAAAGCATAATGTAGGCAAACTTCTTACGTCGTTTCGTTTCAATTTTTCTATAGGCTAAATTTTCAGAATCGTAATAATATTTTACCTTAGACATGTTCTAATTTTACTATTTTTGCAAAAATTTTGTTATAATACTTATACGAACAAATTTAAGAAATGTTTCATTCTGAAACTATTTTTTAATGAAATTGGGAAATATTTTATAAAACAAGGTTTTTAGGAAAATTAATAAACAAAGTTTATAGATGAAATCACAAGATATTCGCAAGTCGTTTTTACAGTTTTTTGAAAGTAAGGGTCACTTAATTGTGCCTTCAGCACCTATTGTATTAAAGGACGATCCTACATTAATGTTCAATAACTCAGGTATGGCTCAATTTAAAGAGTTTTTCTTAGGTAACGGAACACCAAAAAGTAAAAGAATAGCCGATACGCAAAAATGTCTTCGTGTTTCAGGAAAACACAACGATTTAGAAGATGTAGGTTTTGATACTTACCATCACACGATGTTCGAAATGTTAGGAAACTGGTCTTTTGGCGATTATTTCAAAAAAGAAGCTATTGCTTGGGCTTGGGAATTTCTTACAGAAGTTTTAAAGTTAGACAAAGACCGTTTGTATGTTTCTGTTTTTGAAGGAAATCCAGCTGAGAATGTTCCGTTTGACCAAGAAGCATTTGATATTTGGAAACAATACGTTTCTGAAGACCGAATTATCTTAGGAAATAAAAAAGATAACTTCTGGGAAATGGGAGATCAAGGTCCGTGTGGTCCATGTTCAGAAATCCATATCGATTTGAGAACCGATGCAGAACGTGCAACTGTTTCAGGAAGAGATTTAGTAAATGCTGATCATCCGCAAGTAGTGGAAATTTGGAACAACGTATTCATGGAATTCAATCGTAAAGCCGATGGCTCGTTAGAAAAATTACCAGCACAACACGTAGATACCGGAATGGGATTTGAGCGTTTGTGTATGGCAATGCAAAACGTAACTTCAAATTACGATACAGATGTTTTCACACCGCTTATCGCGAAAGTTGAGGAAATTACTGGATTAAAATATACACCTAATAATGTCATTCTGAACGAAAGTGAAGAATCTCAAGAACAAAACAAAACGAACATTGCGATTCGTGTAATTGTAGATCACGTTCGTGCAGTAGCTTTTGCAATTGCTGACGGACAATTACCTTCAAACACGGGAGCAGGTTATGTAATTCGTCGTATTTTACGTCGTGCGATTCGTTACGGATTTACGTTTTTAGGAACGAAAGAACCTTTCATCAATAAATTGGTAGAAGTTTTAGCGAACCAAATGGGAGAATTTTTCCCAGAGATTAAATCGCAACAACAATTGGTTACCAATGTAATCCGTGAAGAAGAAGCTTCTTTCTTACGAACTTTAGAACAAGGATTACAATTATTAGATAAAGTAGTTGCTGAAACAGCTGGAAAAGAAGTTTCGGGAGAAAAAGTATTCGAATTGTACGATACTTTTGGTTTCCCGAAAGACTTAACGGCTTTAATTTTAAAAGAAAAAGGCTATTCGTTTAACGAGACGGAATTCGAAACCGAATTACAAAAACAAAAAGCACGTTCTCGTGCGGCTTCAGAAGTTTCGACTGATGATTGGACTTTTTTAAACCAAGGAAATGTTGACTCGAGCGATAGCGAACAGGCGAAGCAAACTTTCGTTGGTTATGACAAAACGGAAAATGATGTTAAAATCACACGTATTCGTAAAGTTGATTCTAAAAAAGATGGGGTTTTATACCAAATCGTTTTAGATGCTACACCATTCTATCCAGAAGGTGGTGGACAAGTTGGTGATAAAGGAACTTTAGTTTCGGCTAATGAAACCATCGAAATTATCGACACTAAAAAGAAAACAACTTAATATTACATTTCGCAAAACAACTTCCTGAGAATGTTGAAGCAGGATTTGTGGCAAAAGTAAATACCGATTTAAGAACATCGACTTCTAAAAATCACTCGGCTACGCATTTGATGCATTTGGCTTTAAGAACGATTTTAGGAACACATGTGGAACAAAAAGGCTCGTTGGTAAATCCAAATTATTTGCGTTTCGACTTTTCACACTTCTCTAAAGTTACAGACGAAGAATTACGTCAAGTGGAAGCTTTTGTTAATGCTCGAATTGAAGAGCAATTGCAACTGGTAGAACATAGAAATATTCCAATTCAACAAGCAATGGAGCAAGGTGCCATGGCTTTGTTTGGAGAAAAATATGGCGATACTGTTCGTATGATTGAATTTGGCGATAGCAAAGAATTATGTGGTGGTATTCACGTGAAAAACACCGCTGATATTTGGCATTTCAAAATTATTTCAGAAGGAGCTGTAGCGGCCGGAATTCGTCGTATTGAAGCAATTACTGGTGATGCGGTGAAAGATTTCTATAAAAATCAGGAAAGCACATTAGCTGAAATCAAAGAAGTATTAAAAAATCCTCAAGATACAATGAAAGCTGTTGTTGCTTTACAAGACGACAACGCTAAATTGAAAAAACAAATTGAGCAATTATTAAAAGAAAAAGCGAAAAACCTTAAAGGTGAATTAGCTTCTCAAATACAAGAAGTAAACGGAGTTAAATTCTTAGCAACTCAAGTAGATTTAAATCCTGAAGGAGCAAAAGATTTGGCTTATGAATTAGGTAATAACGAAACTAATTTATTCTTAGTTTTAGCCACTGCTGAAGAAGGAAAACCAATGTTAACATGTTATGTTTCTAAAGAATTAGTAGCTAGCAAAAACCTAAACGCAGGACAAGTGGTTCGTGAACTTGGAAAATATATCCAAGGTGGCGGTGGCGGACAGCCATTTTTTGCGACTGCTGGAGGTAAAAATGTTGATGGAATTAAGGAAGCATTAGAAAAAGCAATCCAATTTATAAAATAATTAATTGAGACGGGAATTTTAAATTCCCGTTTTTTTGTTTTAATTTGTAAAAAAAACAACTTTTTATAAATTATGAAAAAATATTTTTTCTATTATTTATTTCTTGTTTTTTCATTTCTTGTTCAAGTGACGATTCTAATTCAGGAATTACAAAACAGAATTTACTTGGGAAATGGGAAATAATTGGAGGAACAGTAAACGGAAATAGTTTTGAGTTTTATGAGCATGATTGTAATGATAGAAAAGATTTTCAGGAGTTTTTTGATAATGGAAGTCTTACTTTTAATAGATATGATTATTCTTGTAATTTGGTTGAAGTTGAACCATCATTATGGGAATTACAGGGAAATCAATTAACAATTTCAAATACAAATTTTGATCCTTCTATATATGAATATATTTATATAGTTGAGAAACTAACAACTACAGAATTAATTCTAAAACAAACAATTCAAACTAGCGAAGGAACGTACGTTTATCGTACAACATTTTCAAAGTATAATTAATTAATAAAAATGAAAAAAACGTTACTATTAGCTACAACCATTTTGGTTTTATTTTTTTCATCATGTTCTAGTGATGATGACAACAACTCAACTCCTTCTTCTATTTCCATTTTAGATAAATGGTGGTATGATTCCAACAATTACGCTGGAAATATTTATTTTAATTCTAATGGAGAATATCAGCAAGTTGTAAATTTGTTAGGAACTAACATACCAGGATCAGGTAGTTGGACTTGGATAGAGCAGAATTCAATTCTTAAAATAGAAAATTTAACAGGTTTAGGACAAACTATTCCAACAGTTTGGCTAAAGTTTACTGATGTTGAAGAACATTCCATGACAGTTCAACAATCTACTGATGGGACTAATTATTCTGTGGAAGTTTATTATTTAGATACAGATAATTAAATACAGTACTTTTATTAAATACTTTTTTTCTTTTAATTCGCATAAAATAACTTTTTTAAAATTATGAAAAAAATTCTTCTATTAGCTGCCGGTTTGGCAATGTTTATGACATCATGTTCTAGTGATGATTCTTCAAAAAGTGCTTCAACTCCTGTTTTATTAACTAAGTTAATAGAAACTTTTGAAGATAATTCTACTTTAACTACAGAATATGAGTATTCAGGAACCAAATTAATAAGAATGACTGATGATGAGGGACGTTTCGAATTTACTTATACAAATGATTTAATAACACAAGTAAAATATTATGAATCTAATACTTTGCTACAAACAGAAACTTATCAATATGATGCGAGTGGAAGAGTAACCACTTATATTATTGTTGATAATATTGATACAGATTGGGGAAATAGGGAAACATATACTTATAACTCTAATGGAACAGTGTTGATAAATTATTATTATGGTGATGCTGTTTCGCAAACAAATTTTGACAAAACTGCAACAGTTACTTTTTTAAATGGTGAAGTAAACGAATTTTCATTTTCGGATGGACAAACAATTACATATACATATGACAATATGAATAATCCATTTAAGAATGTAACAGGTTTTGATAAAATAAATATTTGTAATCAAGAAGGGTCTGGAGTTTTCCATAATGTAACTCAAGAAGTTTATACTGATATTTCTGAGAATATATCAACTACTTATACATATAATAGTAATGACTATCCTGCAACTTCAGTAGAAACTAGTTTTGAAGTAACAAATGCACAATATTTCTATAATCAATAAATTATTTAAAAAATATAAGAAACCCGATAATTTTTAATTATCGGGTTTTCTTTTTATCACTATTTTTGAAATCTAGAATCTAAAAATCTAAAGTCTAAAATAAATGAATTTCAGAACTGAAATACCAATTTTAAAAAGTGATTTTCCAATTGATTATCATTCAAAAATTTTGTTATTAGGTTCTTGTTTTTCAGAGAATATTGGTAAAAAATTTCAGTATTATAAATTCCAAGCAACTATAAATCCTTTCGGAATTATTTTTAATGCAGTTTCTTTAGAAAAGTTGATTAAAAGAGTAGTAGAAAAGAATTATTTTACCGAAAAAGATATTTTCTTTCACAATGATTTATGGCATAGCTATGAAGTGCATTCAAAACTATCAAATTTGAATAAAGATGAATTTTTAGATAATTTAAATCAAATAATAGACTTAACGAATAAACAAATAAACAACTTAACCCATTGCTTAATAACATTAGGTACAAGTTGGGTATATAGACTTCGACAAGCTCAGTCTGACAATTGTAGCATTATTGCTAATTGCCATAAAGTTCCTCAAAAAGAATTTACAAAAGAACTACTTTCAACACAACAAATACAAGAAAGCTTACAAAATATAGTTTCACTTATTCAATCTATAAATCCTCATGTGAAATTTGTGTTTACAGTTTCGCCTGTTCGACATACAAAAGATGGTTTTTTCGAAAATAATGTGAGTAAAGGAAATTTGTTTTCTGCATTGCACAATTCTTTCGACTTTCAACTTTCGACTTTCGGCTATTTTCCGAGCTACGAAATTGTCATGGATGAACTTCGTGATTATCGTTTTTTTGAAACCGATATGTTACATCCTAATCAGCAAGCAGTAGATTATATCTGGGAAAAGTTTTCACAAAGTTATTTCCATTCGGAAACCATTGCTGTAATGAAACAAGTTGAAGAGATCCAAAAAGGTTTGGCACATCGACCATCTAATCCCGATGCTGAAGCGCATCAAAAGTTTTTAAAAAATCTTCAAAATAAAATACAAAACCTTCAAATTTCATTGCCTCAATTGTCTTTTGAATCAAAATAAGGCAATTGCCTTATTTTTTCATGATTTAATTTAAACAAATTTTGTGATACTGAAAAGTTTAACAAAATCTATAAATTATGAAAAAAATTCAAAACATTGGGATTACTTTATTATTGGCATTATCGGTATCAATAATTTCTTGTTCAAAAGATGATGATGGCGGTTCTGGAGGTAATGCTGCATCTGGAACAATAACTGCTAAAGTTAATGGAACAAGGCTAACATCTACAGAAATGTTAACAGTAGGTTCAAAAGTTAATAATGGTACTGGCACTTTTGCTTTGACCCTTCAAGGAACAAACATGGATGGTAAAGGATTTCAAATTACTTTAAATGCTGTTGATGGAGAAGGAACTTATGAAATAGGAGGAAGTGCTTTGGTTTACAATGTTGTGAGCTATATTGAAGGTAATGCAACAAGTCCTATGGACACGCAAACTTGGACTGCACCTTATGATGACAATTCGGCTCGAGGTGAGGTAAAAATATCAACTTTAACAGATTCTAAAGCTATTGGAACTTTTGAATTTACTTGTAAAAACCCTAATGACAGTTCTATAAAGAACATTACAGAAGGTTCTTTCAACGTAGATATTACCACTTATTAATATTTTTAAATAAAGCCGATTACCTTAAAATTATAAAAACCTATAAACTTAAACATTATGAAAACTTTAAAAGTTATTATTTTCTCATTCTTTATAATTGCTTTACTATCAACTGAAGCAACTGCTCAACGATTGGTTCAAGCAAATGAAGTAACGCCTCAATTTTTAAAAGAGACTTTTGAAAATGCGTATATTGAAGTTGAACAAGTAGCAGATACTTATATAAAAGTAAAAGATTCTTATTCTGTATTTGTAGATATTGATCCAAGTAAAAGATATGTTACTCTTTCTGGTGTTTACCAAATTGTTGACGGCGCTAGTAAAGAAAAAGTATTAGAATTAATGAATAAGATTAATGGAGAAGTAGCGCTTATTAAAATTGTATATTCTGAAAAAGCCAATAATATTGGTTACTATTATTATTTCTTCATTGAAGGAGGTTTTACCCAAAAATCTTTAGTAGGAGCATTAAAATTATACAAAAATGCTTTGAATTTAAGTTTAGCAAAAGATACTGAAATGTTAATCAAATAAATTATGAACTCCATAAATAAAATTAATTGGAAAATTATTCTAATATTTTTTATTGGAGTTCTCTTATTATTGAATATTTACAATTACATAATGCTATTAAATCAATTTTAACAATTTATAAACTTGTATTTTATGAAAAATAGATGGTATAAATTAATGCTTTTTTCAATATTGATGTCAATTTGTACAACATATGCACAAAAAGCTGAGGCTCCTGAAAATACTTATAATTTAGGAGCAAAAATTAACGAAATGACGTTAACTGTTGGAGGTATCTTAGTTGTAGCTACAAACGATGGATTAGCAGGTATAAACCCTAATGAATCTAAACCTATATTCACTTTCAACAATTTTGGTCAATTAAAACCTGAAGAAACAGAGTTTATTCCAATGACTCCTTACATAGTGGTTTCACAAGGAGCTACTGGTAGTTTTTCGGGAATTGGTAAAACAAAAAGAGCTGTTTTCGATTATGTAAAAGGAAAAGTTTTATTCAATTCTGAAGATTTAAAATGGACTCAAATTTATACTTGCAATGTAATGTTGCCGCAGAATAAATTAGTTGTAAGTGGATTGCAAAAAAGTGATGCAAAATTTGAAAGCCAAGTTCCTAAAGTAGCGGTGTATGATTTAGATAGTGGTAAAAACGATTTTTCATTTTTCTTAGACAAACCTGGTCGCGTAGGAATGGCTAAAGATTTTAGTGTTACTGGAACACCATTATTGTTAAAAAACTCGATATTAGTTCCTACAGCACAAGGTATTATTGCGATGTCAAATTCAGGAGCTGAATTATGGAAAAGCAAAATAAAAGATGTTACTTGGATGGTTGCCGACGAAACAGGTAAAGAAATTTATGCTTTTGAAAGTGTAAATAACGGCAATAATACAAGAATTCACAAAATTGGAGATAAAGATGGTGCGGCTTTATGGGCAGATGATAGAAAAGTAAAAGGGATTGTTTCTAATTTTGAAATTTTACCACAAGGAATTGCAGTTGTGAGTAATGTTAAGCCTTCTGGAGAGAAAGGTTTAGGCAAACTAATGGCTGCAAAAGAACAAAGTCACATTGCTTTTTTAAGTGCATCTTCTGGAGAAGATTTATGGGAAAAAGCACCAAAAACAAATGGATATGTTCAACATTTCTACATTATGGATGACGGAATTTTATTTGGTTTGTATGAAGGTGGGATTAATAAAATTGCTTTTAACGGAACCCCATTATTTAAAAAGCCTTTAAAAACAGGCGAAAACATTATGGTAATGGCTCACACACCTCAAGGGTTACTCTATATAACGGGAGAAGATGCGAATATTGTGAATTTATCTTCTGGAGACCAAGTTTGGTCTAAACCATTAAAATATAAAAGAGCTTCATCTGTAGCTTCAACATACGATAGTAAAAACAATCGTTATATGATTGCGGCCGATGGTAAAATAATGGCAATTGATGCAAACTCTGGTAATGTTACTGATTTTGCGCAATGTAATTTTGAAGAAAAAGAAGATCCAAGTTCAATGCAAATAAGAAATGGCGGAATTTTCCTTTCTTCTAGTCAAAACATGGCAATGTACGATTTCAATGGTTCAGAAAGCTATAAAGTATATCATAAATCGCCAGGAAGAAGTACATTCGGCAAGATTATGGGAGGTGTAATGGCGGTAGCGTCAACAACTATGGCGGTTTCTATGAGTGCTGCTGCAGGAGCAAATCGTACTGGTTTTGGTAGTATGAATGATTTGGATTCTTATAACGATTATGGGAAAGAGGCTAAACGTGCTGCCGACATGTTCTCTGGAATTGCAGGAGCTTCTTTCGATTATTTATCAAAACGTTTTAAAGCAACTGCTGCCACAGAAAATTCACAATTTATTTTAACAAAATTAAATGATGGTGTTGGGTTAGTAAAAGTGAATAAAGATTCTGGAGTTGTAGAAAAAGAAATTATTTTGAACGATAAAAAACCAGAATATGAAGTTGATGAAACAGGTGGATATTTATTCTATAAAGCAAACGATAAAACAATCTATACATACAATTTAAAATAATAGTTTTCATAAATAATTACAATAGTTATAAGTGGTTTGGGCTTGCAATTTAATTGTGAGACTATTGAAAATAGGGCATTTGCCCTATTTTTTTTAATTCATTCTGGAATAGTTTTATCATTAAATAGAAAATATAGAAAACATGAAAAATTTTGCTCAATTAGTTGTTTTAGTTTTTACCTCATTTTGTTTTGCACAGCAAAATTTTGGTAACCAAGCCGGAAAAAAAGAGGTAAAAAAGGATTAATTTCATTTGAAACTTTTACTGCAGAAAATGGAGATGTATCCTATGGTTTTAGAATGGACGGACTCATAGTAGGTCCTAATATGATTTTACATACTGACGGTAAAACTACTTATGTAAATTATAATAAAGATCATCAAAAAGACGGGACTTTAGTTGAAATGAACAAACAACAAGGAACAATTGAGTTGTATACCTATAGAAAAGATCAAAAAGACGGACCTGCTTTTAAAATTGCAAATGGAAATGTGGAATGGAAAAAGCAATTTGCAAATGATAAGGAAGATCCAAATGGTTATAAAGCAAAAGTGACCGATTATGGTTATGGTCAAAATTCAAATGGATTTAACGGATTTAATGTGGAAAAGTACGATAATGGCTCTTATGCAGTTGGCTACTTTCTGTTTTCAAAAAGATCATTTCCTGCAATTCAAGTTTGGAAAAATGGGGAACAATACATGGGACAACATATTCAAGGTTTAAGAAAAGAATTTGGCGTATATTTTTATGAAGACGGAAGTAAATATGTAGGTTTTTGGCATAAAAATTACAAAGAAGGCTTAGGTTTCAAAATTGATAAAAATGGAAATATTATTGAAAAAGGATATTATGAGGATAATGTAATTAAAACGCCACTTTAATTTTATGAAATCTTTTTTAGCTTCAATATTTCTCTTGGTTGTGTGCTTTTCTTTTGCACAGCCCAATGGTTTTAATGATTATTATGCTGTTTTTATGGAAGGTTACAACAATAAAAACCTTCCAAAAATGAAAGAAGGTAGTGAATTGTTAATACTGAACTTTCCGGATGAATTTGCTGGATATTATCTAAATTCATATTACCATATATGTTCAGGAAATTTAAAACAAGCACAAGTTGAATCTAACAAAGCGCTTAATATCCAGCCTTTGTTACCTTATTCTTATTATACGCAAGCCTATATTCACTACCTTAATAACAATGTAAGCGAAGCTGAAAAGAGTTTGAATTTTGCAGTTCAATTGAATACAGATAAAAATCCGGATGCGATTTTTAAAGATATGGATGTAATAGGCTATTTCCTGAGTAAAGATATTTCGTCTTTAAAAGGAAAATACAGCAAAATATTTCATACGTATAATAATCCAGATTTAGCCTTACAATTCGATCAATGTTTCAATGAAGCTATCAAAGGAACACCTTGTGATAAAATAGATCAGTTGGCTGCAAAATACAATACGTTACAACCTGTAAATCCCTTAATTTCAAAGTTAGCTCCATTGGTAAAAGCTACAAGTTTTTATGCTAAAGGAAATATAACGGAGTGTAAAAAGCAATTTGAAACCTTTTTAAATAACTCAAAAGCAAATCAAGCATTATATTGGCAACGAAGTTATGCTTATTGGTTCTTATCTATTTTAAAAAGAGATAGTTTTGACGAAAGAGGTGCTTTTTTAGACATTAATGCTGCTTTAGAGGAATATCAAAATTTAGGTTTTTCTTCTTACCAATTAGCAAACATGCAATTGCATAAAATTCATGTTTTAGATAATTTTGGAGATAAAGAACAAGAAAAGCTACAAATGGCTTATCAATTAGAACAAACGGCAAACGCTTTAAACAATAACTATTATAAAGCGAAAGCTTACAACTCCATCGGAGCACATTATTTGTTAGACGGACCACAACCCGAAATGAATAAAGCAGGTGAATATCTTACCAAAGCTTTCAATTTAGCAAAAAGTATTAACGATAAAGATTTAAGCAGAGAAGTTAACTCAAATTATATCATTATAAAAGCAAAACAGGGTTTATATACTGATGCTGCAAAAATTACGGAAGAAACTGCTCAAGGTTATATCTCCGACAAGGTATTTGATCATGCACAAAATTTATACAATAACTTGGGTTTTATTTTTTACAATAATAAAGATTATAAGAACGCCATTATCCAGTTTGAAAAAAGCATTGCTTTAGCCGAAAAAGTTAAAAGTACACTTAATTCTAAACAAAAGCTGAAATATATGAATGATATTTCGGGAGTTTACACCGGGCTGATAATGAGTTATAAGCAAACCAATAATGTAGAAAAACTATTTCAATTACAAGAGCAGAGCAGAAGCGGCTACTTAAAAGAAATGTTAAATAGTAATCTAACTACAGCAACTATTGTTGATGCTCAAAATCTTTTAAAACCAAATGAGGTTTTGTTAACCTATACTATTGGTCAACCGGGTGAAATTATTATTACCGTTATTACAAAAAACAAAGCTGAAATTCGTTACAACTATCCAATTGACCAGCTACTGGCATTAAAAAAAGTATATACTGATAAAGTTAAAAAAATACCAGCCCAACTAAATCCTTATATGAAAGACTTACAAGTCGATTATAAAGACGGTCAATTAGTGCGTTATGCATCTAAGCAATCCGCGTATAAAAAAGATGATTTTGTGATGCTTGTCGAATGGACACGTCAATTATTAGAACAGGAAAATCCACAGTTGCAAAATGTTCAAAACGATTTTCTACATCTTTGGTACGATTTAACTCTACAACCGGTTCAAGATGTTTTAAACAACTACTCTAAAGTAATAATTAGCGCTTCAGCCGAGTTAAATTATTTACCTTTTGAAACCTTTTTATCACCCAAAAATCAGTATTTTGTTTCAACTCATGACGTTCGATATATTCCTAATACCACTATTTGGAAAATTATTGCAAACAGAAATTATTCGTCTAATCGAAAATCTGTTTTAGCATTTGGAGGAGCAAAATATCAACCATCCGGAAATGTAAAACCAAGGGTCAGAGGAATTGAAGATTTCTATAAAGTTTCTGATGCTGTAAATCAAAAAATTAGCAAAGGAATTTACAATTTTAAACCCGAATTAGAAGCACTAGGTTTTGGAGGCGCTAATTATTTGGCAGGAACATTACAGGAAGTAGAATTTGTAGGCAACTTGTCTAGCGATATTAAAGTCTATAAAGGGTTTGATATGAGTGAAAGTAATTTTAAAAAAGCAAATGCTTCAGGAGAATTAAAGCAATATAAAAATCTATTAATTTCTACCCACGGATTTACCAGTGATATTATTCCTGAGTTTAGCGGGGTAATGTTTTCTCAACCCAATGG